>NZ_JCATZO010000001.1:0-446309 GCF_059694525.1 Pradoshia sp. TA40_28
CTTGCATGTATTAGGCACGCCGCCAGCGTTCGTCCTGAGCCAGGATCAAACTCTCCATAAGATGTTTGATCTAGCTATTTTTTAAAGCAAATTGACGAGATTTTAAAAATCTCTTATTTTAGACTTGCTTGGCGTTTCGTTTTGTTTAGTTTTCAAAGAACAATCTGTTTTGTTGTCGTTTCGGCGACTTAACTATCATATCAAGTTAGCAACCTTTTGTCAACAACTTTTTTTAATTTGTTTTTTATCTTTCTTTGCTTCCCTGTGTTTCTCGGTCAGCTAAATTAGTATATCAACTTATAATCGAGAATGCAATACTTTTTTATAAAAAATATAAAACAAATATAAACAGGCTTATAACCAACTATGATTAGCGGCATTCTCTCAGTTACAGTTACTATAATCTACACATTTTTATAACTCATTCTCACACTTCCATAAACAGGCCAAGTTTTATGCCCCAATGCTAAATAAACAATAATTGACGCAAATAATCTATAAAAAAACAACACCTCTTTCTATATGAAAGAGGTGTTATCAGTAAAAAACCTATTTAATACAAACGTAATGTAGTAAGTTTTTATTCTTCATCTTCTTCAGTTGGTTCCTGTAAATCAATATCTGTACTTAGTTCTGATTCTTCTCCTGATAATTCCTGTTCGTCATCCTCAGGAGATTCTTCTTCTTTTTGTACTTTGGCCACTGTGGATACAAACTGATCATCACCTGCTTCAAGTCTGATCAATTTAACTCCCATTGTATTTCTTCCTAAACGGGAAATTTGACCTACATCCATACGGATGATAACACCAGCAGCTGTAATAACCATTAGATCTTCTTCACCTGTAACAGTTTTTACAGATACTAAAGAACCTGTTTTATCCGTTATATTACACGTCTTGATTCCTTTACCGCCACGGCTTTGAATTCTATATTCTTCTTCGCCGGTCCGCTTCCCATAACCATTGCGAGTAACAATTAATATATCATCGTTTTCTTCAAGTATATCCATACCGACTACTTCATCATTCTCGCTTAAGGTAATACCCTTAACCCCGGTTGCTGTACGTCCCATTGAACGGACATCAGTTTCTGGGAAACGAATCAATTGACCTTCTTTTGTTCCAATGATAATGTTTCGAGTTCCATCGGTTAGTTTAACGGAAATCAATTCATCGTTCTCACGTAAACCAACTGCAATCAATCCGTTATTTCTTATATTGGCAAATGAAGATAATGGAGAACGTTTGGATATCCCTTGTTTAGTTGTAAAGAATAAGAACCAATCATCCACAAATTCTTCAACCGGAATAATCGCATTAACCCACTCGTCTTTATCAATTTCGAGTAAGTTTATTATCGGAAGACCTTTAGCAGTCCGTCCATATTCAGGGATTTCGTACCCCTTCGAACGATATACTTTCCCTTTATTCGTGAAGAAAAGGATCGTATCATGCGTGGAAGTTGTAAGCAGGTGTTCAACGAAATCATCCTCATTGGTGCCCATTCCCTGAATACCACGTCCTCCACGACGCTGACTTCTATATGTTGAGGCTGGAAGACGCTTAATATATCCTTTATTTGTTAAAGAGATTACGATATTTTCTTGAGGAATTAAATCTTCATCCTCAATATGCTCCAAGCCGGTCAGAACAATTTCTGTTCTTCTCTCGTCATTAAAACGTTCTTTAATCTCAGATAACTCTTCACGAATTAAGTCTAGAAGCTTTTCTTCATCGGCAAGGATTGCTCTTAACTCACCAATCAATGTCATAAGCTCATTATATTCATTTTCGATTTTATCTCTTTCTAGACCTGTTAATCGTTGTAGACGCATATCAAGGATTGCCTGAGCTTGCTTTTCAGACAATTCGAATTTAGTCATTAATCCTTCTCGGGCAATATCAGTAGTTTGAGAACCACGGATTAAGGCTATAATTTCATCAATATGATCTAGGGCAATTCGTAGTCCTTCTAAAATATGCGCTCTTGCTTCTGCTTTTCGAAGTTCAAATTGCGTTCTTCTGCGAATAATTACCTTCTGATGTTCCAAATAGTAATAAAGCATTTGTTTTAGATTCAGAACCTTCGGCTGATCATCAACAAGAGAGAGCATGTTAATACCAAAGGTCGTTTGCATAGCTGTGTGCTTATACAAATTATTTAAAAGTACATTGGCATTTGTGTCTCTTCTTAATTCAATTACGATACGCATTCCATTACGGTCTGACTCATCTCGTAAGTCTGTAATACCTTCGATTTTCTTATCACGTACCAACTCTGCAATACGCTCAACCAACTTGGCTTTGTTCACTTGGTATGGAAGTTCCGTTACAATAATGACCTGTTTGCCGTTTGATTTCTCTTCAATAAACGATCTTGCTCTTAGCGTGATAGAACCACGGCCAGTTTCGTAAGCTTTGCGAATACCGCTTCTTCCTAAAATTTGACCAGCAGTTGGAAAATCTGGTCCAGGGATAATTTCCATCAATTCCTGTATGGTGATTTCAGGGTCTTTACTTAAAGCAAGCACCCCATCAATTACCTCTCCCAACTGATGTGGAGGGATATTCGTAGCCATACCAACTGCAATTCCGGAAGAACCATTTACAAGTAGGTTAGGAAAACGTGATGGAAGTACGACAGGTTCCTTTTCTGAACCATCATAATTGTCTCGGTAATCAATTGTATCTTTGTTTAAGTCTCTAACTAGTTCCATTGATATTTTAGACATACGGGCTTCTGTATAACGCATCGCCGCAGCTGAATCACCATCAACAGACCCAAAGTTACCATGTCCCTCAACCAGCATATATCTAAGGTTGAAATCCTGAGCCATACGAACCATCGTGTCATAGACTGCCGTATCACCATGAGGATGGTACTTACCGATAACTTCACCAACGATACGTGCTGATTTCTTAAATGCTTTATCGGATGTCATACCTAAATCATTCATAGCATACAAAACACGTCTATGAACAGGTTTCAACCCGTCACGAACATCTGGAAGTGCTCTGGCTACGATAACACTCATAGCATAATCCAAGAATGATGTTCTCATTTCATGACTTATATTTATTTCTTTTACTCTCGAGTTTTCCATTTCCGCCATGGAATTACCTCCTCTTATCCGCAAAATCCAGTTATACATGTAAAAAGACAGGATAGATGTTGTCTATCCTGCAGAGAAAATGTATGGATCGCTATTCCCCAAACTCATAACAATCCCATTAAAGCCTTACTGAAAAAATTATATATCCAGATTCTTAACATGCAGAGCATTGTCTTCAATGAAATTACGACGAGGTTCTACCTTGTCACCCATTAGCATTTCAAATGTTTCATCTGCATCAATTGCATCTTCCAGGGTAACCTGCAACAACGTTCTGTGTTCCGGATCCATTGTTGTATCCCATAGTTGGGTTGCATTCATTTCTCCCAAACCTTTATAACGCTGCAGACCAGGTTTTGGCTGGCTCGGAAGTTCCTTCATGATAGTTTCCAGCTCTCGGTCATTATAGGCATATTGTATACGTTTGCCTTGCTGTATTTTGTATAAAGGCGGCTGCGCAATATAAATATAACCATTTTCAATAATCGGTCGCATATAACGATAGAAGAACGTCAGCAATAAAGTTCTGATATGGGCACCATCGACATCGGCATCAGTCATGATGACAACTTTATGATATCGCGCCTTCGTAATATCAAAATCTTCGCCAATTCCTGTTCCTAAAGCCGTTACAATCATTCTGATCTCCTGATTGCCAAGAATTCTGTCCAGACGCGCTTTCTCTACATTCAATATTTTTCCGCGCAATGGCAAGATGGCTTGGAAGTGACGATCACGGCCGGATTTTGCCGATCCACCGGCAGAGTCACCCTCAACGATATAAATCTCGCTGATGGATGGATCTTTTGAAGAACAGTCAGCTAACTTCCCTGGTAAATTGGAAATTTCCAATGCACTCTTTCTTCTTGTCAGCTCTCTAGCCTTCTTAGCCGCCGCTCTCGCTCTGGCTGCCATTAAACCTTTATCAATAATTTTTCTTGCAACACTTGGATTTTCAAGCATAAATTTCTCCATTTTTTCAGAGAAAACGGAATCTGTGATTGTCCGTGCCTCAGAATTACCAAGTTTGGTTTTCGTTTGTCCTTCAAACTGTGGATTCGGATGTTTGATTGATACAATCGCCGTTAAGCCTTCACGGACATCTTCACCGGTTAAATTCAAATCATTTTCCTTGAAAATGCCATATTTCCTTGCATAATCATTGATTACACGTGTTAAGGCTGTTTTAAATCCAGATTCGTGTGTTCCACCTTCATAGGTATGAATGTTGTTGGCAAATGAATAAATATTACTTGTAAAACTATCATTGTATTGCAAAGCAATCTCGACAGAAATACCGTCTCTTGAGCCTTCAACAAAGATCGGCTCTTCATGAAGTACCTCTCTTGTGCGGTTGAGGTGTTCAACATAGGATTTAATGCCGCCTTCATAGTAATATTCATTTTCTTTTCCATCTTCACGTTCATCCTTAATCGTAATCTTAATGCCACGATTTAAGAAGGCTAATTCTCTTAACCTAACTGCGAGAATCTCATATTCATAAATAAGAGTTTCCGTAAAAATCTCACCATCTGGTTTAAACGTAATGGTTGTACCAGTACGATCGGACTCACCTAAGATCTCAAGCTCACCTTTTGGTACGCCTCTTTCAAATCGTTGAAGATGTATCTTTCCTTCACGCTCTACTTGAACAGACAATTCCGTTGAAAGGGCATTAACAACTGAAGCCCCTACACCATGAAGACCGCCTGAGACCTTGTAGCCTCCACCGCCAAATTTACCGCCGGCATGTAAGGTAGTCATAATAACCTCTACTGCAGGACGACCTACTTTTTCATGTATACCAACAGGAATACCACGCCCGTTATCCTTTACCGTAATACTGTTATCTTTATTGATGAATACATTGATTTCATCACAATATCCTGCCAAAGCTTCATCGATACTGTTATCAACAATTTCCCAGACCAAATGATGGAGTCCTCTGGAACTTGTGGAACCAATATACATACCGGGTCTTTTACGTACTGCTTCTAGCCCTTCAAGTATTTGTATCTGGTTTTCATCATAGGATTCTTTTTGTATTTCTTTTTGCTCCATTGTCAAACCATTTCACCTACACTTTTCATGCTTTTATTTCGTATCTTATCGGTTGTGTTACAACGTAGACATTTTTGCGGATTTTCTTTTCAAAGCAGTTGATCCAATTGGTGAGAGATAGATGTGATGTGTGGTAACCACAATTGATTTTGCATTACCTTCTGTCAGATCAATGACCTTATTTTCATCTAAAAATTTTTGCAAACCAGGTGAAGCAGTTAGCATCTTGGCATCAAGTACAGTAACTAGTTCACTGATTTTAATTACAGTATCGTTTCCGACATGAAGATACATCCTAACCACCTCATTTCACTCTGGACATTGCTCCGCTTTTCACTTGAAAGGTCGCAGCTTCTCTCAATGTTCGATGATCTATTCCGTCAACACTTGTGGTCGTAACAAATGTTTGTACCTTACCTTGAATGGTATTCAGCAAATGAGATTGTCTGTAGTCATCCAATTCAGACAGAACATCATCAAGTAAAAGAATTGGATATTCATTAATTTCCGAATGGATCAGTTCAATTTCAGCTAATTTCAAAGACAATGCCGTAGTTCTTTGCTGCCCTTGTGATCCAAACGTTTGAACATCATGTCCATTTACGAAAAATTGCAGGTCATCTCTGTGTGGACCAATTAAGGTTGTGCCACGTTCTTTTTCTCTTGAACCTATTTTATCAAATTTTTCCTGAAATCTTTCTACTATTTTCGACAAATCCATAGATTCTGATACCTCTATGGATGGTTTATATTGAATATCCAATACTTCAAGTCCTCTTGAAATACCATTATGGATAGGTTTTGCCCAACTTTTAAGCAATTCAAGAAACTCAAATCTCTTCAAAAGAATTCTTGCAGCATAATGAATGAATTGTTCGTTTAGAACAGCAAGCATGGCATCATCTGATTTTTTACTCAGTTGTACTTGTCTCAAAAATGCATTACGCTGATTTAGAATTTTTTGGTATTGGTTAATGTCATGTAAATAAACAGGTGATACTTGTCCTATCTCCATATCTATAAATCGTCTTCTGATTAAAGGGCTGCCCTTAACAAGGTTTAAATCCTCAGGAGCAAACATAATGACATTCATATTGCCAATATACTGGCTTAAACGCTTTTGCTCTATATGATTACTTTTGGCCTTTTTCCCCTTTTTGGAAATAGTCAGTTCCAAAGGAAGTGATCCTCTGGTTTTTAGCACTCTTCCCTCTATTCTAGCATATTCTTTATCCCACAGAATAAGATCTTTATCATTTGAGGTGCGGTGAGACTTAGCCATTGCCAATACATACATAGCTTCCATCACGTTTGTTTTTCCCTGAGCATTCTCCCCCAGTATAACGTTCACTTTATTTTCAAACTCTGCAGTCAGATTTTCATAGTTTCTGTAATGTTGAAGACTAATCTTTTCAAGATACATATCTCAGATCCTTTACTTTAATCCGTAATAATATAGGAACCGACGTCCGGGATTTCAATACGGTCTCCAACCCGGAGTTTTTTGCCTCTGCGAACATCCAGTTCACCATTCACATATACTTCATATTCTGAAAGAAACCATTTTGCACTTCCTCCAGTGTCGATGATACTCGCTAATTTTAAAAATTGTCCGAGGGTTATATACTCGGTTTGAATACGTATTGATTCCATCATAAAATCCCACCTGTAAAAGTCTCTAAAAGTTTATTTTACTAAATAATTTGGTTTTGCACAAAAAGAACCTGTTTCGATGCTTATCTACAAACAGGTTCTTTGGATCAATAAAATTAATATGTTCTTACAGGCAATATAAGCTGCAGCATGCTGTCATCTTCTACACCTTTAAGAACAAATGGTCTCATGGCCCCGGTAAAATTAATCGTCACTTCAGTTACATCCAATGCTTTTAAAGCATCCATCATATATTTCGCACTAAAGGAGATTTTTAATTCCTCACCTTCAATCATTTGAGTAACAATTTCTTCCGTAACCGTTCCAACTTCTGGTGTATGGGAGGAAATTTCAATATAAGAATCTTCAATCGTGGAAAGCTTAACAACATTATTTCGGCTTTCTCGTGCTAATAAAGATGCACGATCAATGGCATGGAGCAGTTCTTTAGTATTGATTTTAACATCTGTTTTACTCTCGTTTGGAATTAATCGAGAAGTGTCAGGGTAATTTCCTTCTAATAATCTTGAGAAGAACAATAAATTCTTTGATTTAAACAGAACTTGATTTTCTGTAAATATAATTTTGATTTCATCATCCGTATCATCAAGAATTTTGCTTAGTTCACTTAAGCTTTTTCCAGGAACTACTACACTATAGCTGTCACCATTTCCATTAATCACTGTTTTCCTCATAGCCAGTCGATGACTGTCTGTTGCAATACAGATAAGTTGCCCATCTTCAATACGCCAGTTTACACCTGTCAACACAGGGCGTGTTTCTGAGGTGGACACTGCAAAGATTGTTTGACGAATGATATTTTTTAACAAATCGATTGGCATGGAATACATATGCTGTTCTTCCATTTGAGGAAGCTGTGGATAATCTTCAGCGTTTAATCCATTTAGTTTATATTCAGCTTTTCCTGAACGAATAATTGTTTGTAAATGTGCATATACTTCCAAATCTACTGTGCTTTCAGGAAGTTTTTTTACGATATCAGCAAAGAAACGGGCTGGTAAAACAATAGATCCAGATTCTTTTACTTCAACTAATTCATTACCGTCTTCTTCTGCTGGAATGAAAGATTCAATTGAAATATCAGAATCACTTCCAGTTAAGGTGACTCCTTCTTCATTGGCTTTAATTTTTATTCCAGTAAGAATCGGTATAGTTGTTCGAGTTGAAACGGCTTTTAGAACATCCGTTACGCTTTGGACCAGACGGTCACGCTGAATCGTAATTTTCATATGAAATCCTCCCAGTAATGATGATTGATTTTAGATACATATTTATTAATTTATTTATAAAAATAAAAGAAGAAGTAATAGTAGGTCCTGTGGAAATGTGGATAACTATACTTTTTGACTGAAAAACAGTCTATCCACATGTGGACAGACTGTGAGTAATCTTGATAGAAACTTGATTGATTATCAACAGTTAATAACTTCTTTGTTGATTAGTGACTGTTCAGTTTTAAGGTAATTTCTTTAATATGATCCTGCATCTGAGGATCGCTTTGTAGTAGCTTAGATATTTTTTCATGAGCATGTATAACGGTTGTATGATCGCGTCCTCCAAACTCTTCGCCAATCTTCGGAAGAGAATAGTCTGTCATTTCTCTGGAGAGATACATAGCAATCTGTCTTGGAAAAGCAATCGATTTTGTCCGCTTTTTAGCTTTGAAGTCATCTAATTTTATATTAAAGTATTCTCCAACCACCTTCTGAATATCCGAAATAGAAATAATTTTTGGTTTCGAATTAGGAATAATATCTTTCAGAGCTTCAGCGGCTAAATCAGCGTTTATATCCTTATTTATTAAAGAAGAATAAGCTACAACCCGTATGAGTGCACCTTCGAGCTCACGAATATTTGAATCGATTTGATTTGCGATATAAATCATGACTTCATTTGAAATATCCAAACGTTCAGCCTTTGCTTTTTTTCGCAAAATCGCAATTCTTGTTTCTAGATCCGGAGGAGTAATATCTGTAATCAAACCCCATTCGAAACGAGATCGCAACCGGTCTTCAAGCGTTGGAATCTCCTTCGGAGGGCGGTCACTTGAGATTACGATTTGCTTACTTTCCTCATGAAGCGCATTAAATGTGTGGAAAAATTCCTCCTGAGTCGATTCTTTTCCAGCAAGGAATTGAATATCATCAATTAGCAGTACATCCACACTGCGATACTTATTTCGGAAATCTTCAGCTCGATTGTCCCTGATTGAGTTAATAAACTCATTTGTAAACTTCTCAGAAGACAAATAAACGACCTTAGCTGACGGGTTGTGCTCTAATACATAGTGGCCGATTGCATGCATTAAGTGCGTCTTGCCAAGCCCAACTCCACCATAAATAAATAATGGATTATATGCTTTAGCAGGAGCTTCAGCTACCGCCAAAGAAGCAGCATGGGCAAAACGGTTTCCGGACCCGATTACAAAAGTATCAAACGTATACTTTGGTATTAATAAGGTTGATGGAATATCATGTTGCTCTTCATCTGATCTTCTAACCCTTTTAGCAGGAGCCGGTAAATCGTATTCTTCTTCCGTTTGATTATGAGGAATAATGAACTTAACTTCCAATTGCTCACCTGTAATCTCGTATAATACCTCACCTATTACATCTGAATAACGTTCTTCCAGCCAATCGCGGGCAAATTCGTTTGGTGCCACTACAGTGAGTGTATCCTTTTTTAAGGAATGAGCTTTTGTTGATTTTAGCCAGGTTTCAAAGCTTGGCTTGCTTATTTTCTTTTCTAATATTGATAATGAGTGCTTCCATAGTTCATCTATATTTTTCACTCGTCGATCCTCCTTCAAAGACAGCCAAACCACCATAAACTCGAATTAAAACAATATAAAATAGGAAATGTATAAATATAAAAAACCATGCATAAGGAATATTATGGGGATTATAAGTTTTCGACAATATCCACTCCCTGTGGACAAAGTTATACGATACTGTGCAAAATCCTATCCACATGTTATTAACACTCTGTGGATAATTATTTCTGTGGATAAGTTATTAAGAATGAAAACAAAAAATATGATATCAAAAATTCGCAGGAGTTGCAACGTTTTTTGTTGTTTATCCACAAGAAGCAGTGAATGGGGATTAAAGTTTTCCACAAGAAGTTGATTTGTGCAAAACCTGTCGAAAAGGGGTGTGGATTGTTAAAATTGACTAAGTTAATTATCCACAACCTATCCATAGACGGCAAGTTTAATTTATAAAAAGGATTTGAGTTTATGTTCATGCGTTCGTCATTATGATGAAATGAATGAGAACTTTTAGGAGTGTATGTGGTGTTTCCAAAGTATGAGTTGACAATTTGGTATCCTCATCTATATAATTGTAAAGACTGTCTTTAACTGTAATCCTCAGGGAGGTGTACTAATATGAAAAGAACGTACCAACCAAATAAACGTAAACACAGCAAAGTTCATGGGTTCCGTGCCCGTATGAGCACTAAAAACGGACGTCGTGTTCTTGCAGCTCGTCGTCGTAAAGGAAGAAAAGTTTTATCTGCCTAGACCACTGACCATTCAGTGGTCTTTTTTTAAGTTTAAGGCGGTTTTGGATGGAAATAGATCCAAAGATAATAATGGATAGATGTAAATTGATGTATTAATAAGGTGAAAATTTGTTAATGATGTACAATGGAAATATAATGGGTGTAGGGAGAAGTTGAAACCCATTTAAAAGTTGAACGTATTTGTTAAGTGCAGGTGGATAAATGAACAAAGAGCGCAGGATAAAAAAGAATAAAGAATTCCAGGAAGTATTTAAAAAGGGGAAGTCTTTTGCAAACAGACAATTTGTTATTTACGTATTTAAAAAGAGGGAACAGGCAGAATTTCGCCTTGGCCTTTCAGTAAGTAAGAAGATTGGTAACGCAGTGACACGAAACCGTGTTAAACGCCATGTAAGACAAACTTTCTTAGAACTAGAAGATCGAATCATGAAGGGAAATGACTATATTATAGTGGCCAGAAAGCCAACTTCAGAAATGGATTTTCATGAATCGAAAGCAAGCCTTATTCATGTTTTAAAACGTGCAGGAGTTTTAAAAAAAATGTAAGCGTGGCTTTTTTGTCATAAAAAGCCTAAAAACATGATAGGCATGGACATCTAAAAGATGTTAAAATACATTCATTGCATATAAGAGGTTAAAACCTTTTAAGTAGTTAGGAGGAAATAAGGCTTGAAGAAGAAACATATGCTTCTCTTTGGTTCGGTTATTTTTCTCATCGCTGTGCTGTCTGGGTGTAGCGAGGTTAATCAGCCGATCACTTCAGAGAGTTCAGGTATTTGGAATCAATACTTTGTTTATCCGCTTTCCTGGCTGATAATCAAAATGGCTGAGTTATTAGGTAATAAATATGGAATATCAATTATTATAGTCACAGTATTGGTTAGATTATTGATTTTACCATTGATGATTAAACAAATTAAAAGTACAAAAGCGATGCAAGCTATTCAACCGGAAATGAATAGATTAAAAGAGAAATATAGCTCTAAAGATGCTGAAACTCAGCAAAAGCTGCAACAGGAAACAATGGCACTGTTCCAAAAACATGGTGTAAATCCTTTAGCGGGATGTTTACCAATTTTTGTTCAAATGCCGATTTTGATTGCGTTCTATCATGCGATCATGAGAACGACTGAAATAGCTAATCATAGTTTCCTTTGGTTTGATTTAGGAGACAAGGATCCTTACTTTATTCTTCCGCTAATTGCAGGAGCGACTACCTTTATACAACAAAAAATATCCATGGTTGGACAAGAAAACAATCCACAAATGCAAATGATGCTATATATTATGCCGATTATGATTATTGTATTCGCAATTAACTTCCCGGCAGCATTATCTTTATACTGGGTTGTTGGTAATATATTCTCCATTGCCCAAACTTACTTCATTAAAGGGCCTGATTTAAAGCAAGCAAAAGCTGATAAATCAACCGGAAATGCTGGAGGTAAGAAAAAGTGAAACAAGTAACCGCTACAGCCCAGTCAGTTAATCAAGCTGTTGAAACTGCTCTTAAAGAATTAAATACAACGAAAGATAAGATTGACATCCAAGTTGTTGATGAAGGTAAAAAAGGGTTTTTAGGCCTATTCGGCTCAAGACCAGCTATTGTGAAGGTGACGGTTAAGCCTGATCCTTTGGCAGAAGCAAAACAATTCATCGAGAGAGTAGCAGAGAAAATGGGTGCGCAGGTACATGTTCATTATAAGCAAGCAGGTAAAATGGTTACATTTGAGTTATCCGGCGAGAAAATTGCTATGTTGATTGGGAAAAGAGGACAAACCTTAAATTCCCTTCAATACCTGACCCAACTTGTAGCCAATAAAAACTCTACTCAATATTTAACAGTTATGCTGGATGCAGAGGATTATCGGAGCCGAAGAAATGAAGTTTTAGCCAATCTTGCAGAGAAAATGGCAAACAAAGCTATTTATACCAAAAAAGAAGTGGCCTTGGAGCCGATGCCATCCTTTGAAAGAAAAGTAATTCATGCGGCATTGATGAATAATAAAAAAGTCAAAACGTACTCTGCCGGATCCGAACCTAATCGCCATATTGTGATTGCTTCAAAATAAATAGAGTGATTAAAATCTCCGAATGCTTTCGGAGATTTTTTTTAATGGAGCGGTTTAGGCATGAATGGATTATCTGTTTTTTTGAACTTTTATAGAGGCAGGTGTATAGATAGTCGAACGTTGTGTTAAGAAAACGCCTTAGCATAAATCGATCAACCTGCAAATCTAACTGCTGGATTAGATATTGAGGTCAAGAAAAGGAAGAATGTGCTTAGATTCTTGTTATTCACATGTGGATAAGTTAAAATTATACGTACTGCATTTTAATGATTGTGGATAATAACGGCGGATACAAAATGTCGGCCGATTTATAATAGTACTGATGATTTTTTTTGAAAGGAGTATACTTCATGGATTTTGATACAATTGCTGCGATATCGACTCCAATGGGAGAGGGAGCGATTGGGATCGTTCGTATTAGTGGCAATGAAGCAATCAATATTGCCGATACGGTCTATCGCAGTCCAAAAGGAAAAAGATTGACTGAAGTCCCAAGCCATACGATCCATTATGGGAATATTATAGACCCTAAAACGAATTCCATAATAGAAGAAGTAATGGTGACCGTTCTAAAAGCTCCAAATACGTTCACACGTGAAGATATCGTTGAGATCAATTGCCACGGTGGCTTAGTTTCCGTGAATAGGGTACTTCAACTGATTTTAAGACAGGGAGCTACTTTAGCTGAACCTGGTGAGTTTACAAAACGGGCATTTCTAAATGGACGGATTGATTTATCTCAGGCAGAAGCGGTCATGGACTTAATCAGGGCCAAAACAGATAAAGCAATGAATGTAGCTTTAGGGCAAATAGAGGGTAAACTATCAAGATTAATAAAAAACCTGCGCCAGGATATTCTTGAAACATTGGCACAGGTCGAAGTGAATATAGATTATCCAGAATATGATGATGTAGAGGAAATGACCCATCACTTATTTAAAGAACGCTGTGAAAATGTCAGTGTAGAAATAGAAAAATTACTGCAAACCAGCCATCAAGGGAAAATTTTAAGAGAAGGTATTTCAACTGTTATTGTTGGAAGACCAAATGTAGGGAAATCTTCTTTATTAAATAGTTTGGTCCATGAAAATAAAGCGATTGTTACAGATATTCCAGGAACAACAAGGGATGTAATTGAAGAATATGTTAATGTAAGAGGAGTACCGCTGCGTTTAGTGGATACTGCCGGGATTCGTGAAACTGAAGATATTGTTGAACGTATCGGAGTGGAACGTTCCAGAGAAGTATTAAAAAAAGCTGATTTGATTTTACTGGTGTTAAACCATGCAGAAGAGTTTACTGAAGAAGATCAACGATTGTTTGAAGCGGTAGATGGAATGGATGTCATCGTGCTGATTAACAAAACGGATCTTCCTGGCAAACTAGATATAAATAAAGTAAAAGCTGTCGCAAAGAACTATTCGATTATTTTAACATCGTTAAAAGAAGATAAAGGCGTTGATGACTTAGAAGAAGCCATTTCTGGCCTTTTCTTTGAAGGAAATTTAAATTCCGGCGATGCGACATATGTATCTAACGCACGTCATATTGCCCTTTTGAATCAAGCTAAAGAGGCAATTGATGATGCACTGGCTGGCATTAACGAAGGTGTGCCAATTGACCTGGTTCAAATTGATTTAACAAAATCATGGGAACTATTAGGGGAAGTTATTGGAGAAAGTGTCCATGAAAGTTTAATCAATCAGTTGTTTTCGCAGTTTTGTCTTGGGAAATAAGGAGGTAAAACAATGGCATATCATGCTGGTGAATATGATGTAATAGTAATAGGGGCAGGACATGCAGGCTGTGAAGCAGGCCTGGCCGCAGCCAGACAAGGGGCTAAAACACTTGTATTAACAATTAATTTAGATATGGTTGCGTTCATGCCCTGCAATCCTTCAGTGGGAGGACCTGCAAAAGGGATTGTAGTCAGAGAGATTGATGCTTTGGGCGGTGAGATGGGTAAGAATATTGATAAGACCCATGTACAGATGAGAATGCTCAATACAGGTAAAGGACCGGCTGTTCGTGCGTTAAGAGCGCAGGCAGATAAGTTCGCTTACCAAAATGAAATGAAAAGAACCCTTGAAAACGAAAAAAACCTAACCTTAATGCAAGGAATGGTAGACCGTTTATTAATTGAGGACGGAGAATGTAAAGGCGTCATTACGCAGACAGGTGCCATTTATCATTCAAAAGCAGTTGTTATCACAACAGGTACTTTTTTACGTGGAGAAATTATTTTAGGAGAACTAAAATACTCCAGCGGTCCAAACAATCAGCAGCCATCCATCAAGCTTTCCGAGCACCTGGAAGAACTCGGTCTTGATTTAGTTCGTTTTAAAACAGGTACACCACCAAGGGTAAACGGTGATACAATTGACTATAATAAAACGGAAATACAGCCAGGCGATGATATACCAAGAGCCTTTTCTTACGAAACAACAGCCTATATCACAGACCAATTGCCATGCTGGCTTACGTATACGAATGAAGGAACACATACAATTATAGATAATAATCTACACCGATCTCCTATGTATTCAGGAATGATTAAGGGTACGGGACCGCGTTATTGCCCATCAATAGAAGATAAAGTGGTTCGTTTTAATGATAAGCCTAGACATCAAATCTTCCTTGAGCCTGAAGGCAGGAATACAAATGAAGTATATGTCCAAGGACTCTCTACAAGTTTGCCGGAAGACGTGCAAAAAGAAATACTTGCGACTATACCAGGACTCGAAAATGTACAAATGATGCGAGCTGGTTATGCAATTGAATATGATGCTATTGTACCGACACAATTATGGCCAACCTTAGAAACGAAGAAAATTAAAAATTTATATACAGCTGGGCAGATCAATGGTACTTCAGGTTATGAAGAAGCTGCCGGTCAGGGATTAATGGCAGGTATTAACGCGGGCCGAAGAGCTCTAAACGAAGAAGAGATCATTCTGAGCCGTTCGGACGCTTATATAGGGGTTCTGATCGATGACTTAGTAACGAAAGGAACAAATGAACCTTATAGACTGCTGACATCCCGCGCTGAGTATCGTTTATTGCTGAGACATGATAATGCTGACTTGAGATTAACAGAAATAGGCTATCGTATTGGGTTGATCAGTAGTGACCGTTATGAACGCTTCTTAACTAAAAAACAAGCGATTCAGAATGAAATCGAAAGGCTTGCTACTACTATTATTAAGCCGAATGAAACGACTCAATCCTATTTGAGAGAATGGAGTAGCAGTGAGCTGAAGGATGGAATACGCGGCAATGAACTGTTACGACGGACTGAATTGACATACAAACATATCAGCCAATTAATCCCGTCTGATAATGAAGTGCCAGACGATGTAGCTGAACAAGTCGAGATACAGGTTAAATATGAGGGATACATTGAAAAATCTATTCAGCAAGTTGAAAAGCTGAAAAAGATGGAAAATAAGAGAATCCCTGATTTCATTGATTATGATGCGATCACGGGCTTGGCTTCAGAAGCACGCCAGAAGTTGAAAGAGGTCCGTCCTTTATCAATGGCACAGGCATCTCGTATATCAGGAGTCAATCCAGCCGATATTTCTATATTGCTTGTTTATATTGAACAAGGTAAAATCGCAAAAATACCCCATAACTAAGAGGTAATTAAATGAATATATCTGAATTTAAATATGCATTGGAGGAGAAGGGGATTGCTCTTTCTCCCTCTCAGCTTGAGCAATTTGAAACTTATTTTAAATTGTTGGTAGAATGGAATGAAAAAGTTAACCTGACAGCTATTACAGATAAAGAAGAAGTTTATTTAAAACACTTCTATGATTCTATTTCGCCATCATTTTTTATCGATTTTAATCAAGATATTACTTTATGTGATGTTGGAGCAGGAGCAGGATTTCCTAGCATTCCGCTGAAAATATGCTTTCCATCTATAAAATTATCCATTGTAGATTCTCTGAATAAGCGAATTACTTTCCTAAAAACGTTAACAGATGAATTGGGTCTACAGGATGTAAGTCTATATCATGATCGCGCAGAGACTTTCGGGAAATTAGCAGAACACCGCGAAAAATACGACTTTGTAACAGCTAGAGCGGTTGCCAGATTATCCGTATTGAGTGAGCTATGCCTTCCTTTAGTAAAAAAAGGAGGAAAGTTCATCGCCTTAAAAGGGGCAGGTGCTGATGATGAAGTATTGGCAGGAAAAAAAGCCCTGACCATTTTAGGTGGTAAAATGAATAAAGACTTCTATTTCCAACTTCCTAAAGAAGATAGCAAACGTCATATTATTATGATTGATAAAGTAAAGGAAACACCAAAAAAATATCCACGTAAACCAGGGACACCGAATAAGCAGCCATTAGAATAAACTTTATTGAGACGGATATTCTAAAAGACGGTATAATAAAGATAGTCATTGCCAAATTATGAGACAGTTGGAATTCATATTAATATGATTTTTGCCAATATAATTAAGCTAGTTGGAAGTTTTTTAAAGGTGGTGTAGGGATGACAAAACATCCTTTTTCACGTTTTTTTGGACTTGGAGATAAAGAAGAAAATGTAGATAGAGAACCCGAAACTGAGGCTTTAAAAGAAGAAATAAACCACGATGAAATCCATAAATTACCAATCTCTTCCATCGTTCCAAATCGTTTTCAGCCAAGAAGCATTTTCGACGATGAAAAAATTGAAGAACTGGCTCTGACTATAGAGACACATGGCATTATTCAGCCGATTGTAGTCAGGGAGATTCATGATGGCCAATTTGAAATTATAGCGGGTGAACGCCGATACCGTGCTATAAGCAAATTAGGGTGGGAAAAAATACCTGCCATTATAAATAATCTTTCAGATACTGAAACAGCTTCCGTAGCTTTAATAGAGAACCTTCAACGTGAAGAATTATCACCTATTGAAGAAGCTGTAGCATACAGCAAGTTGATTGAACTGCATCAATTAACCCAGGAAGGTCTGGCAAACAGGCTTGGAATAGGACAATCTACGGTTGCTAATAAAATTAGGTTATTAAAATTGCCGAAGGTAGTTCAGGAAGCGGTCATGCAAAAGACCATTACAGAAAGACATGCACGTTCCTTAATTCCTCTGAAGGATCCCGAAAAACAGGCAAAGCTTGTTGAAGAAATCATCGGTAAAGGATTGAATGTGAAACAGACAGAAGAGCGAGTCAGCAAACTGCTCTCAGCAGATGAAGACAAAAAGCCTCGTGCGATTCGAAAAGCATTCAGTAAGGATATGCGAATAGCTGTTAATACAATCCGTCAATCAATGAGCATGGTTAAGGATAATGGAATTAATTTAGACTCAGAAGAAGCGGAGTATGATGATTTTTACCAAATCACGATTCGCATTCCGAAAAAAAAGAAATAATAGATTCATTTATTGATAAAATGGCAATCCAGTAGGTTGCCATTTTTTTTATAATCTTACAAGAATCGATATTTCTTTTATGATATTTTAAATTATATGAACTGTGAAAAAAAGAAACATGTTAAAATAGAAACGTTATAAGTCTGAATGTAAAGTGAGGCAGGTGACAACATGGGAAAAGTAATATCTATTGCAAACCAAAAAGGAGGAGTTGGTAAAACAACAACTTCCGTTAATTTGGGGGCCTGCTTGGCGTACATAGGAAAGAAAGTTTTGCTAGTCGATGTTGATCCGCAAGGAAATGCGACCAGCGGAGTAGGGATTGAGAAAGCTGATGTAGAACAATGCATTTATGATGTGCTTATCGATGATGTTGATGTTGCAGATGTTATTAAAGCAACAAAAGTTGAAAATTTAGATGTGATACCAGCTACTATTCAACTTGCAGGTGCTGAGATAGAATTGGTGCCTACAATATCCAGAGAAGTACGCCTGAAAAGAGCGTTAGAAGCAGTCACTGATCAGTATGATTATATTATTATTGATTGTCCTCCATCTTTAGGTTTATTGACTCTCAATTCCCTGACAGCATCTGATGCTGTACTTATACCTGTGCAATGTGAATACTACGCCCTTGAAGGCCTCAGTCAATTACTTAATACAGTTAGATTAGTTCAGAAGCACTTGAACCATGATTTAAAAATAGAGGGAGTATTATTAACGATGCTTGATGCCCGTACAAACCTGGGTATACAAGTCATAGAAGAGGTTAAGAAGTACTTCCAGGATAAAGTATATAAAACAATCATACCGCGTACTGTACGTTTAAGCGAAGCACCAAGTCATGGTGAACCGATTATTATTTATGATCCTAAGTCACGTGGAGCGGAAGTATATATAGATTTGGCAAAGGAAGTGGTTGCGAATGGGTAAAGGACTGGGAAAAGGCCTTGATGCCCTTATTGCTAATATGGAAGTCAGCAAAGAAGAAGTAGTACAAGAGATTTCAATTAAAAGTTTGCGGCCAAATCCATACCAACCAAGAAAATCATTCCAACCTGAAGCCATTGAGGAGTTGAAAAATTCCATTATACAGCACGGAATTCTTCAGCCTCTTATTGTACGAAAGAGCATTATAAAAGGCTATGAAATCGTTGCAGGAGAAAGGCGCTTTCGCGCAGCTAAAGAAGCAAAATTAAAATCAGTACCTGCTGTAGTTCGTGAATTCGATGACCGACAGATGATGGAACTGGCTTTACTGGAAAATCTGCAAAGGGAAGATTTAAATCCAGTGGAGGAGGGTGCTGCTTATCAGTCCTTGCTGAGAAATCTTGATATCACACAAGAAGAATTAGCAAGGAGAATGGGAAAAAGCCGTCCGCATATAGCCAATCATATTCGTTTATTATCATTGCCTGTACAGGTTCAGGATTATATCTCTCAAGGTAAATTATCAATGGGACACGGAAGAGCCTTGCTGGGTTTAAAAGAAAAAAAGGAAATTAAGCCTTTAGCAGATAAGGTTATAAAGGATAACCTCAATGTTAGGCAATTAGAGGGGATTATTCAAAATCTAAATGAGAGTGTTCCACGTGAAACAAAACGAGTACCTTCCAAGGATCTATTTATCCAAGAAAGGGAAAATCTATTAAGAGAACGGTTCGGAACATCTGTAACTATTAAACAGAATAAAAAGAGAGGGAAAATAGAAATAGAATTTTTCTCTCAGGAAGATTTAGAAAGACTTCTGGAAATTTTAGATAAATAAAAAACCATTTTTAATGGTTTTTTATTTATAACTATAGATTTTTATCGGGTATCTTTTCTTCTTCAAAGCTCCAGTTAAAGGTAGTAGTTAAGGGATTGGCATGATTATAGGCCAATCCAGCTAAATAGATTCCTTTTGTAATTGCTTTAGCCATTTTTAAAACTAAATTTAAACGAGTGTTCTGTAGAACAAAGTACTCCATAAATCCACTAACGTTTACAATTCCCGTAATATGAGCTTCTCCAACATCAGGTAATTCTTTATTTACACCGGCACCAGGCTTTACGGGACCTTTACCAATCTGGATGATTCCTACACTTTTAACTCTACCAAGACAAGCATCTATTCCAATAATAAATGGATCTTCATGTGTACGGTGAATGTAATCAAGTTTTTCCTTTAAATTAACAGCATGGATTGGATCTTCTAATGTACCATATATATAAAAGTTGGCCAGAGTTTTTTCACTTAATAATGTTCCAATTAAAGGACCGAGTGAATCGCCAGTTGAACGGTCAGTGCCGATACAAACAATGACAACAGGACGAATTTGTTGAGAAGGGAGGATTGTTAGTAATTCTCTAGAAATAACATGGTGGGCATTCTCTTCCTCATAAGATATTCGATTTGTTGGATTGCGTTGTTCAAAAAAAGAAGGCCTCATGTTCATAATTACCACTCCTCTGCAAAAGTACTATCAGTATACGGAAAAAAAGGGGTTTTTATACACCTAACTTTAAGGTTAATCGCATCATGACAATTCCAATGTCCATTTTAACCTGGAAGGGATATAATAAATTCTTCTTTACTACACACCAAAGTATTTGATTAAACTATATTTAAAAAAGAGATAACATCTCTTTTATTATGTTGATTTATCATCTGTATACCCAACAGATAGGATTAAGGAAACATTGTGAATGATTATGTAAATAGGTATATTTGAGTATTTATATACCTATTATGAGTGAATATATTATATTTAAATAATTTGCCCATCTGTATGTTTTAAAAAACAAATACTTGTCTCTTAATAAGGTACTATGGAAGTTTCTGCAGAACTACATCTCAATAGACGCATGAACGGAAAGGTAAAAAAGTGGGGTTTATTTGGTTGTTGGTTTTAATTGGAGGTCTGGCCATATGCTGATATAATTCATTGGTATAATGGGTAAAGTTTAGATATTGGAGGATTAAAAACTATGGATGATAAGGATTTTGGATTAAATGATATAGTTGAAATGAAAAAACCTCATCCATGTGGTGTTAACCGCTGGAAGATTATTAGACTAGGCATGGATGTCCGGATAAAATGTGAGGGATGCGGCCACAGTGTCATGTTGCCTCGTAAAGACTTCGTACGGAAGATGAAAAAGGTAGTGGAAAAGCACGAAGCATAACTTCCATAAGCTTATTACGCAGCACGTGTGCTATTATATAAAGGGTCAAGGAAGTACTGAATTGAATAAGAGCGGCTTGTCTTTTAGGGGACTTGTCACTATAATTGGTAAAGGTTTATCACAATATAGTTTATTGATATATACATTTAATATGTTTTCACATAAGGAGTGAATGATGTGGCATTAACAGCTGGAATTGTAGGATTGCCTAACGTAGGAAAGTCTACTCTCTTTAATGCAATAACACAGGCTGGCGCAGAATCCGCCAACTATCCATTTTGTACAATCGATCCCAATGTAGGGATTGTTGAGGTACCGGATCATAGATTACAAAAGCTGACTGAGCTTGTAGTACCTAAAAAAACAGTACCGACTGCTTTTGAATTTACAGATATTGCAGGTATTGTTAAAGGGGCAAGCAAAGGAGAAGGGTTAGGAAATAAATTCCTCTCTCATATCCGACAGGTAGATGCGATTTGTCATGTAGTGAGATGTTTTGCAGATGAAAATATTACCCATGTTGCAGGTAAGGTAGATCCAATTGATGATATTGAAACCATTAATCTGGAATTAATCCTTGCAGATATGGAAACTGTTGAGAAACGGATTGACCGTGTTGGTAAATTAGCCAAACAAAAAGATAAAGAAGCTGTTGTTGAGTATGAGGTTCTTTCCTTACTGAAAGAAGCATTTGAAGCTGAAAAACCAGCAAGGGCACTAGAATTCACTGATGAACAGCTGAAAATAGTAAAAGGACTACATCTTCTTACTATCAAACCAGTTTTATATGTTGCTAATGTTGATGAAGATGAAGTGGCGGATGCTTCAAATAATGAATACGTAAAACAAGTACGTGAATTTGCAGCCACAGAAAATGCTCAAGTGATCGTAATCTGTGCCAAAATTGAATCTGAAATTGCAGAGCTTGATGGAGAGGAAAAAGCAATGTTCCTTGAAGAGCTTGGTATAGAAGAGTCTGGATTGGATCAGTTGATTCGCGCTTCCTATCAATTGCTTGGACTGGCCACATATTTTACGGCAGGTGTACAAGAAGTACGTGCTTGGACTTTCCGAAAAGGAATGAAGGCTCCACAGTGTGCTGGAATTATTCACTCTGACTTTGAACGTGGATTTATTCGTGCAGAAATTGTTTCCTATGATGATCTTATGGCAGCAGGTTCAATGAATGCCGCTAAAGAAGCAGGTAAAGTTAGACTAGAAGGTAAAGAATATGAAGTGAAAGATGGAGATATTATCCACTTCCGTTTCAATGTATAAAATAAGAGGACTGGTTATCAAAACCAGTCCTTTTCCCGTTATTGCAAATATAGCACTTATATGATATACTTTTAACTTGTGAGTAATTGTAAATAATTGCTCCTTGCCCAATAGGGCCGTTTAGACCAAAAGGAGGTGACAGTGATGACAAAATACGAAATTATGTATATCATCCGTCCAAACATTGAGGAAGATAGCAAAAAAGCTTTAATCGAGCGTTTTAACGGAGTTTTAGCTGACAAAGGTGCTGAAGTTCTTGAAACAAAAGAATGGGGCAAACGCCGTCTTGCTTATGAAATCAATGATTTCCGTGATGGATATTACATGATCAACAAAATCCAAGCTGAAAATGCTGAGGCTGTTCAAGAATTTGACCGTCTTGCTAAAATCAGCGAAGATATCATCCGTCATATTGTAGTTAAAGAAGAAGAGTAATAAAGACTGAACATAAATTGTTTCACATGGAACAATTTTCTAATATTAGGAGTTGATTCTGTTGATAAACCGTGTCATTTTGGTAGGTCGTTTAACGAAGGATCCTGATCTCCGCTATACTCCGAATGGTGTTCCTGTTGCAACCTTCACATTAGCAGTGAATCGTCCATTTTCAAATCAACAAGGTGAACGGGAAACAGACTTTATTAACTGTGTTGTTTGGCGCCGTCAGGCAGAAAACGCAGCTAATTTTCTGAAGAAGGGTAATCTTGCTGGAGTGGATGGACGTATTCAAACTCGTAATTATGAAGGTCAGGATGGAAAACGTGTATATGTAACAGAAGTGTTGGCAGAAAGCGTACAATTCTTAGAACCAAAAGGTGCATCTTCTGGTGACAGAAGCGGCGGAAGCCAATATGGTGGTAATGATACTAATCCATTTGGCCAGGGGAATAGCAACCAAAACCAGAATCAACGGAAGGATAGTAATTATACGAAAATAGATGATGATCCATTCAGCAGCAATGGACAAACCATCGACATTTCGGATGATGACCTTCCATTCTAACATTGATAATTTGAACGGACATATATATATAATGAAAAGGAGTGATTAATATGGCAGGCGGACGCAGAGGCGGACGTGCAAAACGCCGTAAAGTTTGTTATTTCACAGCAAACGGCATTACGCACATCGACTATAAAGATGTAGATCTTCTTAAAAAGTTTATCTCTGAGCGTGGAAAAATTCTTCCACGTCGTGTAACTGGAACAAGCGCTAAGTACCAACGTAGATTGACTATCGCAATCAAACGTGCTCGTACTATGGCTCTTTTACCATTCGTAGCAGAGGAAAAATAAGATATAATAAACAAAACGGAAAGGAGTATCCTTTCCGTTTTTTTAATTGCATGAAGGATCTTTGAGGATTGAAATGACATTTTATTGGAATATTATTCTTATATATTAAATACTGTAAATTGAGTGTCTTGTTTTTTAGATATCATTTTATTTATACTTAATAATAGTCTTTATTTTTATTTTTAGTTTTAAACAGATACAATGAAGGGTATTAATTCTTCGCTACGTGAAGGTAATTTATTACCATGTTGGTCATAATGAAGTTTTATCAAGTATAATGATAAGTAATACATAAATTGATCCACTTTGTTTAGGAGCTGAATCTATGCCATCTTATTTAAACAGGCAAGTGATCCGTTATCCCATCTATGCTTTATTAGGTGTATCTTTACTAATTATCGGAGTTCTTGCTTATTATAATTGGATATTTGCGATAGTAGCTTCTTTGCTTTTTGGCTTATTTTTCTTTCTAATATTAAAAATCGAATTTGGGATACAAAGAGAAACGGAAATCTATATTTCTACTCTCTCCTATCGATTAAAAAAAGTAGGGGAAGAAGCTCTTCTAGAAATGCCAATAGGTATTTTGCTTTTCAATGAGGATCATGTAATTGAATGGGCTAATCCCTATATGGCAAGATGCCTTCAGGAGGACACACTGGTTGGTAAGGATCTATCAGAGGTTGCCGAGCCATTAATACCTTTGGTAAAAAGAGAAGAAAGCGAAGATATTGTAGCTATTTATAATCGTAAATTTCGAATCGTTCATAAACCGGAGGAGAGATTATTATATTTCTTTGACGTTACGGAACAAACAGAAATTGAAAAAATGTATGAAGAAGAACGGACTGTTATCGGGATTATCTACTTGGATAATTATGATGATGTAACACAAGGAATGGATGACCAACGTAAAAGTAGCTTAAATAGTTTTGTAACCTCTTTGTTAAATAATTGGGCTAAAGACTATGGAGTATTTTTAAAGAGAATTTCTTCTGATCGCTTTATTGCTATTTTTAGTGAAAGCATCTTGGATCAGTTAGAAAAAACGAAATTCTCTATATTAGATGATGTACGGGAAACGACAGCTAAACAAAATGTACCATTAACACTAAGTATAGGAGTGGGCAGTGGAGTATCTGCATTACCTGATCTTGGCAGCATCGCTCAATCAAGCTTGGATTTGGCCTTGGGAAGAGGTGGCGACCAGGTTGCTATAAAACTCCCGAATGGGAAGGTCAAATTCTATGGCGGCAAAACGAACCCTATGGAAAAACGAACCAGAGTGCGTGCGCGGGTTATCTCACATGCATTGCGTGATTTAATTGCTGATAGTGATAAAGTGATTATCATGGGGCATAAGTTCCCGGATATGGATGCTATCGGGTCTTCGCTAGGAATATTGAAAATTGCTGAAATGAATAATCGCGAGGGATATATTATTCTTGATAGAAATGAACTCGATTCCAGCGTCAAGCGGCTTCTTTCTGAAGTGAAGCAAAAGCCTGAATTGGATTCTAGATTCATTTCACCTGAAAGTGGCGTTGAGTTAGTAACCGATAAAACATTACTTGTTGTCGTGGATACACATAAACCAAGCATGGTTATTGAAGAAAGACTGGTTTCCCGCACAGAAAAAATAGTTGTAATTGATCACCATAGACGCGGTGAGGAGTTTATTGATAACTCTCTCCTTGTTTATATGGAGCCATATGCATCATCAACAGCTGAATTAGTAACAGAGCTAATTGAATATCAGCCTAAGCGTGTGAAAGTTGGTATGTTGGAAGCGACGGCTTTGCTGGCGGGCATCATAGTAGATACAAAATCTTTTACCTTTAGAACAGGTTCCAGAACGTTTGATGCAGCTTCATTTTTAAGAGGGCATGGTGCAGACACAATCTTGGTGCAAAATCTTCTTAGAGAAGATGTAGATACTTACTTGAAACGTGCTAAGCTGATAGAGGATGTGTATTTCTATCATGAAGGTATTGCGATTGCTCATGGTGAAATCAATGACTATGCCGATCAGGTTTTAATTGCCCAAGCTGCTGATACATTGTTGTCAATGGATGGAGTAATCGCATCATTCGTTATATCAAGGAAATCAGAAACAAGTATTGGAATCAGTGCAAGGTCTCTTGGCGAATTAAATGTTCAGGTCATTATGGAACGCTTAGGAGGCGGAGGACACTTAACCAATGCGGCAACGCAGCTGGATGAAATATCAATGGAACAAGCAGAAGAACTGCTGAAAAATGCTATTGATGAGCTATATGAAGGAGGCATAAATACATGAAAGTAATATTTTTGAAAGATGTCAAAGGAAAAGGCAAAAAAGGTGAAATTAAAAATGTAGCAGATGGGTATGCGCATAATTTCCTTTTGAAACAGGGCTTAGCAGTAGAAGCAACTGGAAGTAACATGAAAGCATTAGAGAATCAGAAGAATAAAGAAGTACAACTGGCAACTGAAGAATTGGAAAATGCAAAAAAATTAAAAGAGCAATTAGAAAAGCTTACAATTGAATTGAAAGCAAAAACTGGTGAGGGCGGCCGAATATTTGGCTCCATTACCAGCAAACAGATTGCTGATGAGTTGCAAAAACAACATAAACATAAAATTGACAAACGTAAGATTGAATTAGAAGATGCCATTCGCTCTCTGGGACATACTAAGGTTCCAGTTAAGCTGCACCCTGAGGTAACTGCTACTTTAAATGTTCATGTGAAAGAACAATAAAACAAAATATTTTCCCAGGAAATAATTTTACCGAAAAAGTGATGAAAAGCTTATTAGCTGATTTCATCACTTTTTTTTAGTATGATAGGGATTACAATGTAAACGGCAAAAAATTTCCTATACCTATTCTCGTCATTTCCATATACAATAGAAGAGCAATTGATTTTATTTGATGAGATAAATACACGATTACGTTTAAATAGATAAAGGAGGTTTGCCGAATGAATGAGCTCTTTACTGATTTGGTTCCACCGCAAAATGTGGAGGCGGAACAAGCGGTTTTAGGAGCAATTTTTCTTGTGCCTTCCTCTTTAATACTTGCTTCTGAGATTTTACTACCAGAGGATTTTTATAGAAGTGCACATCAAAAAATCTTCCTCGTTATGTTAAAGCTAAATGATAAAGGAAAGGCTGTTGATTTAGTTACCGTAACAGAGGAACTGAGTGCAACGAAGCAACTTGAAGAGGTAGGGGGAGTTCCCTACTTAACTGAATTGGCATCATCTGTACCTACTGCTGCCAATATTGAATATTATGCCCGAATTGTAGAAGAAAAGTCTGTCTTAAGAAGATTGATTAATACAGCAACCGGCATTGTCCAGGATGGTTATACTCGTGAAGATGAAGTGGAGAATCTTTTGGGCGAAGCTGAAAAAAGTATTATGGAGGTTGCCTCCCGTAAAAATGCAGGAGCCTTCCATAATATCAAGGACGTTTTAGTTCGCACCTACGATAATATTGAGCTGCTGCATAACCGTGTAGGGGATGTAACTGGTATCCCGACAGGTTTTAATGATTTAGATCGAATGACGGCAGGTTTTCAGCGAAATGATTTGATTATCGTAGCAGCCCGTCCATCTGTAGGTAAGACAGCTTTTGCCCTTAATATTGCTCAAAATGTCGCGACTAAGACGGATGAAAATGTTGCGATTTTCAGTTTGGAGATGGGGGCAGAGCAATTAGTTATGCGTATGCTTTGTGCTGAGGGCAATATTAATGCCCAAAACCTTAGAACAGGTTCCCTGACAGATGAAGATTGGCGTAAATTAACGTTAGCGATGGGTAGCTTATCGAATACAGGGATATATATTGATGATACCCCGGGCGTTAGAATTAGTGAGATTCGTTCAAAATGCCGACGTTTAAAACAGGAACATGGCCTTGGTATGATTTTGATCGACTATCTCCAGCTTATTCAGGGGAATGGAAGATCAGGCGAAAACAGACAACAGGAAGTATCGGAAATCTCCCGTTCTCTTAAAGCCCTTGCCAGGGAGCTTGAGGTTCCGGTAATCGCTCTTTCTCAGCTTTCTCGTGGTGTTGAGCAACGTCAAGATAAGCGCCCAATGATGTCTGATATTCGTGAGTCAGGAAGTATTGAGCAAGATGCGGATATTGTTGCTTTCCTTTACAGGGAAGACTACTATGATAAAGAAACTGAAAACCAGAATGTCATCGAAATCATTATTGCGAAACAGAGGAATGGCCCAGTTGGAACGGTTCAGCTGGCATTCGTAAAAGAATATAATAAATTCGTTAACTTAGAACGAAGATTCCAGGATGATGCTATCCCATCTGGAGCATAATAAATAGACCCACCTTCATAAAGGTGGGTCTATTTATTTTACTATAATATACGAACGTAAATTGATTTTTATATATAAATGTTCGTGGTTTACTTGAAATTACCTATTATAATTGATACACTTAATTTGTTTGTTAAGCCAAAGTGCAAGATGTTGGTAAATTATTGGAGGTGTACAGAATGTCTTCAGTCGTAGTAGTAGGTACACAGTGGGGAGACGAAGGTAAAGGAAAGATTACTGATTTCCTTTCAGAAAATGCAGAAGTAATTGCCAGATATCAAGGCGGAAATAATGCAGGACATACAATAAAATTTAATGGTGAAACATATAAGCTTCATTTGATTCCATCCGGTATTTTCTATAAGGATAAAATATCGGTAATTGGAAATGGTATGGTCGTTGACCCAAAAGCACTTATTAAAGAACTTACTTATCTGCACGATCGTGGAATATCCACAGATAATTTACGTATTAGTAACAGAGCCCATGTCATTCTTCCCTATCATCTTAAACTAGATGAAGTAGAAGAAGATAGAAAAGGAAATAATAAAATAGGGACAACTAAAAAAGGTATTGGCCCTGCTTACATGGATAAAGCAGCCCGTATCGGAATCCGAATTGCCGATTTATTGGATAAAGAAGTATTTGAAGAGAAACTAACAAGAAACCTAGAAGAAAAAAATAGGATGCTGGAACGTTTCTATGAAACAGAAGGCTTTACCATGGATGATTTCTTCGAGGAATATTATGAATATGGACAGCAAATCAAACATTATGTATGTGATACATCTGTGGTATTAAATGATGCCTTAGATGAAGGACGCCGTGTTTTATTTGAAGGAGCACAAGGGGTAATGCTTGATATTGATCAGGGAACATACCCATTTGTAACATCCTCTAACCCGGTTGCCGGTGGTGTGACAATCGGTTCCGGAGTTGGGCCGTCTAAAATCAATCATGTTGTCGGTGTATGTAAAGCCTACACAACACGTGTGGGTGATGGACCATTCCCAACCGAGCTTGATGACGAGATTGGTCATCAAATTCGTGAAGTAGGAAGAGAGTATGGCACTACAACGGGCCGTCCAAGAAGGGTAGGCTGGTTTGATAGCGTGGTTGTTCGCCATGCACGTCGTGTCAGTGGAATCACTGATCTTTCCCTTAACTCTATTGACGTTTTAACAGGCATTGAGACATTAAAAATTTGTGTTGCTTATCGTCACAAGGGGAAAGTAATGGAGGAGTTCCCGGCAAGCCTTAAAGTATTGGCAGAATGTGAACCTGTCTATGAAGAGCTTCCAGGCTGGACAGAGGATATTACAGGAGTGAAGACATTGTCTGAGCTGCCTGCTAATGCAAGGACCTATTTAGAAAGGGTATCGCAATTAACGGGTATTCCATTATCCATCTTTTCAGTAGGACCAGATCGTAATCAAACGAATATATTACGCAACCCATACGGTATTTAAGAATGAATGGCTGGCAGACGAAGTGTTTGTCAGCCTTTTTACGAAATGAATCATTTTGTGAGTGTAAATTATATATGGAATTAAAGGGGTTAGACACCAGTCTAATCCTTTTTAGTATGCATCATTGTCTATATTTGGGATTTTATTTTAAAAAGATGACCTGTTTAAATAGAAATGGTAAAGTAGATTTAAGATAGGTTAACAAGCATATGACATTTTGATGTCTATCATATATATATTTTATTTTTATAAGGGAGAAACGGACTATGGATAAGAAGATATTAGTTGTAGATGATGAAAAGCCCATTGCAGATATATTACAGTTCAATTTAAAAAAAGAAGGGTTTGATGTGTATTGTGCCTATGATGGTAATGATGCCATTAAGCTGGTAGAAGAGCTGCAGCCTGATTTGATTTTATTGGATATCATGCTTCCTCAACAGGACGGAATGGAAGTTTGCAGAGAAGTACGGAAAAAATATGATATGCCAATTATTATGTTGACGGCGAAAGACTCTGAAATAGATAAGGTGCTGGGTCTTGAGCTGGGTGCAGACGATTATGTAACAAAGCCTTTCAGTACACGTGAATTAATTGCACGGGTTAAAGCAAATTTACGCAGACAAAAGCATGCTGCCAATCAACAGGAAGATAATGAAGAAACAAATGAAATTACGATTGGCAATCTGGTTATACACCCTGATTCCTATATGGTATCTAAAAGAGGAGAAACGATTGAATTAACCCATAGAGAGTTTGAGTTGCTCTTTTATCTCGCTAAACATATTGGACAGGTCATGACAAGGGAGCATCTTTTGCAGACAGTATGGGGATATGATTACTATGGTGATGTCAGAACAGTCGATGTAACGGTCAGACGTTTACGCGAGAAAATAGAAGATAATCCAAGTCATCCTGCATGGATTGTTACAAGAAGAGGAGTTGGATACTACCTCCGTCATCCTGAACAGGAGTAAAAGTTATGAGAAAAGTAGGTTTCTTTAAATCGATTTATTTTAAGTTTGTACTGATTTATGTATTGCTCATATTAGTTGCTATGCAAATTATCGGAGTTTATTTTGCACAGGGACTTGAGCAGCAGTTATTGGATAATTTTAAGAGTTCCATCCAGGAGCGGGTAACCATTTTATCCTATAGCTTGGAGAAAGAAATAACAGAAACTCGTAAAGTCGGCGAGCCTACCTTAATAGAAGATATTAAGACAACATTAGAGGGCTATTCATCCGGTGACATTACCGAGATACGGGTAATGGATCAGGACTCCAAAATCATCGGTACTTCTGATCCAGAGAAGCAGAATATTATTGGGAGCCGTTCGACCGAAAAATTAGTCATTAGTGCTTTTAATCAAGGAACTCCCCAAAAGGAAATTAGATTTGACTCACAGACGGGAAAAAGGATTCTAATTTGGTCTGAACCTATTGTGAGTGATGGACAAATTATCGGGAGTTTATATCTCAATACAAAAATAGAAAATGTCTATGCCCAATTAAAACAAATTAACACCATAATGGCGAGAGGAACCATTATATCTCTTATTGTTACAGCCTTTTTGGGTGTTTTATTGGCACAGACGATAACACGACCAATATCCGATATGCGTAAGCAAGCGTTAGCTATGTCACGGGGTAACTTTTCAAGAAAAGTTAAGATATATGGATATGATGAAATTGGTCAATTGGCAATTACATTTAATAATTTGACGAAAAAGCTTCAGGACGCACAAGCGACAACCGACGCAGAGAAAAGAAAGCTGTCTTCTGTCTTGACTAACATGACCGATGGCGTACTTACAACAGATCGCAGAGGCCGAGTTATTTTGATTAACGATACGGCATTGTCCATGTTGAAGGTTTCACGTGAAACATCCTTGTCAAAGCCAATCACAGAGGTTTTGGGTCTGGAGGACACCTACACCTTTGATCAATTGCTGAGTGAGAAGGAATCCATTATTCTTAACTACAGTAATGAGAAAAAATTGCTTTATTTAAGAGCAAATTTCTCCGTCATTCAAAGAGAAACAGGATTTATTAATGGATTAATTGTGGTTCTTCACGATATTACTGAGCAGGAGAAAATCGATGAGGAAAGAAGAGAGTTTGTTGCGAACGTTTCACATGAATTGAGAACGCCGCTAACGACGATGAGAAGTTATTTGGAGGCTTTAGCAGATGGTGCCATGGATGATAAAGAATTGGCTCCACGCTTCCTGAATATAGCTCAAACTGAAACAGAGCGTATGATTAGATTAGTCAATGATCTATTGCAGTTGTCGAAGCTGGATAATACAGATTACAAGCTGTCCACAACTTGGGTTGATTTTGGCCGCTATTTCCACAGAATTATAGATCGGTTTGAAATGTCCAAATCTCGAAATGTAACCTTCAAGCGTCTAATTCCATCAGAGCCAATAGGCGTTGAAATAGATGAAGATAAAATCACTCAGGTGCTTGATAATATTATTTCAAATGCATTGAAATATTCACCTGAGGGTGGTCAGATTACCTTCAAGCTGCAAGTGATCGGACAATTTGTTGAAATCAGTGTTAGAGATGAAGGAATGGGAATACCGAAAGAGAATGTAGCTAAGATATTTGAAAGATTCTACCGTGTAGATAAGGCTAGATCAAGAAAAATGGGCGGAACAGGTTTAGGCCTTGCTATAGCAAAAGAAATGATTGAAGCACATAAAGGTCATATTTGGGCTTCCAGTGAGGAAGGGAAAGGGACAACCATCTTCTTTACCCTCCCATATGAAACATTACAAGAGGATGATTGGGAATGAGCTGGGAAGGATTTAAAAATATCTTATTGGTGTCCCTCATTTTGATAAGCGGTCTACTGACCTGGTCCTATTGGTTTTACCAGCCAAGCTATGATGTGGCTGAAAAGGATAATTATGTACAAGAGAAAATCATCAGTAATCTTGAACCAGATGAAGTCGTAAAGCCAACAAAAATGATTTATCATAAAGATGGTTTATCCTATGGCACTAACTCAGAGGATATGATTGCACTTGCAACAAGTTCATTAAAAAAGTGGAACATGTTTAACTTTCAGGATCAATCAACAAAATATAAAAGTGCTGCGGATATCCAATCGTTCAGCGAAAAGGATGGAATCATTGAGTTGATTTTTAATGATATCGTCCCGCTAGCTTTTTATAAAAACTATTTAAAAATAGAAGACGATGAGTTGCCGGATGTCAGTTTTGACCGTATCCTTGTTCATACTGATCGGGATTCTATCTACTTTGTTTCCAATAAAAAGAAAATGGTACTGGAAACATCAGTTGATAAAAGTTTGGTTGAAACCTTTAAAAAGGAATTTGCAAGAGTGGATCTTTTGAAGCCATATAAAAAGGTAAGACTATCGAAAACGAACTCCATCTTTGTTCCATCTGGACAAGTAAAGGTAAAAGGATATGATTTTCTTACCAAAACCTCGGATGTGAATAGCTATAAAGAAGCTTTGTTTATAAGACCAAGCAGTGTCAAACAGGAAGGCGATATTTATACGGATGGATTGAGTATATTGAAAAAGAACTCAAAAACATCGATGATAGAATATAAAAATCTTGTAGTCGGAGCAAAAGAAGAGACGACGCTGGAAACTCATATCTTACAAAGAAGTATTGAATTTATTAATAATCATGCAGGATGGGATAGACGCCATCGTTACGCTTCAATGGATGAGAATAGCCGCGAAATATCTTTTCGATTGTATATCGACGGTCTTCCAGTCTTCAATGATGATGGAATGACAGAAATCAAGTTGGAATATGGGACTCAAAATGTTAAGAGATATGAACGATCCTATGTCAATCCAGCTGATGATCCTTTGGATCAAAAAGAGTTCACACTTCCTACGTCTGAAGAAGCTTTAAAGGCATTTAAGGATGATAGGAGTAAACAATTTGATGCAGATAAACTTACGGATATGACCGTTGGATATAGGTTGAATCAGTATGATAACTCAGGCACGACTCTTTTAGGATTAACACCTGTCTGGTACTATCATTATGATGGGAACTGGGTCGGAATCTCCGAAGAAGATATAGGAGGCAGTATGGATGGATTGGAATAAGACAAAAGGGCTCTTCATTGTTGTGTTTCTCATCCTAGATGTATTCCTCTTATATCAGTTCCTTGATTTTAGAGCGGCAAAGCTTGAGGTGAACAAGGAATCAACCATTGAAGAAAGGCTAAAGGCTGAGGGAATCTCTTATCATGTGGGTACTCAGGAAAGACTTAGTGAAAAGACAATAAGTGCTAAGCCTAAAGAATTCAATAAAGAGGAATTAAATACTCTTAAAGATCAAACCTTTATCATTGATAATAAAAGTATCATTCGATCGACACTTCATAAACCAATACCAATCGGTACCGGCGAAGGAAAATATTTTGAGCTTGAAAGTTTCATTAATAAAAAAGTATATTCAGGTAGTGAGTATAAATTTTGGCGTAAAGAAGATGGAAAAATAACTTATTACCAAACCTATAAGGGCCGCTTGCTTTTTAACAATAAAAACGGGGCCTTAGTATTTACGCTGAATGAAAAGGATGAAGTAGTTTCATATGTTCAAACCCTTCTAGACGATATCGAGGAATTTAATGAAAACCAAGAGATTAAACCACCCATTCAAGCAGTAGAAAGTTTATTGAATGGAGGATACCTGGCACAAGGCAGTGCGGTTTCAAAGGGAGAACTTGGTTTTTATACATTAATAGAGGTATCGGAATCGAAGGTGTTGGTTCTTGTACCCACATGGCATTTTACAGTAAATAAACAAGAGGATTATTTCGTAAAAGGCACTGATGGACAAGTATTGAATACAGAAGAAGGAAATGTAACGGAGTGAGGGAGAATGTCGATGAAATTTAGCGTTCTGGCCAGTGGAAGCACAGGAAATTCACTTTATGTAGAGTCAGGAGAACATTCCTTCCTAGTGGACGCTGGTTTAAGCGGCAAAAAAATGACCGAGCTATTAAATAAAATCAATAAAAAACCTGAAGACTTATCAGGAATTTTTGTCACACATGAGCACAGTGATCATATTAAAGGACTAGGAATCCTGGCTCGTAAATATCAGCTGCCTATTTATGCAAATGCCAACACATGGAGAGCGATGGATGGGTTAATTGGAGAAATTCCTACAGATTTAAAATTTGAATTTGGAATGGAGACCGTTAAAACATTTGGCAACCTTGATGTAGAGTCTTTTGGTGTTTCACACGATGCGGCAGAGCCAATGTTTTATGTATTCCATCAGGATGGCAAGAAGCTGGTGACAATTACAGATACAGGGTATGTAAGTGATCGGATGAAGGGCATAATTAAAAATGCCGATGTGTACATCTTTGAGAGCAATCATGATGTGAGTATGCTACGGATGGGGAGATATCCATGGAGCGTAAAGCGCCGGATACTAAGCGATGTAGGACATGTTTGCAATGAAGATGCAGCCATTGCTATGAGTGAAGTGGCGGGTGACCGGACGAAGCGCTTTTATCTTGCCCATTTAAGTAAAGATAATAATATGAAGGACCTGGCTCGTATGTCAGTCAGTCAAACGCTTGAAACAAAAGGAATCAGAGCCGGTGAACAATTTAGCCTATACGATACTGATCCAAACGAACCAACAGAATTAGTACTTATTTAACAGGGGATGTTTCCCCTGTTATTTTTTTAGGTATTAAATAAATGTTGGAAAAGCTTAGAGAATATTCATTAGTTGCCAATCATATGATTAAACGCTGCAACAAGAGTGTTCCTTTCGTTTCTGTTTGTGTTTATAAAATGGAAAACGACAAATACTAGATACGTATCGTATATAAGTAATTAGTGAAGGGAATGTTGGATATTGGGCTATTATGATCAAGATGATAATCAGTCAGAGCAACGGCAGACTAAAAGGAAAGACAACAAAGCAGGTTATTTTATTTCAGCTTTAATTGGTTCGATTATTGGGGCATTATTGGTCCTTCTAATGACAGGCAACATGAATAATAATAGTTTTAATCAGAATCATACAAACAACGGAGATAGATCATCAAAATTGACTCAAAATGTTTCGATGGATGTAACCACTGACGTGACAAAGGCAGTTGAAAAAACAGGAGATGCCGTAATAGGAATCACGAATATCCAAGGGTCCAATTTTTTTAATGAAACTCAGGAAGCAGGTACAGGCTCAGGAGTCATTTATAAAAAGGAAAATGGAAAAGCGTTTATTGTAACCAATAATCACGTGGTGGAGGGTGCCTCTTCTTTAGAAGTAACACTCGCTGATGGCACGAAAACACAAGCAACACCTCTAGGCAGCGATATATGGACAGATTTAGCAGTCATTCAAATTGCTGATAAAGGCATTGATACAGTTGCTGACTTTGGAGATTCTGATAAATTAAAGGTCGGAGAACCTGTCATTGCAATCGGAAATCCATTGGGATTAAATTTCTCAGGATCTGTGACTCAGGGAATTATCTCAGGTTTGAATAGAACGATCCCCATTGATGTGAATTCGGATGGCGTGGAGGACTGGAATGCAGAGGTTCTCCAAACAGATGCTGCGATTAATCCTGGTAATAGCGGGGGAGCGTTGGTTAATATAAGCGGCCAAGTAATTGGGATCAACTCCATGAAAATTGCAGAATCATCAGTTGAGGGAATTGGCTTATCCATCCCAATCAATTATGCCATACCGATTATTGAGGATTTAGAGGCGCATGGTAAAGTAAAACGTGCTTATATGGGAACGAGTCTGCGTTCTTTAAATGAAGTCACCAACTATCAGCGGCAAGAAACGTTAAAATTGCCTACGGATGTTACAGAAGGTGTGGTCATAACGAGTGTAGAAACAGGTTCTCCAGCTGCTAAGGCAGGTTTAAAGGAATTTGACGTCATCGTAGAGCTGGATGGAAAAAAAATTGCTAATGTACCTGAGCTCCGTAAACACTTATATGTAAATAAGCAAATTGGCGATAAAATGAAAGTAACGTACTATCGGAACGGGAACAAAGCTTCAACCGAAATGACATTGATTGAAGCCCAAATGTGATATAGTAGGTAGGGAAGCAGGGGATTCTAAAATTCCCTGCTTTAAATATGCTGTTCCATAATCGACTAGGAATTTAATCAAAAATAACAATAGAAATGGAGAATAGATATGAAAATTTATTGCTGTAAAGAACATGTAGAAATTGGACTGGATACAATCGTAGATGAGGCAGAAGTCCCGCCATTTATAAATGAGATTTCAGAGGAAGAAAATAAAGAAGTTACTAACAATTCTAAGGAATTCACCTGTGAATACTGTGGACAACCTGCTATATATATTGTGGCGAACTAATATTCGGGCACAATATGTGGATATGGGTTGTGCATATGTGGATAACTCCTGTGGATAAAATGTTTGTAAAGTGAGGGTAACATGTGAATATCTCGATTATAACTGTAGGTAAATTGAAGGAGAAATATTTAAAACAGGGAATCGAAGAGTATGTAAAAAGATTATCGGCCTATGCCAAAATAGATATTATTGAAATACCTGATGAAAAAGCTCCAGAAACATTAAGCGATTTGGAAATGCTGCAGGTTAAAGCAAAAGAAGGTGAGCGAATCCTCTCCAAAATTTCAGATGACACTCATGTCATTGCTCTCGCTATTGAGGGAAAAATGAAGTCATCGGAGGAACTGGCAGACACGATCGATAAACTCGCCACCTACGGAAAAAGTAAGGTAGCCTTTGTCATTGGCGGTTCGCTCGGCTTAAGTAAAGATGTGATGAAACGAGCAAATGATACCCTGTCCTTTTCAAAAATGACTTTTCCCCACCAATTGATGAGGTTAATCTTGGTGGAGCAAATATATAGGGCATTTCGGATTAACCGTGGGGAACCGTATCATAAGTAAGGTGTTTTATCTTAATATGTTTTTCTTCTGGAACGTATTTGAAAGAGGCTTAGTCATAGATAAAGTCCAAGTGAATTCCTGTAGAGTTGGCGTATGGCAGTTAGGGAATTAAGATTCATTTTAGGATCGTATCTTTTTCAGAAAATATAGATTACAATTTCTGTCCCAATTTAATGGTATAGTAAAAAAATAAAATATACGTTAGAGGGACAGTTATGAAAAGGAAATGGATGTTACGCTGGGCTTTTTTTATTTTTGGATTAATGGTATTGGCATTTGGGATATCGCTAACAATTAAAGGGAAGTTTTTAGGGATTGGACCATGGGATGTTTTTCATTATGGACTATTTACTAAATTCGGATTTACTATTGGGACTTGGTCGATCATAAGTGGACTATTACTTTTGTTTATCAGTTCAGCTTTCAATAAAGCATGGCCACAAATAGGATCATTTCTGAATATGATGTTGCTTGGACTATTTATTGATCTTTTTAATTGGATGATACCTAGTATTGATAATTTGATAGGAGCAACAATTGCCTTTATTATAGGTGTTGGTTTAATGGGATATGGTATTGGATTATACGTTTCTGCTGATCTTGGAGCAGGACCTAGAGATAGCTTTATGTTTTTAATTGTTGAAAAAATGGGCTGGAGTATCCCATTAGTCAGAAATGGAATTGAAGTAATCGTTTTTCTCGTTGGTTGGATGTTAGGAGGTCCTGTTGGTGTTGGAACCGTGCTCATTGCGTTTGGGTTGGGTCCGATTTTGGGCTATTCTATTCCTCAATGTAAGAAGTTGATGGCCTATTTTCTTGATCAAAAGGATCACCTGATAACGTCTTGAGTATATAAACAGATGGATTTTTTCATAAGGTGGATTTTGCAATTTTAGTACCTGATTGTTGATACCTTGTCTTACTAAATTACAAATCAAGCAAAAAGGATGTCCTGGCTTTAAGGACATCCTTTTTGTATTTATCTGATCATAATAGATAGAAGTAATCGGATATTGATTTTTGATATGTCTTTGTTCACACTACTCAAGGTCATATCAAATAATGAAACAATTAGATTATGATGTCTGATAAAAAGTATATTAAATAACTCCCTGTGCAATCATGGCATCGGCTACTTTTTTAAAGCCTGCGATATTAGCGCCTACAACCAAGTTGCCTGGGTGGCCATAGTCCTCAGCAGCTTTGACGCTGTTTTTATAAATGCTAATCATAATATCCTTCAATTTCGCATCAACTTCTTCAAATGTCCAGGATAATCGAGCGCTGTTTTGTGCCATTTCTAAAGCAGATACTGCTACACCGCCTGCATTGGCAGCTTTTGCTGGACCAAAAAGGATATGGTTATTCAAAAACACTTCAATAGCTTCAGAGGTAGATGGCATATTAGCGCCTTCACCGATGGCTTTTAGTCCATTTGCAACGAGCATTTCCGCTGATTTTTTATTAATTTCATTTTGTGTGGCACATGGCAAGGCAATGTCACATGGGATGGACCAAATGCCGGAGCATCCTTCCGTATATTGTGCCTGTGGATGTTCTTCTATATAAGCCGAGATTCTTTTCCGTTCAACTTCCTTTAGACGTTTTACGGTTTCTAGGTTAATACCGTTTGGGTCGTGTATATAGCCGTTAGAATCACTGCAGGCGACAACCTTTGCGCCTAGTTGTGCAGCTTTTTCGATTGCATAGATGGAAACATTACCTGAACCGGATACCACAACTGTACTTCCGTTAAAGCTAAGCCCTTGTTCCTTAAGCATTTCCTGTACAAAGTAAACAGTGCCATATCCAGTAGCTTCTGTTCGAGTTAAGCTTCCACCGTACCCAAGCCCTTTTCCTGTCAGGATACCCGCCTCATAGCCACCGCATATTCTTTTGTACTGTCCAAATAGGAATCCAATTTCTCTGGCTCCAACGCCAATATCACCAGCTGGTACATCTATATCCGGCCCGATATGTCTACTCAGTTCCGTCATAAAGCTTTGAGTGAATCTCATGATTTCTCCATCAGATTTCCCTTTAGGGTCGAAGTCGGCGCCACCTTTGCCTCCTCCAATCGGCTGACCGGTAAGAGCGTTTTTAAAAATCTGCTCAAAGCCGAGAAATTTAATAATACTTGCATTAACAGTGGGGTGGAATCTCAAGCCGCCTTTATAGGGACCGATGGCACTGTTATATTGTACACGGAAGCCGCGGTTTATCTGAACCTTGCCCTGATCGTCGACCCAGGGGACTCGAAAGGTAATCATTCTTTCTGGCTCTACAATCCTTTCAAGGATATTTTGCTCCATATATTCTGGATGTCTAGCCAGTATAGGGACGAGTGAATCAAAGATTTCTTTAACAACCTGATGGAATTCCTTTTCATTAGGATTTCGCTTTTTGACTGTTTCAAATACTTCATCAACATAATTTTTTGCTATAATCGCTTCTCTGTCTTTAAGATCTGTTAATACAGTCATGCTGTTTTAAGCCCTCCCTTAGGTGAACAATAAATTAGTATGTACACTTTAGCCTAATAAAGAAATGATATACCAAATTATCTGATTTTTCAAATTCATGACTAAAAATCAATCTAAACAATATAAAAATAATAGTGAAATATAACAAATGGAGCTGGAGTAGGTTATCTTAGAGTGTAAGTGGAGTTTTATGAAGTAATGAAAAGCTGGAATACACATAACCACCAAATTGGCTATGTGTATTCCAGTTTTTTTGACTTTTTACCAGGTTACTTTTCTGGTTTTAACAGGTTTAACAGTTTTCTCATTCGTAATTTATAAACTTTCATTCACTCCCAATTTGTATGAAAGACGCCTTCTAAATCCCGCCGTTCATAGGTATGGGCACCGAAGAAGTCACGTTGTGCTTGCAGAAGAGAAGCGCTGGATGTTCCGGTCCGATAACTATCGTAGTAGGTGAGGGAAGCATTTAAACATGGGAAAGAGATACCTGATTGAATGCCCTCGCACACGATTTTGCGCAAACCTTTTTGATAGTCTTGGATCTTTTTCGTAAAGTAGGGAGAGATTAATAAGTTTGCCAGGCCAGGCTGTTCTTGATAGGCCTCACTTATGGCATTTAAAAATTCTGCGCGGATGATACAGCCGCCGCGGAAAATTAACGCAATGTCCTTCAAAGGCAAATTCCAATCGTAAAGTTCAGAAGTCATTTTATACTGTGTAAATCCTTGTGCGTAGGCACAGATTTTCCCCATATATAAGGCTTGTCGAACATATTCAATCCACACATCTTTATCAAGATTATGCTGTCCCTTTTCTGGTCCTGTTAAAATAGTCTCTGCCTTTACTCGTTCCTCTTTTAAAGAAGAAATATAACGGGCAAATAAAGACTCAGTTATAATCGAGGTAGGTATGCCGTTGTCGATAGATTGAATGCTTGTCCATTTACCTGTCCCTTTTTGTCCTGCTTTATCGAGAATGACATCGACCATTGGCAAGTTGGTTAAATCATCTTTTTTCTTCAAGATTTTTGCCGTAATTTCAATTAAGTAACTCTTCAGTTCTCCTTGGTTCCAGGTTTCAAAGATATCCGCTATTTCCTCAACAGATAAGTCTAAGCTCTCTCTTAAAAACGTATAAGCCTCTGCAATTAGCTGCATATCTGCGTACTCGATTCCGTTATGCACCATTTTTACAAAGTGACCAGCCCCTTTAGGACCAATATATACACAGCAAGGTTCACCTTTAACTTGTGCAGCTATTTTCGTAAGGATAGGTGCCACTTTTTCATAGGTGCTTTTATCACCGCCAGGCATAATGGAAGGACCAGTTAGAGCACCGACTGCTCCACCTGAAACCCCAATTCCTAAGTAACTGATACCTTTTAACTTCAGTTCCTCGTATCGGCGTTCCGTATCTTCATAATGAGCGTTACCGCCGTCCATAATAATATCGCCTTCTTCAAGAAAGGGGACTAAGGAACTGATGATTGAATCAGTGGCCTTGCCTGCAGTAACCATAAGAAAGATTTTCCTCGGAGTTTCTAAGGATTGTACAAAAGCTTCTAGCTTGTAGTAGGGCTTAATTGTTTCCCCATCAAGTTTTTGTACAAGTTTATCGGTTAAATCACTTGTGTAATTATATACAGCCACTTGTTCGCCTCGACTAGCCATATTTAAAGCGATATTACTGCCCATAACGCCTAAACCAATAACACCAATTGTATTGACCATTTTTCCTGCTCCTTTTCTAAATCAATAGGCAGTAACCCTTTAAAGTGAGGTGTTACTGCCTAGAAAGAGATTACACGAATAAGCTTATCAAAAGAATAAATCCTAATCCAGCTACGGATATAATGGTTTCGAGTAAGGTCCAGGTTGCAAATGTTTCCTTCATGCTTAATCCAAAGTATTCTTTGAACATCCAGAAACCGGCGTCATTAACATGAGAGGCGATAACACTGCCTGCGCCTGTCGCAAGAACAACCAGAGCCAGGTTGACATCCGTTTGTCCCAACATCGGAATCACGAGTCCAGCTGTTGTTAATGCAGCCACTGTTGCAGATCCCAATGAAATACGTAGAATGGCAGCAATAATCCAAGCTAGCAGGATAGGGGATAAGGAAGTTCCATTGAATAATTCAGCTACATAATCGCCCACACCGCCATCAATTAAGACTTGTTTGAAGGCACCGCCGCCTCCAATAATTAGGAGCATCATTCCAATATGTGTGATCGCAACTGTACAGGATTCCATTACATTTTTAATTGGGATTTTTCTTGCCAACCCCATTGAATAAATGGCAAATAATAAAGAGATGAGCATAGAAGTGCCAGCTTCACCAATAAATCGAATAGTTGCCAGGAAACTATTATCTTCAAATCCTATCGTTTTTTGAAGAAGGGTAACAATCGTAGCAATAGACATTAGGATAACTGGAAATAAAGCAGTAAATACACTGATTCCAAATCCAGGTGTCTCTTCCAACTTGAATTCCTTGTGTTCTCCTAAAGAAGCAATATCACCGGTTTTTGTAAATGAATTTGGTACCATCTTTTTAGCAAGTTTCGTGAATACAGGTCCGGCTAAAATAACCGTCGGAACAGCCACAATAAAACCATAGAGTAATACTTCGCCAATGTTTGCGCCATATTCACCCGCAATAACAGTAGGCCCCGGATGTGGAGGTAAGAATCCATGAGTAACAGATAAAGCGGCTACCATTGGAATACCAAGATACAAAATAGAAATCTTTAATTCTCTTGAAATCGCAAAGACGATTGGAATTAATAAGACTAATCCCACTTCAAAAAAGAGGGCAACCCCGATAATAAAGGAGGCCACAACGACAGCCCATTGAATATTTTTCTCGCCAAATTTATTAACAAGAGTCATCGCAATACGTTGGGCGCCCCCTGAATCGGCAATCAACTTACCTAACATAGCTCCAAGTCCAAAGACTAATGCCAAGTGGCCGAGCGTTCCGCCTAATCCGGCTTCAATCGTAGCGACAATTTGTTCTACAGGCATTCCAAGTGCTAAAGCAACGCCGAAAGATACAATGATTAATGAGATAAAGGTGTTTAGTTTTAAGCCCATAATTAATATCAATAAAGCAACAATTCCGATTGCAACAATAACTAATGGCATTTTCAGTTCCCCCTAGTGCTGTTTGATTAAACTTCTTTGGTAGCTGGCGATACGTGAATAATCTTCTTCTAATAATCTGGATAAGCTAATAAAAATCGGCAGTAATTGTCTGTACTCTTTTGTTGCTTCTTCCTTAGGTGTGTGTTTAAAGGTGTTGCCAACCATTTCAGAAACAATTTCAAATGAGTCAATTTTTCCGGTAGCATATAAGCCCAAAATACAGGCACCTAAACATGAACTTTCATAACTTTCAGGTACGACTACCTCTGATGCAAAGATGTCGGCCATCATTTGTCTCCAAACCTCTGATCTGGCAAAGCCTCCTGTTGCTTGAATACGTGTAACTGGGCCATCCATGCATTCAATCAACGCTAGAAATACGGTGTATAGATTGTAAATAACACCTTCTAAAGCTGCCCGAATCATATGTTCTTTTTTATGTGACATGGTTAAACCGAAGAAAGATCCACGTACATCAGGATTCCATAATGGTGCACGTTCACCTGCAAGGTATGGGTGGAATAAAAGCCCATCTGAACCTGGTCTTACTCGTTCGGCAATCTTGGTTAGTACTTCATAAGGGTCAATTCCCAGTCTTTTAGCTGTTTCTACTTCTGAAGATGCAAGCTCATCCCGAATCCAGCGCAGGACCATCCCGCCATTATTTACTGGCCCGCCAATGACCCAATGTTTTTCCGTTAGGGCATAACAGAAGATGCGTCCTTTTTCATCTGTTTGCGGCTTATCAATAATCGTTCGAATAGCACCGCTTGTCCCAATCGTTACGGCCACTTCACCTTTGCGGATTGCATTTACACCTAAATTCGACAACACTCCATCACTGGCCCCAATCACAAATGGGGTTTGTGGATCGATCCCTAATTGTTTTGCTAAATCTGGATTACAGTTGCTGAAAACCCTGGTTGTGGGTACGAGTTCGGATAATAGGGAAGGGGTAATACCAGCAATTTTTAATGCTTCTTCATCCCAATCCAGTTTTTCAAGATTCATCATTCCCATGCATGAAGCAATAGAATGATCGACAACATATTGATTAAAGAATCTCTTGAAGATAAATTCTTTAATTCCAATATATTTTTTCGTTTTGGCAGCAATTTCAGGGCGTTCATTTACAATCCAGGCGATTTTACTTAATGGTGACATGGGATGAATCGGTGTTCCGGTGCGTTTATAGACTTCATGTCCATTCAACTCATCTTTAATTTTATGAGCCCATGCTTCACTGCGATTATCTGCCCACGAGATGACCGGCGTAAGCGGTTGGTCATTCTCATCCATAGCGATGACACTGTGCATGGCACTGCTAAAAGAAATAATTGATAGTTCTTTATCTGAATGGAGTTTCATAATGTTCGTTATAACCTGTAGGACAGCCTGGAAAATCTCTTCTGGATTTTGTTCAGCTGTAGAGATATCCGGTGTATAGAGCGGGTACCCACTATTTTCATACTGGATGACTTCACCTTGTTCACTAAATAACACGGCCTTGGTACTTGTGGTACCAATATCAATGCCTAACATATAGCTGCTCATTTTGTTATTCAACCCCTTTAGCTAGTATTTGTTGTGACCTCCACAGGTCATCCACTTTCCCTTAAACATCATCAAAGTTTTCATGTAAAGACTTAATCATGAGATTTCTATCTTTTGCTTTTATCGCATCAATATAGAGATCATGGTTTTTAACAATCCTAGTAAAGTCCTCATATTCTTCCTTGAATCGCATACGCATCGATAAAAGAATGAAACTTTCCATTACAGGCTTTAAATTATTCCAGATCATCAGAATGTAGGAGTGATCAATGGAGCGGATGATGGTTTCGTGGAAGAGAACGTCCTGGTAAGAAAATTCATCAGCATCCTGATATTTAATCGCAACCTTCATCATTTCTAGTATTTTGCTAAGTTCCATTGCTAGTTCAGTTGTGTCCATTCTTGCTAGACGTTCAAATACGAATGTTTCGATTAGTAGACGAACATCATATATTTCTTTGATTTCTTTTTCTGTTAAACCAATTACAACAGCACCCATTTTTTCTAAACGGATAATATTTTCAGATGCTAGTATTTTTAACGCATCACGGATAGGTGAACGGCTTACAGCAAAATCTGCAGCTAATTTATTTTCTGAAAGGGTGGTACCGCTTTCAATTATGCCGGCAATAATACGCATTCTGAGCTCATAGGCTACATGGTCTCCGGTTGAAGCTTTGGAAAGCCATTTTTTTGGATATAAAAATTCCTTCGTTTCATTCATATATTTTCACCTTTTAGAAAAATATTCAAGTATACCTGTATACATGTATTATAGTGGAAATTAATAGTAATGCAAGCGCTTTATGTAAACCACTATCAAAATTTTGAATGATTGATAAAAAGTAGATGGAGTATTCAGCAGGGGTTTTATAAAAATAATTTGTCCTTTTTTAGATAAAATTTCCCATAATCATTTTATTTTGTAAGTAATTACCTGTAAATTTATTGTATTATGATGAATGGAGAATATAAATATTCAATAGTCGGACGCAGATATTATGTCTTCCGTCTATATTTAAGGAGAACATCATGGGCTTTAAAGATGAATTTAAGCGTGAAATGAGTAACGCAATGAAAGACGTAGAAAAAGAGGTACATAGAACGTGGAAGATAGACTATAAGGGTCATTCTATTGAAATTATCAACCACATGAATGAAGAACAGCTTGTCATTGATGGAATAACCGTTGATCGGAATAGAAGGAAAAATATTATTTCACATATTATACCGTATCGAAAATTATCAGGGATCCTTGTTTTGCGGGATGGCACAAAGTGCAATATTTCCGTAAAAATTGGAGGTTATGTACGCATTAATTGTATTGTAAAAGTCGGTAAGGAAACGATTCTGGAAGAATCGCTGAAGTTAGACTTTCTTCCTTGGGAGCATAAAGAAAAGATTGTTCCGTTTATTCAACAACAAATTCAATCCCATAATAAAATAGTGGATGACCGATTACCGGATGAAGAATATTTGTATAGTGAAAACGAGCCGCGATTGGCTGCGGGTTTATCCGATCATATTGCGGATGCTAATCCTACGCCATTTTATGCGAAAAAATTGGTGAAGCTTTTTGAGGAACAAGTCAATCACCCTTCAAACAAAACAAGAAAAAACACATATGAACAAATCATTTTTGATACGATTGTCAGCTGCCAGGATGAGTTAATAGAACGGTTCCGACAGGCTCAACTGGACGAATACCTTGTACAACAAGAAGCATTATGGCTTCTTGAGCATGCAGCACATAGAGAGGTTGTGAAATTTGCAATCATCATACTCGGATGTACGAATTGCGAAGAATATAAAGATCTATTATTTTCATTAGGAAGGCACGAAGAGTTTACGTCATATGTAGTAGTTGCATTAAAAAATGGCACAATTCGGGCAAACAGCCAAATTTGGAAGCTTGCTCAGTCCGTCCATGGCTGGGGTAAAATCGCGGCTGTCGAACAATTGGAAGCTCCAACACCGGAAATTAAACATTGGTTGCTGACAAAGGGTCCTATTAACAACGTTATGGATGAATACTTAGCTTATACATGTGCTATAAAAGGCGAACTCGATGTGGCTCTATACGAAGAAACAATCACAAAAGAAGTGTATGAAGGAGCCGCTTTTATCATACAAGCACTTCTAAATGAGCAGGATCACCAAGGCATTGAAGAATATCCATATGCAAGTACGGTTCTTACACGCTTTATTCACCATGCTCGTGTACATTGCAAGACACTTGATGATTTCTATCCAGTTATTTTGATAAATGAATTTTTAGATGAATTTAAAGAAGATCAGGAAGAATACCCTAATGTCATATGGAAACAACATGAGTACTCATCTATTCAACAAGCCATTCAACTATTGATCAATGACCCTGCTTGGCCAAAGCTTGCAATGGATGAAATCCAACATGAGATCAATTTTAAAGTACTTGATATTGCTCGCTTTTATCATTTAGACGTCACTCAGCATTTGTTTGATTGGCTGGAGCAATCCCCCACAAACTGTGAAGTGTATCTAGCTATTATGGATACGGATGATCAACAGCATATTAAAAACCTCTGCACATTTGCAGAAGATCATTTATCCTTATCAAATCTTTCAAATGATGAACAAGACTGTCTGCAATTTATTATTCAAGATTTAGAAGAGCACGAAGGCGTGGGACTACCATTGCTTCAAGCTGCTCTTAGATCAGATAATGGAGCTTTACAGTACCAAGCATTAAGTGTTCTTAAAGAGTGGTCTTCTTCATTTTCGCAGCAACCTGCCGTGCAGGAAAGTATTAAACAAATCGTAAATACGACGAAGGATAAAGAGGATCGCCAGCTGGCAAAATCCCTGCTAATGAAATAAAAAGGAATACTATTCTATTTATTTAGTTTGTTTCAACTATGGGTTTGGAATAGGCAGGAGGGTGGGGAACTGCCTTAATAATTTCGTAGTATATCTATAATATAGGGTCCCAGAAGTCAGATTTAAGTTGCCTTTTGGGGTCCTATATTTATAAACTTATTTCTTCTAATAAAAAGTAGGATTAGTATCTTTGCATCGTGGCATTCAGATTATCAGCTATATTTGCTACCCGTGAACCGGCTTCGCCTATTTCCTTTAATACATCTGTGAATTTAATCATTTCCTGGTTATTTCGTTCATTTTGTTCTTTACTTGCTATGCTTGCTGCTAAAATTTCATTGAAACTTTCCGCAGTATCCTGGACATTTTGATTGGCTAATACCGTTTTAGAATTGACGTTATTTATTTGTTCGACTACCCCAGCAATTTGCTTCGTTGTGGAAACAACCAATTCCGTAATATTACTTGATGACGACTTTGTTTGCTCAGCTAACTTTCTTACCTCAGCGGCTACAACTGAAAATCCCTTTCCGTGTTCTCCAGCTCTTGCTGCTTCGATTGCAGCATTTAAAGCTAAATTCAGACAACTTAGCAATAATCCGGCCGAACTAAGACGGAATCCAGCCAAACTCCGCAATAATCCAGCCGAATTGGTTCATAATCCAGCTAATCTATATTTTAGAGATAAAAAGAGGACCCAGCTAAAGTCGTCTTCTTTAAGAGTTGTAAAGCTGATCTAAAGATGAAAAAGCTCTCCGCATTATTAACACCAAACAATGATCTTATAAGGTGTGGTTTGAGCAGGGATGCTTTTCGTAGTTGGTCCATAGATGACGATGAGGTTTCGGTTACCAATATAGTTTGAAAAGGGTTGACCATTTCTTAATAAAATAGGGGTGTACGGTGAAAGGTTTACTTGTAATTGGCCATCGCGGCTTACCAATTGGTTGTTAAAATAGTCTACTTTAATAGTTTGGTCACTACGCTCCATTACAATAATCAATGCGCGATATTGAGGAGGGTAGATTAAAGGTACAGGTGCGTCTCCATCATAATAACCGGTTATTCTATCGCTAATGTTTACAATTGCCTGATCTACGAAATAAGTGGTAGGTGAAACGATGAAATGAACGATTCCGCCATGCCCATCTTCAACTGTCATTTGTTTAAAACAGCCTTCTGCTTCTCCATTCTGCCCCATCATAAAATCATTTATCTCAGTCACGATGCCTTGAAAAGGTAGTAAATTCATCTCTAAATTCCTTCCAAATAGAGTTCTAATGCTATATGTGCCTCAGGTTTATAGTTGTTATCATTCGGGAAATTTCATTGAGTTTACAGCACCCATACAATTTATGTAACATTGCCTATAAAGGTGAATAAGTGGAGTTCTAGATTTCTAATTTGGTCAATAAGCGAGCCTTTATTTACATAGTAGGAAAATTAGCTTGGTGCAGATTAGCAAGCTCGGGTGCATACCTTTAGTCTTATTTCTGCCTAGCTATTATACTTAAGGAGTATTTCAAGATGATTTAGAAGGGAGCTTCTTAAAATGGCACAGACATTAAAAGGAAAAGTAGCGTTTATAACAGGTGGGGCCAGAGGAATCGGGAGAGCAACAGCGATAGCACTGGCAAAAGAAGGAGTAAACGTTGGATTGCTTGCGAGAACAGAGGAGACTCTTAAAAAGGCAGCTGCTGAAATAGAAAGCTTCGGCGTTAAAGCAGCGTATGCAGCTGCTGATATTTCATCAAAGGATCAAGTGGAAGCAGCGATTGAAAAGCTAACCAATGAGTTGGGAACGGCTGATATCCTCATTAATAATGCAGGGATTGCTTCATTTGGAACAATCTCAGAGATGGACCCGGAAGAATGGAAACGAATCATTGATATAAACCTAATGGGCACATATTATGTGACAAGGGCTGTGCTGCCTCAATTAATTGAAAAAAATGGTGGAGATATCATCAATGTATCTTCGACTAGTGGATTAAACGGAGCAGCTACATCAAGCGCCTACAGTGCATCGAAGTTTGCTGTCATTGGCTTTACGGAATCTCTTGCGCAGGAAGTTCGCCGTAACAATATCCGTGTATCGGCTTTAACACCTAGCACAGTGGCAACAGATTTGGCTATGGACCTGGATTTAATTAAAGAAAATAATGATTCGAAATTTATACAGCCTGAGGATCTTGCGGAATTTATAGTGGATCAATTAAAGCTGAACCCACGTGTATATGTGAAAACAGCAAGCTTTATTGCCACAAATCCATTTTAAACAAACATAGACTGGCTACGGATTAGCTACTAATCTTCTATATATTAATAGGAAATTGCGGATGTATATGAATAGAAAATAAAAAGAAGGCACCGAGTTGCCTTCTTTTTATTTTTGTAAAGAGTATGAAACTATTAAAGTACATCAATAAACCTTTGGAAAGCTTGTTTTCCTGTCAGGGTTCGTTTAAATACACCAGCGTCCTCTAAACATCTCAGGAATTTGGAGCCAACTGCTTGAGAAACGATAGTCTTTGTGGAATCTGAATCTAGTACCTTACCATGTGCTGCTTTTAGTTCATCAGCCCAAGCTTGATGATAGTCTGCCATTTCGTTTGGCTTATCAAGCAGATATTTTTCTACCTCAATGAGTTCTTTTTGCAAACGGGCCGGCAATACAGCAAGTCCCATTACTTCAATTAAACCAATATTCTCTTTTTTGATATGATGAACATCCTGATGAGGATGAAAAATGCCTAATGGATGCTCCTCACTAGTTCGATTATTACGAAGGACAAGATCAAGTTCAAACTGGCCATCCCGCATTCTGGCAATCGGTGTAATGGTGTTGTGACGAATATCTCCGGAATAGGCAACGAGATTAATAGAAGGATCGCTATAGTGAATCCATTTATTGAGTATCCGATCAGCTGCACCTGCAACTTCCTTCAGACGGACTCCTTTTATACGAATCACGGACATTGGCCATTTCACGATTTGTGCAGATATAGAAGGGAACCCTTGTATGGAGAAAGGTATTTCTTCTTCCGCACGGGCCATGGCAAATTCATATCGTCCACCTTGATAATGGTCATGAGTTAATATCGATCCGCCTACTATAGGAATATCTGCATTTGAACCCATGAAATAATGCGGAAATTTTTGAACAAATGTCAGCAGGTTGGTGAATGTTTGAAAACTGATTTTCATATCACGATGTTCACCCGATAGCAGAATACAATGCTCGTTATAGTATAAGTAAGGCGAGTATTGTAAATACCAAGCCTCATTCCCTAACGGAATACGAACCATTCGGTGATTAGAACGAGCAGGATGATTGACTCGGCCTGCATATCCTTCATTCTCGATACAAAGTAAACAAGTTGGGTAGTTAGAGGAAACAGGCTTCATTTCGCGTTCCAATGCAATTTGTTTAGGATCTTTTTCAGGCTTTGATAAATTGATAGTAATGTCGAGTTCCCCATAATCCGTCTCGACGGTATAGCTAATGTTTTTTGCGATCTGTTTCGTTTGGATGTAGTTACTATTTTTGCTTAGTTCATAAAAATGATTGGTTGCCTGATTTGGATGCTCTTTGTATTTTTGATAAAAGGTATTGTTTAACTCGGATGGCTTTGGAATAAACACATCCATTAGCTGTGCCTTTAAAATATCTTTTTCGGCCATTAAATCATCAATTATTCCAGTATTAACAGCATAATCAGTTAAAAGATCCAATAAATCTGGGATCGGCAGTTCATTCTCTGTTAGGTGTTGATAATAGCCATCTAAGTGAAGCAATGAAAGTATCTGATTTCTGGCGTATATTTCATCTACAGAATCAAGCATCTGAAGCCTTTTCGCTTGATTCAAAAGTTGCTGAACTGCTACATAGATCTCCATGATATCTTCTCCTTTTAATCTATTTATCCAAGTTACATTGTTACTTATCTCCATAACCGGCTGGGTGGGACTGATGCCATTTCCATGCATCCTCAATAATGTTTTGGATGGATGTCCGTTTTGGTTTCCAGCCTAAAATACGGTTGGCTTTCTTGGATGAGGCAATCAATGTGCTGGGATCTCCAGCTCTCTTCGGTGCTAGTTTGGCGGGAAGTTCATGGCCTGTAACCGTTCTGGCTGCTTCCACAATCTCCTTGACTGAAAAACCTGTACTGCTGCCGAGGTTAAAAATCGTACTTTCACCACCGCTTTGAAGATACTTCAAGGCTAAAATATGCGCATCAATTAAGTCCTCAACATGTATATAATCGCGGACGCAAGTGCCATCCTCCGTAGGATAATCTTCTCCGAAAATAGAAATAGACTCTCGTTGTCCTAGAGCAACTTGTAATACGACGGGTATTAAATGTGTTTCCGGATGATGGTCTTCACCAATTTCCCCGGTTGAACGGGCGCCAGCAACGTTAAAATAACGCAGCGCTACATATTTCATGTCATATGCCTTGTCACACCATTTCATCAGTTTTTCCATCGTAAGTTTTGTTTCGCCATAGGCATTTGTCGGGTTCGTCGTCATTTCTTCCGTGATCGGCATCTGCTCTTGCTCTCCATATGTAGCAGCAGTAGAGGAGAAGACGATATGCTTAACATGGAATTCGTTCATCACTTCAAGCAGTACTTGCGTACCATAGACATTATTACGGAAATACTCGAGCGGTTTTTCCATGGATTCGCCAACCAGTGAAAAGGCAGCGAAGTGAAGGACAGCGTCTACTTGTTCTTTCGTAAACACTTCTCTTAGAAAGTCCTTCTCACGGATATCGCCTTGATAAAATCTCGCATTAGGATGTATGGCATCCTTATGACCGGTTTGCAGATTATCGACCACTACTGTGTCGTAGCCTTCGTCTATTAATTGATATACAGCATGTGAGCCAATATAGCCGGCTCCCCCAAGAACTACTATACTCATACGATCGCCTCCTCGATAACTTCTTTAGTTCCATCCCCAATACTGGCAACGTAAAAATCTGCCTCATATCCAATAGCTTGCTTATAAGCTGCTCCAACTTCTTCAATGAATTTTTCGATATGGGCTGATTTAACCAATGCAATGGCGCAGCCGCCAAACCCTGCTCCAGTCATTCTGGCTCCAACTGTCCCATTCTGTTGCCATGCTGCTTCCACTAACGCGTCCAATTCTGGTCCGGTCACTTCGTAATCGTCCCGAAGTGAGATGTGCGATTCATTCATATAAAGGCCAAATTGAGTTAAATCACCAGCCTGTAATGCTTGAAAGGCTTTCTTTGTCCGTTCATTTTCATAAACCGCATGACGTGCCCGTTTTTCAATAATGGGGTCGCCAATGAGATCTTTATGCTGATTAAAAAGATTCATAGACAGTTCACCAAGAGAGGATATGTCAGTCACTTTTTGCAGGATTTCTAATGCTGCTTCACATTCGCTGCGTCGTTCATTATATTTTGAATCCGCAAGTTCTCTACGTTTATTTGTATTCATAATCACGATTTGGTGATCGTCTATATCAAAAGGGGCATATTCGTAGTGAAGAGTCTGACAGTCAAGTAGAATAGCAGATTTCTCTTTCCCCATCCCAATCGCAAACTGGTCCATTATACCGGAGTTTACTCCGATGAATTCGTTTTCTACTTTCTGTCCAATCTTTACTAACTGTACGCGATCAATCCCTAATTGAAAGACCTCATTTATCATTACGCCAATCAAAATTTCGAGTGAGGCGGAAGAAGAAAGGCCAGCTCCATTCGGAATGTTGCCATATATGAGGATATCAAGGCCATTGGGTAGTTCGTGTCCATCCTCGCTAATATACCGGATGACTCCTTTAGGATAGTTCGCCCATAAATGGGATGGTTCATACGTTAATTCATCTAAAGAGAACTCAATCATTCCTACTTCTTCGAAATTCAATGAGTATAATCGAATGGTTCTGTCTCTACGCTGTCTTGTTAACCCGTATGTGCCATAGGTGATGGCTGCTGGGAATACATAGCCGCCGTTATAATCTGTATGCTCACCAATTAAGTTAATCCGTCCAGGTGAAAAAAAAGTTCGAATGTTATCATGTATACTGCCTAAGAAAACACGTTGAAATGTTGATAATAATTGTTGATGATCCATCAGGTCACTTCCCTTTGTCATTTAAATAAAGCGTTTTGTATTATTTAGATCCTTACTCTTTGGCTTTTATACAATAATATTTCCTTTTTTTGAAAGCGTATCCAATATCATTGTATAAAAACTGGTAAAGTGAGTCAACAATTTTACTAAAAATTTTACTAGTGGTTTTTCTATATAAAAAAGCGCACAAAAATGTGCGCTTTATTTAGAGCTTTCGCGAATTTTTAGTTGAGTGGCAAGGGTAACCTTTTTTGCAATTTGTCTCCCGGTAAACTGCTCAAGCAACAAATCAACAGCGGTTTCACCCATTAATTCGGTATATACTTTAACGGTGCTTAAGGGAGGGGACATGTATTTTGAAATGCTAATATCATTTACTCCGATAATACTAACCTGATTAGGAACTTGAATGCCTGTTTCTTGAAGTGCGCGTAATGCACCAACAGCGATAGAATCATTTCCGGCAAAAAAGGCAGTGGGGAGATCTTCCTTATGATCTTTGATTGCTTGTTTCATCAGATGATAGCCATCATCGACTGAAAACTTACCTTCATAGACATAAGCATCTTGGTAAAGGCCTTTTTTCGTTAAAAATTGTTCAAAACTAACTCTTCTGAGATCATCAATCTCTGATGTTTGATCTTTATAAATTTCTCGACCACCTAAATAACCAATTTTTCTGTGTCCTTGTTCCAGAAAATAGTGTAGGACGTTTCGTGTGGCTTTTTCGAAATCAACCGTCACAGAATCGAATTGGCTGTCGTTGGGTGAACTATCTACAAACACAATTTTGTTTGTGACGTTCTTTAGTTCCTCAGCTTGATTTTCGCTAAATTTCCCGATAGCGATAATCCCCTGAATTCCTTCGTTTTGAAGGGAACGTAAAGAATCGACGGGAAAGTTAGTAGATTGAATCTTATGATACTCCAATCGCTTTTCTACACCGAGTCTGATAGCCATATAATAAAGGTCGTCCAATTCTTCTTTTTCGGTATACCAATTGACGATCCCTACTTTATAGGCGAGTGCTTTGCGCTTAGGCTTTTTTTGATAGTCTAATTCTTCTGCTGCTTCAAAAATTCGTTTTTTTGTTTCATTACTGACCGATAAAGAGTCATCGTAATTCAGAACCCTTGAAACCGTCGCTAGTGAAACTCCTACTTTATTTGCGATGTCTTTAATCGTTGCCATTGAACCGCTGCCTCCTTTCCTTACATTTAATTTAAAAATGAACTTCACATTTTGTAAGATTCACTATCCGTTTAATACAGCGCTTTCAGTATACTATACTTTTTAGTAAATTTCTTTAAGAATATATTCGTTTTATTGTATAAGAATGGGAAAGAGAATGTAATTGAAATCCCCTTAGAATAAAAGGTAAATTGGATCTAAATAGAAAGGTTCATCTAAAAAATCTAGAAGATTTCTTTTGGAAGGACTTAGCACTTTTTAAAATTATTTAGTAAAATAAATTGATTAATTTACTAAAATTTATTATGATACCCCTGAAAGCGTTTTTATTTTGAACAGCAGGGGGAGTTTACGTGCAGTGGTATATCATTCTATCATTCATCCTTTTTACAGGTGTAGTTGCCTACTATACATTTTCTAAACTTAGAAAAGAAAAAGTTGGAACGGACATATCTAAGGACAGCTATTTCTTAGGTGGAAGAAGTTTGACTTGGGGCGTTATCGGAATGTCCTTACTACTGACAAACTTAAATGCCACCCAGTTCGTGGGCATGAGCGGCCAATCTTTTGCGGGAAATATGAGTAATATGGCCTATGAAGTAACATCCGGATTTGTATTGGCGTTAGTGGCCATTTATCTGCTACCTCGCTATTTAAAACAAGGAATTACAACCATTCCTGAATTCCTAGAAGACAGATATGACAGTCAAGTTAAATCCTTTGTCTCTATTTTGTTTTTATTGGGGTATGTGTTAAACATGCTGCCGACAACACTCTATTCAGGTGCAATTGCGTTAAGCCAAATGTTCGATATTGAAAGTACGTTTCATATCAGCTACGGGGCAGGCATCTGGATTATGGTCTGGTTAATTGGAATCATCGGCTTCTTCTATGCCGTTCTGGGTGGATTGAAAGCGGTTGCGATTTCCGATACATTTAATGGAATTGCCTTGGCTATAGGTGGTTTATTAGTTCCAATCTTTGCTTTGCTTACTTTAGGAGATGGTAGCATGTCTCAAGGATTTTCTGAGTTTGTTGCGGCAACACCTGAAAAGTTTAATGCAATCGGTACCAATCAAGATGTTGTCCCATTTGGGGCAGCTTTAACCGGCCTTTTGCTGGTTAACTTCTATTATTGGGGAACGGACCAATCTATTATTCAGCGTGCTTTGGCTGCAAAGAGTTTAAAAGAAGGGCAAAAAGGGATCATGTTTGTCGGTTTATTGAAGATTTTTACGCCGATTATTGTCATTATTCCTGGTATCATGGCGTTTCAGATTATAGGTAATACAGGGGCTAACCCAGACACTATGTATTCAGCCTTGGTAACAGAAGTTATGCCAAAACCATTGATCGGCTTGTTTGCCGCCGCAATGTTTGGATCTGTATTAAGTGTATTTAATGGAATTTTAAACAGTGCTTCAACTCTTTTTGCTATCAATGTGTATGCACCAACTTTAGGAAAGAATAAATCTGACGAGGAAATTGTCAGGAAAGGTAAATGGTTCGGTGTTTTCATTGCTTTGATTTCCATGTTTATCGCGCCACTGATTATGTATGCACCAAGTGGGTTGTTTCAATATTTACAAGTCATTAACGGCTTTTTCAATGTACCGATTTTCACCATTATCTTCATCGGCTATGTAACAAAGAGGGTTCCAGCGATTGCAGCGAAAATCTCCATTACTTTCTTTATTGCAACGTATGCAATCCTACAATTGGTTATTAAACCGGAAATGAGTTTCTTATATCAATTGGCAATCCTGTTTGTCATCAGCTGTCTGCTTATGTTGGTGATCGGTAAAATAAAACCAAGAGAAGAGGTGTATGTACTCCCTAGCCGTAATCTTGTAAATCTGGAGCCATGGAGATACCGTCAGGAAGCTGCTTGGGGAATGATTTTCTGTGTCATTTCTTTCTATATCGTATTCTCAAAAATCGGCTTAGCTAGTGATCAAGGATTCGGGGTACATACTTGGAGTTGGCTAGCCGGTGCTGCTGTCATTTGTTTAATCGGTTTATTCATCACTAAGAAAATTGGAAGTAGAACAAATACAGCTAAACCTTTAGAAAAAACTACTGTTAATAAAAACGTACTGTAGTATCTTTTTAACCCATTAATCTAAAATCACTTTCCTGCGTAAGGAAGGTGATTTTTTTGCGGTCGTATAATCCTATTGGTCTGCGATCATGGATTATCCATGTTATGTAATGGGTGAGATGATAATTTGGTACAGCCATACTAGTAAGATAAATTCATAGTATTGTAAATTTATGATTTATAAACCTGTACATATGGTAATACATATTAAATGATACAAATCGTAATTTTTAGTACATAAGCATTTTAATGAGGATAAATATGATCTAATCGGATATGCAATTAAAAATTGTTAATGGAGTGAAAAACAAAGGTTTTTCAATTAAAAAGGAGACTATCGGTTTTTATGAAAAGTAATTTTTTGTTGGTCTTTTTTTGTAGTACTTTTGTTTATGAACAAAAGTAGATGGGCTTATGATGGTGACGCTTCCTTGATTTTCAATATCATTCAAAGTGGAATTTTAATTCTGTTTTTATCGTTCTTTGCAAAGACTACAGAAATTGCTTCTAAGACTTCCGAGTTTTAGAGGCTTTTTTATTATTTAGAATTGGTGGGTATGTAAGTTTAATGGAGGTGGCTGGTCTTTTAGATCTGTGATGAGATGACGGAGATCAGAAAGCTGCTCTAAATAGGTAGGCTGAAATGATGCGTAAGCATGTATTCCTTACTGGGCCATATAACATAGAAAACTTAAGTCAATTTTCATATTTTGCACATTTTATTGTAAATATTTTGTAAAATATAATAAAAAAGGAAGTGGGGTGATAACTTTGAATAAAACCAAGAAAATCATGATTGGTGTGACTGCAACTGCACTTACGATTGGCCTGGTTAGATGTGGAACGACAAATGCTGACCTTCCTCCAAAACCAACGGATCAAAGCTGTGGGGATTGGGACTGGGATGATGAGGATGGCGTGTGGGAATGTGATGATTATAGCTCGGGTCATTATGGCCATTATTATTATGGCGGTACATACTATAGGGATAAAAGTTCGCTTCTGAATAATAACGCCTATAAATCTTATAAAAATAGTTCTTCTTTTAAAGGAGGAATTAAGGCAAGTTCAGGATTTGGGAGCGGGACGAAAGTTTTTGGAGGTTAGTTTTTGGAAAGGGAGGATTTATATGAATTTATATCTTAATTTCTTATCATACATGGGAGTAGCATTGTTATTACTTGCTGCAGGAATCGCGCTATTTATTATTACTACACCTAAGCTGAGGGAGTTCAAGTTGATTGCTGAAAAGAATTCAACCGCAGCCATGTCACTCGGCGGTAAAATCGTCGGGTTAGCTATTGTGCTTGGGTCCGCAGTCGAATATTCAGTATCACTAGTGGATATGTTGATCTGGGGAGTTATAGGAATCGTCTCACAAATTGTTGTATTCTTGCTCGCGGAAGTTCTTACGATCCGTTTTAGTATCCATCAGGCAATTGAAGAGGATAATCAGGCAGTTGGTATTATGCTGATCTCATTGTCACTTGCTGTTGGGTTAATATTGGCGAAATGTCTATCCTATTAAATGAGGAAGGGAAGTAGAGATGAAGCAATTAACATATTATCTTGATAAAGGGCATGGACTGTATGAACCATTTTACCAATACAGTCTCCCAGCCATTGGTGTAGATGAGTGTTATGCCAGACAGCTATGCGCTTATTTCATTATAAGGGGAACACAATACGAGCTTACATCAACTGAAATGGCTGGTGAAGAGGAAATCCTTGTGGTTAAAGAAATGGGCAGGAATTTGCAAGGGGAGAATGAAAAAAACTACCGTGGTCAAGGAATTCATATAGAGTTTCGAAACCCTGAATTACGAGAAAACTATAGGCTGCTTTCCTGCATCCCCTGCGATACTCATTATGATGTCCTGCGTTATCTTTTGAAGGATACTGTGGATGTACCGGGATTCGGTCAGATGAATGTGACATCTACTGAGGTGGATGAGGATCGAGGCGTATATGTGATTTATGTTAAGGAGATCAATGATGTTGACGAATAGCTATCATGAAAGACGACAACAGTTTTATAGAAACATAGAAAGTTTTTGGGCAGATCTTTATGGCGAGGAATATGCCCTGTATGATATGCAGTTGGTAAGCCGACAAGAGGAGGCTACTATTCGCCAGATCACTGAACGGATCGGCAAGGTATTTACGAAAACAGCCTCGCTGTTGCGTGAAGTTCCGGATGAAACATTTCTTGAGATGGGATTTCCGAAAGAGACACTTTCCTTTTTAAGGCTTAAAACCCTTCCAGTCGAGAGCGTCATTGCGCGGCTGGATCTTATTCCGTTTGGGGATGGATATAAGTGCATTGAGATTAATTCTGATACGCCGACATTTATTAAAGAATTGTTTCATGTGAACGGCAGGGTTTGCAACGAGTTTGGTGTAAAGAATCCAAATGAAGGATTGAATGAGCAGTTGTTTAAGGCGGTCCAATATAGTATCAGCCAAAGTAGTAAAGAGGTACCTCCACATATCGTGTTCACTGCTCATGAGGATAATCTGGAGGATCGAGAGACAGTTCAGTATCTTAAACAGGCTGTACCGTCATCTAAGTTCACTCCCTTACATAAGCTGCAAATTCAAAGAGGTGTGGGACTGTTCGATGAGAGTGGAGTCAGGATTGACATCCTCTATCGGCAGACTTTTCCGATTGAAAACGCCATTATGGATCAGGACGAAGAGGAGAATCCAATTGGCTTATGGTTGCTTGAATTGGTCGAAGAAGGGAAACTGTCTATCCTGAATCCACCATCAGCTTTCTTACTGCAAAACAAAGCCGTTCAGGCTGTTATTTGGGGGTTGCATGAAGAAATGCATCCTTTTTTTACAGATCAGGAGCACCAATGGATTGAAGATTATTTCCTGCCTTCGTATCTTGAAGCCACCCCTTTTTTAGATAGACGGTTGCCTTATGTGAAAAAGCCTGTTTTTGGGCGTGAGGGAGACACGGTAGAAATTTTTCATGAGGATGGCCGATTAAACTACGCCGATAGTCAAAAATCATACACAGCATACCCTTCGGTTTACCAACTTTATGTTGAGCAGCCTGTGGTACATTTTCAAAGCGAAAAGGGGCAGCAAAAGGGGAGACTTCTCTTAGGAAGCTTCCTGCTAAACGGGGAATCATCTGCTTTCGGCTACAGAGTTGGCGGTATGATTACCGATAATCTTTCCTATTACCTTCCTGTTGGAATCGGTGTTTGATCGAATATGTGACTATCTTTTTTAGCCACTGAGGAATGCCTTTTGGGAGGGATTCCTTAGTTTGTTAATTCCAATGTTATTATAATCTGATATCTCCTGATGGATAAATACCATACCACTGACAGGGGGGAAAGGTTAAAATAGGTGGGAGGAGGGATTTAGCATGGAATATCGAAAATACGAAAAGAGGAAAAACTGGATCTTTAGAGTAGTTCTTCTGTTACTCGCGGTATCAGTCATTTATGCCATATATATGATGGTTAACGCCCCGTCAGGCGTTGCTAAAAATGAATATGACCGAGTAAAAAGCGACTATGTACTGATGATTTTGCAATGCTTAGTAGGATGTATAGTCATCTTCCTGCCATCTAAACTCGAACATCGTTTCCGCATTGATATACCGAATATCATGGAAATTATGTACTTTATATTTTTATTTTGTGCAATCTATCTTGGCGAGGTTCGCAATTTTTATTATAAGATTCCATACTGGGATTTAATCTTACATTGCTTTAGTGCGGGTATGTTAGGAGCTTTAGGATTTGTCATTGTCAATTTCCTTAATGATACTAAGAAAACGATTGATTTAAGTCCTTTTTTTGTGGCCTTATTCGCCTTTTGTTTTGCCATAACTTGTGGAGCCATTTGGGAAATTTACGAGTTTTTTGCAGATGGAGTATTGGGAACAAACATGCAAAAATTCATCACAGGAGAAGGGGCTGTGCTGATTGGCAGGGATGCTGTCACGGATACGATGGGAGATATCATTGTAGATGCCCTTGGTGCCTTTACGGTCACAACAATTGGGTATATTAATCTGAAAAAGCGGTATAAAAGCGAAGCTGAAAGTAATGAAGATGAGCAGCTATTGGATAAATCAATAAAGACTGGCTCCTGATATCATAGTATGATCAATTGATCTACGGATACGGTACTCAGCAGTCTATGGAAGAACGGGGAGAGATTATTTATATCTTTCCCTTATTTTATGGTTAATTTTTGAATAGAGGCACATAGATGAAATCATCTTTATCACCCAAAGAACATCCACTGGTTTGAATACGAAGGAAGTGGGGTTGGAAAGATAGTAGGGCATCTTTTCCCCATAAAATATAACAGAGCAAGGAGTGAGCTGAATGGGTAACCAGTTGGAAGTTGCAACATTCGCAGGAGGTTGCTTTTGGTGTATGGTATCACCATTCGATGAACAGCCTGGCATTATAAAAGTGGTATCGGGTTATACCGGTGGTCATACAGAGAACCCCACTTACGAAGAGGTTTGCAGTGATACAACGGGCCATTATGAGGCTGTCCAAATCACATATGACCCTGATAAAATGTCATATGAAACATTGCTTAAACAGTATTGGCAGCAAATCGATCCGACCGATGCCGGAGGGCAATTTAATGACCGGGGCCATTCTTATCGGACCGCGATCTTTTATCATACTGAAGAGCAGCATCATTTAGCTATCAGCTCAAAGAAAGAGCTGGCCGAAAGCGGGCGCTTCCAGAAAGAAATTGTGACGGAAATTCTCCCAGCTGGTCCGTTTTACAGAGCAGAAGAGAAGCACCAGCATTATTATAAGAAGAATCCTTTTCACTACAATCTATATAAAGAAGGGTCCGGAAGAGCTCGTTTTATCAGGGAGAATTGGAAGAATACAAAAAGTGATGAACAGCTACGAAAAGAATTAACACCTATTCAATATGAGGTCACAAGAAATAATGCGACAGAGCCACCATTTCAGAATGAGTATTGGGATAATAAGCAAGAGGGAATTTATGTGGATATCATCTCGGGTGAACCTTTATTTAGCTCACTCGATCAATATGATGCCGGCTGTGGTTGGCCTAGTTTTACGAAACCAATCCAAAGAAACGAAATGGAAGAAAAGCTTGATACTTCGTATGGGATGAGGAGAATTGAAGTAAGGTCTAAAACATCAGATTCACATCTGGGCCATGTTTTTGATGATGGGCCTGGTCCGGACCGAGCTCGTTATTGTATTAATTCTGCAGCACTCCGATTTGTGCCTAAAGACCAGTTGGAAGAGAAGGGGTATGGGCAGTACAGAAGTTTATTTGAAAAGTAAAAAAAGGACTGATTTAAATAGTAAGGACCCCTAAAAATAAGATTCAAACTCTAATTTTTAGGGGTCACTTTTTTCTGTTAAGGATTTCGCAGACCTTTTATTTTCTTAATTTACTTTTTGAATTCTGCCTTCTATTTTATATTCGAAAGGAGAAGGTAAGGTTTTTACATAATCAACGGTCGCATCTAAATCAACTGGACCAACTTCCATATCTGTCGATAGCTTACCAAAGCTCGTGCTGATATTTCCATACATATAGTTATTAATGACTGCTGTATATTCCTTAGTAGGATCCACTTTACTGCCATCAGGTAAGAGGATATCGATGACTTTACCGGTTTTCGCTTGGTCATCATACGTGTACGTATATTTAAAACCGGATACATGATAATCTAAACCTCTTGCTGTAATTTGCTCATTTAAAACAATTTCTAAATCAGCTCCGCTAAGCTTTACTTTGTTTAATACATTACCAAATGGCTGGATGGCGAATAAATCACCAAATGTCACTTCGCCTGCGTCTAATGGAGAACGTACACCGCCGCCATTCATTAAGGCGAAATCTGAATCCATGGCTACCTTCATACCATCAGCAATCAAGTTTCCTAAGGCAATATCACTGAGCTCTCTTGTTGTAGTTGGATAACTTTTTTCAAGAGAAGAGGTATTTTGACCAATTATTTGCGCCTTAATAGGTTCCACTCGATCAGCGTATTTTTTTAAGATGGATGTTACTTCAGGATCAGGAGTAACATCTTTTTGATAAACGGTTTTAATTTCTCCTATTTTGCTGATGATATCGCCTGTTAGTGGATCAATCGTGACATCTACATCAGAAAAAGCATTTCCGTAGGAATAAGCTTGAACAATTAATTTTTGATCAACAACGCGGTTCACATTTACATGGTTATGCGCTGCGAAAATAACATCAACTTCATCATTAATCTGCTCTGCAATCCGGCTCGCATCGAAGGAATCGGTATAGCCAGTTTGCGTTGCGGGATTATGGGCAAGTACGATAATGGCCTCAATTCCTTGTTTCATAAGTTCGTCCGTATATTTATTGATGGCCGCTACTTCATCTGTGATTTTTAATGTTTCATTCCCTTTAGTAACGATCATCGTAGGAGTTTCCTGTGTCACAACGCCAATGACGCCAATCTTCTCACCCTCAGCCTCTAAAACTGTATAGGGTTGAGTGATTAATTTGCCATCCCTGGTATCAAAAGCATTGGCTGCAACTAACGGAAAGTTCATTCCGTCATAGTCAGCGTTTCCTTTAGGGTGATCACCGCCATTCATCATCCTTTTTAGTTCATCAATTCCCTCATCAAACTCATGGTTGCCGAATGTTCCTGCATCAAATCCAATTGCTTCTAGAATTTCAATGGTAGGCTCGTCTTGAAACAAGGCAGAGACTAATGGGCTTCCGCCAATCATATCTCCTGCATGCACCAAAAAGGTGTTAGGATTTTTAGCTTCTTCTTGCTTTAATGCTGCAGCCGTATATTGTATCGGCCCTGTGGGTAAGTCCCCAACTTTAGTGACTGTATCCAATTGTCCATGTAAATCATTTAAACCCAGTAACTGAACATTGACTCCGCGATTTAGATCAATTTTAAAGATTCCAAAGCCTTTAGCGTCTGTTTTACCACTGTAAGTGAATGGTGTTTGATCCGTAATATATTCTTCTGCCTTTGGTGAGGTCGTAAATGTGACATTCACATCAGAAGAAATCGGAGCAATAGACCAGTTGCGGTCAGCTGTTGGTGTGATTTCTTTTACTTCAGAAATATAATCCATTAGAACTTGGCGGTTTTCATCTGCAGAATCAATGACAAGTTCACTGCCTTTTAATCCTGGGAAGTTACCTCCGCCACCTGCACGATAGTTGTTAGTGACAACGACAAATTCCTGATTCGGATCAACCGGACTGCCATTGTACTCCAGGTTGATAACACGGCTTGAATCTGGATTGATAAGAGTGCCGTTTGCCGAATATTTTGGAGCCTTTGTTACATCAATTTGATAATTGACGCCATCAATAACATCAAAATTATAGACCGCAAAGGATGGATTCAATAGTTCTTGTTCACTTGTTTTGGCAGGATCTATTGTATTAAACTTACCTGCGGACATTTCAATCCATTCTTTTACAACGGAGCCTTTGATTTTAACGGCCTTTAATGTATTGTCATAAAGATATAAATCACCAGCGCTTCGGATGGTTAAATCACCTTTTTTAATATCTGTAAACTCATCAACACCGTTTCGGCCAGCTTTAAATGGAGCTCCAACCGATAAAATAGGAAGGTCTTTTAATTCTGGCTTATTTAATTCGATGTATTTTTCTGCGTACCATTTTTGTGCGTTCGTAACGACCTGAACAGATGGATCATCTTGAACCAGTGCGAAATAGCTGTAAATGTCGTCAGTGGTTGTACCGATAGGTGTATTTATATATTTCAACGTACCTTCGTGATCCTTTTGGATAGCACGAACGATGGATTTATCAGGTTGTACGGACTCGTCGACACCCCTTGTGGATGATTGAGATTGGGACACTTCCCACTCACTCTTTACTTGTTTTAATGTTAAATCAATAATCCCAAGTGCAGCACCGCCATATCCTGCTTGAACAGCCGGTACGCCGTTGATGGTTCCTTTCGTATTATCAACACCAGGAAGTGGGCTTCCTTTAGAATCTTTAAATAAGGCATCTAAATCAGCAACTGTCTTTGCTGGGAACACTTTATGTGTGTGTGAAAAAGTAATGGCATCAATACCAGATACTTTACTTAAAGCATATACAGTATCTTCGGTATTATCGCTAGTTCCGCTAAAGCCGGAGTGAGCCATAGCAATAATGACATCAGCTCCTCTTTTCTCCATGATCGGAATATATTTTTTAGCAGTTGCTACAATATCCTTTGTAATGACCTTGCCATCAAGATTAACCTTGTCCCATTCATTGATTTGCGGTGGAACAAATCCAATATAGCCAATTTTGATGATTTTGGTTTTTCCAGATTGATCTTTTACTTTTTTGTTAACGATTTTATAGGGCAGAAATTTATTAATATCATTACGTGGGTTATTATCATGATCATCAATGTATACGTTTGCATTTATGACCGAAAAATCAGCGTCATTATATACTTCATTCAGATATTTCAACCCATAGTTAAACTCATGATTTCCAAGAGTTGCTATATCGTAATCCATGATATTCATAGCCTTTATGGCTGGATGTGTTTCTCTTTTTTCTAACGGATCGATTTTTGCTTTATATGTGCCAAGAGGTGTCCCTTGAATAAGATCACCATTATCAACTAATACTGAGTTTTTAACTTCTGAACGTGCCTTTTTTACAAGAGTAGCTGTTTTGGCTAATCCTATCTTAGGAGCAGAGCTATCTTTATAATAATCGTAGCTTAGAAGATTAGTATGAATATCTGTCGTTTCCATAATACGAAGTTCAACTTGTGGTTGTTCCTTAGGTTTATGTGGTTTGTGCTTAGTGGCTTCTGCTTCACTTGTCATAAAAGAGGTTGCTGCTAAGCCGATTGCCAATGTACTTGATAAAACGATACGACCTTTAATACTGCTCCATAGTTTCATACGAGGCACCTATCCTTTGTATTTTTTGAGAGTTTTAGGCTCCACTTACAAATATATCAAATTTCTTATAACTTAAGGATAGGTAATGGAAATAACAGGATAAAAATACCACTAAATAAAAGTGATAAGGTGAAAAAACCAGGTAGTATGACTTAGTGGATTTTAAATTTATAGGTAATTTGGAAGTGCTTACATTTTGCTAGTGAGAGAAGAGAAAGAGTGATAGATAGTAAATACTAGAAGATATAGAACTGTCTATTGTTAGATTGTGATCAACACATAAAAAGGAATCGTAGCTAGTAAACCTGATCTCTGTTTTACCAAGGTTGTACTCAAGTTTACATGGAGATAGAAAAGAATGTACCTGTCATTTACTCCATGTGTATATCGGAAGCCTCCGAATGATAGGTTCCGAAAACCCACTTTATTGGAAGTGTCGTTAGTAATATTCTTGATTACGGAACAGCTTCGGAGGCTTATAGGGAGATACATTCTTAGTCTATGTAGTCTCTCCGACCCTCTTTTTTATGCTCCTCGAAAGTTACAGAAAGTGGTTGATGAATATGTCCTTTACTATATTATATAGTCTGTTCTTTTCCTTAATAATGGGAATATGACGTTTACGTCAAAAGAGCTACATATTCATAGAAATACGTTGCAATACGCAATACTGTTTGAACAAAATTAAGGAGATCACGAATATGGATTCAAAACGACTATTCGAATTGCTTTTAGTTGATTTGGATCTTGTTGAGAATGTAAAATTGCTCTTTTTTAAAGCCTAACAGACCTGTTAGATTTTTTTAGTTGGATAATAAATTAGTAAAGAAAATAGAATGCCAGTCATGAAAAGTTTGTGAATTCATAGTGAAAAAAATTAACCTAGATAACAAAACTGTTATAGTTTTGTTTTTAGACAGGTGATACAGTTTGTGAAAAATATCACATGTTTTTGAAAGTGTTTTCATTGCTTTCACAATCGTATTTCATTAAGTATACTTGTATACAACTATATATATCAACGGATTAATTCGGTCCGTCGAGGATTAAATAGTGAATTATTTCACAAAGTTTTTTTGAAATTTCCACTAGACTGTTATAGTGTTTTTGTTCTATACTGTATCTGTGAGTTGAATATATAACTAAAAAAAGATTGCTCATTTTTGAAAAGGAGTGTGTGAAAAATGAAAAGTGTAGTATCAACTTTTGCTCTTAAATCAGCTACATTATTGGTCGTTTATGCAGCTATGCATATCTTCATGTAATAAGGCATCAGATAATAATAAAAAGATAGGAGGAAGAAAAGAATGAAAGCATTAGGAATTGTTTTTGGATTTAAATTTGTAACAATGGCTGTTATGTTGTTTGTTTAATTTAGTCAACCAAAGCAGCTATTTACTAAACCTAAAACAAGGGAGGCTCTTATATGAAAGCAATCGTGATAACCTTTGTCTCTAAAGTTGCTACTTTAGGAACGGTGTATACTGCATTACATGCCTTCATCTAAATAGAGTAGACGAAGGCGCTTAGGGTATACACCATAATCTTCATAAACAAAATACAAGCAAGTGTAAAAAATTCTTCGATATATTATCTTCATAAAAAAGCTCCCGCTATTCAAAGCAAGAGCTTCAAAATCCTTACTATAAAGATTCTTTTATGATTTTCTTATAATATGAAACGGATAGGATCCCAAATATTGAATAGAGTGCAGTATATAAAATCATTACGACCAGCATGGGTGTCCAAATCTTAGTCCCAAAGAAAAACCAGCCTGACTTAACTGCATAATAGCTATGGCAAAGGCCCAAAACCAGTGGTATTCCAAAATTGAATAATTGTTTCAGCTGAATCCCTTCTAAAAGATCCTGTTGAGTATATCCGAGCTTTCGTAAAATAGAGAAGTTTAACTTTTCATCTTCACTTTCACCCATTTGTTTAAAGTAAAGAATGCAACCCGATGTGATTAGGAATGTTAATCCTAAAAAGCCGACAATGAACATTACTAATCCCATTGATTTTTTATTATCCTGAGTGTTATTAAGACGAGATTCATGTGTGTCATCCTGAGTAACTAATTGGTTGAATAGTCTATTTGCTTCAGAAAGTTGTTCATGATCCGTTATATGAATCCCAATATAGATTGATTCATCACCATGGATAGCCGGGCCTATATCGTTCTTTAGCCTATGAAAAACGGATTCATCTACAACGACAGCAGGTAATCCCCCACTTGAAAAATTCCAGGAGATCACATAATCTCTCTTTAGGCCCCTGAATTTTTGATCAATCTTGATAGTTTTCCCTGTTAATTGTATATTTCCCTCATCCTTAAAACCGATCATGTTTTTCAGCATATCGCTATAACCGGTGAAATAAGCTTCATTGGCAGATAAATTTACATGATCAATTGCCTTTTCGCTGATAACAGGCATTGGCATGGCATCCGGTTGATAATCAAGGATATCAAGATTGGTTTTTAAAATGTGTTTAACATTAATTCTCGCTTGAATAACCTCAATTTTCTTTTCATTAAAGGTAACGCCACTGTCATGAAGGACATTTGTAAAATGATCGGCATCTTTTTCATTCGTGAATGAGAAGTCTGCTGGAACATTATTCTTTGCTGTTTTCTCTGTTGAATAGAAGGAGATATAGCATAATGAGAGTAAGCCAATTGCAAGTGCTGATACGGTTGTAATAATCGTTAATAACAGAGCATTCGATTTCATCCGGAACATGATAGATGAGAGAGATACAACCTCATACACATTTAAATAACCATCTTTCTTTTTACGAATACTATTTAAAATAAAGGTCACAGAGCCTTTATAAAACAAATAGGTTCCACCTATTACAGCCCCAAGAATGTAAGCCATTACTCCAAATAACTCATTGCTAGTAGTAAAATCACCATCTAAAAGTTGAGTTGAAAGATAGTAGCCAGAACCTACTAATAAAATACCAAGCATACCAATGATAATTTCAAATTTAGATATTTTTTTGACTTTCACTTCAGCGGAAGAAGTTACTCTAAATAATGATAATATAGTTTGTCTTTTAATGAAGAGATAATTTGATAACATGATTAGTAGATAAATCACACTGAACACAATAATGGTTTGGATTAGCGCTTCTCCTGAAAAACGAAGAGTAGCTATATCCTCGACACCAGTTAATTTAATGAGTATAAGCATAATCAGCTTTGAAATGGAGAATCCAATAAAAATACCTACCACCAATGAACCAAAGTAGAGAATCGTATTTTCCATATTCAAAATACGGAATATTTTCGATTTCGTCATACCGATTAACTGGAATAGACCAATTTCTTTGCCCCGCCGTTTAATAAAAATACTATTGGCAAAGAGCAGGAATACAAGTACGATGCTAATGAGCAAAATAGATCCTACTTGAAGTGCAGCTCCGCCTTTTATCGAACCTTTGGCAGCATCCATTGCTGGGTCATACTGCAGAGTAACAAATGAAAAGTAAAGGGCAACACTGAAAACCAAGGCAAATACATAAAGATAATAGTTATTTATATTTTTTTTGAGGTTTCTCCATATGAGTGTTTTAACGCTCATCCTTAACACCGCCTAAGATCCCTTGTGTTTTGATAATTCCTTTGAAGAAGGATTCACGATCTTCCTGGCCCTTTGTTAGCTGTGTATAGATCTGTCCATCCTTGATAAAAACAACTCGATTGCAATAACTGGCTGCTACAGGGTCATGTGTAACCATAACAATTGTTGCATTCCTTTTTTGATTTAATTGACTTAGTTTATTTAACAGGTCGGATGCTGATTTAGAATCAAGAGCACCTGTAGGTTCATCGGCAAAAATAATACTTGGTTCATGGATAAACGCTCTTGCTGCAGATGTTCGCTGCTTTTGGCCTCCGGAGAGTTCATTTGGGTATTTATCCTTCAGGTCAAGGATGCTAAGGTCCTTTGCTACTTCATCAAACTTCTTAATAGCTTCTTTTTTCGATAAGCCGCTAATGGATAACGGTAAAAGAATATTTTCCTTAACGGTTAAGGTATCTAATAGATTATATTCCTGAAAGATAAAGCCAAGATGGTGCTTACGGAATTCGGCCAATTTCTTTTCCTTCATTGCTGTCATCTCTGTTTTATTTATCATGATGGTTCCTTTGCTGACTGTATCAATTGACGATAATACATTCAGTAATGTCGTTTTTCCTGAGCCAGAAGCGCCCATTATTCCAACAAATTCCCCCGTTTTTATAGAAAGATCAATCCCTTTCAAAACCTCTTGTTTAGTAAATTTACTGCCGAATAATTTATAGACTTTATGTGCCTCTAATATATTCATATGGAATCCATCTCCCCTTAATTGATATCTTCATTATATAGAGGCTGTTCTATTCAAATCCTTCTATTCACCGAACAAAATAGAAAAGCATGTGACATTCCTGTCACATGCCGATGACCTCAACGATATCATTTTGCTTTGGAAAGGTTAGGGTGAATTGTGTGCCCTCACCTGGTTTTGATTCGACGTCTATCTCAATCAGTAAAGATGTGGCAGCTTTCTTGGCTAAATATAAACCCATGCCAGTGGCAGCATGGTTAGTATGTTCGACTGCAGAGGTATAACCTTTATCAAATATGCGAGGCACGTCTTTTGGGTCAATTCCACGTCCGTTATCTTGTACGATTAAAATCGTATGGTTATTCTCGAGTTGGCAGCTTGAAAGGGTAATATCAGAATCATGGCTATATTTGACTGCATTCGTTAATAACTGTCTGATAATAAAGCTCAACCACTTGGCATCACTTAAAACGGCGGTGCTGTTTAATTGGAGGTCAAAGCCTATCCCTTTTTGCATACACCAACTCTGCAATTCTCTTATTTCTCTATAGATAATCGCTTGTAAGTCTAGGGTCTCTATTAAAAGGTCATTTTCAATAAATTGAAGTCGCTTTTGGAAAAGTTGAGAATCAAGCAGATGTTGAATTCTCATCCATTCATAGGTTAGCTCAGATTTTGTTCGTTCATCCTCTAGGCGATCAATGATTAAATGCATAGCTGTTAGTGGAGTCTTAACCTCGTGAATCCAGGAAAGTAAATCGTCTTTTTCTTGTTCAAGTAAGGTTTGACTATGTGCAGATGTTTGTTTCAGATGCTCAGTTTGATTCAATATACTAGTTAGAACCATACGTTCAAAAGGGCTTTTGGCATCCGGTAAAGTGGAGATATCTAAATCAGTCTCCCATTTAGCTAAAACTCTATAAAAGCGTGTTTCTGACCTATAGCGAATAATCATAAAAATGGTAAAAATAATCGCAGATAAAAAGACGATATAAGCGATTGAATGAAAAGGAATGGCCTGGTCGATATAAGCCACAAAGAGTAGGAATAGATGAGTAGACAGGAATAAAATGATCCAGCTTCGTCTTTCAATTAAATAGCTTTTGATCATATAGAGTCTGCCTTCTCTTTTGCCATGTATCCTTGACCTACTTTTGTTTCAATAAAATGTCCGAGTCCAAGTTCATCAAGCCTTTTTCGCAGGCGGTTCACATTTACGGTTAGTGTATTATCACTTACAAAGCGCTCATCATCCCATAGACTGCGAATTAAACGAGCTCTACTGATAATTTTATTCGTATGATCGATTAGCTGCTTTAGTATGAAAATTTCATTTTTTGAAAGTTCTATTGAGCCGATTTCGTTTTCAACCGTATTCTTTTCATAATTAATCGTTGCTCCGCACCAAATTTTCAGCTGTGCCTGATCAGCATTATAGTGATAAACCCTTCGTAGTATGGCTTGAATCTTCGCAACTAGCACATCAAAGTGAAAGGGTTTCTGTATAAAGTCATCGGCGCCAAGCTGCATAGACATAACCATATCAGTAGGGTGGTCTCTGGATGATAAAAATAGAATGGGTACACTTGAGTGCGTTCGAATCAGCCGACACCAATGAAAACCATCATATTTAGGCAATTGAATATCAATTAGGACTAAGTCAGGCTGAACATTCGTGAATTCATTAAGTACCTCTCCGAAATCTTGAACGCCATACACTTCATAGGACCATTGTGTTAACCTGTCTTTAATTTCTTTAAAGAGGCTGGTATCATCTTCAATTAATAAAATTTTAAACATAGCCATCACCGTTCTTTATTTATTATTGCGACCAGTAGGATAAGAAACTCGAACTATTTTTAAGGGATAGGTGTTTATCATGTAATGTTCGTGATGCATCAGTTTATATACATATAAGTGTACTATAAAAGTGATTGGGAAATACAAAAAGGAGAACAAGCATAAGTGCCTGTTCTCCTTTTTGTAAATTAACCAAAGATAATAACAAGGATCCCAACGATAAAACAGTAAATAGAGAAATAACCTAATTTTCCTTTTTTCATAATATCCATAAACCAGCGCAGTGAAAAATAGGAGGCAATAAGGGATGCCAAAAAGGCTAACGCATACGGTATAAGCAATCTCCCTAAATTAGGGTCGTTCACCATATCTGTTACTGAAAAGATCATCCCGCCAAGGCTGATAGGGATATATAAGAAAAACGAGAATTTCAATGCGGTTTCACGATTCATGCCCATCGCCATAGAAGATACGATAGTCGCACCAGAACGGCTGATTCCAGGGATTAAAGCAACAGCCTGTGATAATCCCACAATAATAGCATCTTTAAATGTCAATTCTCCTTCAGCTTTTCTACCTTCAAAATTACGGATCAGCCATAGGGCAATACCGGTAATGATCAACGTAAAGCCAATGACACGCACACCTTTAAAAATAGAGGCAATCTGATCCTCGAAGAAGAGGCCAATAAATGCGGCTGGAATGGTAGCTACAATCAGGTAAAGAATGAAATAGAAGTCCTTTTTCATAGCAGTCGTTTTATCCGATACAGTCAAATAAGAGAATCCGTTTTTTATCAGCTTCATTAAATCAGCTCGATAAATAAAGATAACAGCCAGCAGGGATGCAAAGTTTACAAACAGCTCAAAGCTTAATCCCGGAATGTTAATTCCGAAAAAATGCTGAAAAATAACTAGGTGGCCGCTTGAAGATACAGGGATTGGCTCGGTAAATCCTTGCAGTAATCCTAAAAAGATGAATTTTATTATTTCAATAAAACTAAAATCCATAGTAACACTCCTATTTTATAGCTTCCTTTAATTATGATACTAAAATAATAATATCATTTAGAGACCGGTCTGAAACTGGAAAATTCAGAAAGTAGGGGAGAGCAGATTTATAATAAAGTATATTTTGCACCTAATGGCTCTTTTTATGAATATATTCATGGCTTTATGTAAGGTAGAGAATGTGACCTTATGTAAAGTACATTAAAACAAAAGTAGCAGAATAATTAATATCGGAGCCCTCTGAGCATAAATAGGATCAGGTTAAGAAACCGTGTAAAGAATGGATGAAGTGTTTATAACAAACTTGTGAGTGGGGGTGATCGTTAGGCTTCCGAAGATCATGGTTGGCTTCTTATGATGGGTGAAATGGTAGGGCTGCTACATAAATTAAGCCTTTTGTGTATGGGGAAAATTTTTCTGGAATATTTGCATTTTTGTAAGGTCGTTTAAATCAAAAATATAATAAAGAAGGCACAGATTATAATCTGTGCCCTTAACTTTTATAAGACTTTATCAAGGAAATCCTTAGTACGTTCATTTTGCGGATTGGAGAAGATCTCTTCCGGTGTTCCCCTTTCGACGACATAACCGCCATCCATAAAGATAACCTGATCGGCTACTTCACGGGCAAAGCCCATTTCGTGGGTTACAATCACCATGGTCATACCCTCTTGTGCAAGCTGTTTAATAACATTCAGAACCTCACCGACCATTTCGGGGTCTAGTGCACTCGTAGGCTCATCAAACAGCATGATGTCAGGGTTCATGGCAAGAGCTCGAGCAATCGCAACACGTTGTTTCTGGCCGCCGGACAATTGAGCAGGCATAGCATTGGCTTTATCCTCAAGACCAACACGAGTCAATAGTCTTAGACCCGTTTTTTTCGCTTCCTCTTTTGTGGCTTTATTGAGCTCAATGGGAGCCAGTGTGATATTATCAAGCACCGTCATATGCGGGAAGAGATTGAAATGCTGGAATACCATACCGATGTTTTCCCTGACCTTATTGATGTCTGTATTCTTATCCGTTAAATTTTTATTATCAATCGTCACTTCGCCTTCATTTACTTCTTCAAGTAAATTGAGGCAGCGTAATAGAGTACTTTTACCGGATCCGGAAGGGCCGATTAAACAAACAACTTCGCCTTCTTTAACTTCAAGACTGATCTCTTTTAGTACTTCCAGTTTCCCGTATGATTTTTTTAAGCCTTTTACTTTAAGCTTTCCCATTTTGGATCTTCCTTTCCATACGGTTTGATACCTTAGTTAAAATCATAATTATGATAAAGTAGATAAAACCTACAATCAGCCACATTTGGAAGGACTCCAGATTTCTGGCAATAATGATTTTTCCGCTTTGAGTTAATTCGTTAATACCAATGATGGATAGGATAGAGGTATCCTTCAATGTAATGATAAATTGGTTAATGATAGATGGAATCATTAAACGGATCGCTTGTGGAAGGATAACCTTTGCCATAGCTTTTTTATAAGGAAGGCCAAGGCTTCGAGCAGCTTCCATTTGTCCTTTATCAACTGATTCGATACCACCACGTACAATTTCAGCCATGTAGGCACCGGCATTTAAGCTTAAAGTAATAATACCGGCAGCAACGGCAGATATTCGGAAGTCAAGCGCAGCAGGAATACCAAAGTAGATAAAGAATGCTTGAACAATTAGTGGAGTTCCTCTAAAGATATCTACATAAATGACTCCAATTGCTCTTAAGACTTTGAGATGGGACACGCGCATTAGACCAAATATAATTCCCAGTATACATGCGATAACAAGAGACACGACAGTCAGGATAAGAGTCATTTGAAGACCCTTTAAAAGACTTGGCATGCTTGATTCTAATAGGCCAAAGAAACCATTATCAGTATCTGTACTTTTTTCTGCTTTTAAGTACTTATCCATGATTTCCTGATATTCGCCCGATTCTTTCAGGTTGGCAAGACCTGCATTGAATTGCTCAATCAATTCTGCATTTTGCCCTTTAGCGACAGCAAACCCATAGGAGCCGCCTTTTTCTTTTTCGGTTACAATTTCTAAACCATTGCCTTGTGTAACTCCGTATGCAAGGACAGGGTAATCATCAAAAACAGCTGAAGAGTTACCTGTTTTCACATCGTCATACATATTGGCGGAATCATCAAAGGTTACCGTTTTGAAACCATATTTATCTTTTATGCTCTCTGCAAAACTGGCACCTTCAGTACCTGTTTTAATCGCTACCTTTTTCCCCTTTAAATCTTCATAGGATTTAATCTCTTCATTACCCTCGGCAACGGCCATTACAACACCGGATTCGAAGTAGGGTTTGGAAAAATCAAATTTTAATTCTCTTTCGTCTGTTATACTCATACCGGCAATAACGCCGTCAACTTGATTGGACTCTAGTGCTTGTACAGCTGCATTAAATCCAAGCGGTTTAATTTCTACTTCAAACCCTTGATTTTCAGCTATAGCATTAAGTAAATCAATATCAATACCGACAAATTCGCCATTCGTATCCTGGAATTCAAATGGGGCAAATGTAATGTCAGTTGCAATCTCATATTTTTTTCCTTCTGCTTTTGTGTTTAAAGCAGGGAATATAAATGAAGCAATCATGACAATAGCCATTGCTGTTAAAAGTGTGAATTTTGAAAATCTCTTCATTATGAGCCTCCTTCATATAAGTAACGTTTAAAAACCCTCTATGTCCATTTTGGGCGGGTTAAAAGGGAAGTTTTAAATCTTATGACAGAATGTATGTATCTCTATGAGTATATATAAAGATACGGTTTTTTTGCAATCAATACTTACCAAATAATATTAGATTAATATAAGATTTCCATGTATTTATTGCAAAGAAATAGATGGTATAAAGGGTGGGGAAACAAAAAAGAGCAGTATATACTTACTTTAATCTAAAAAATATATAGAGTTTTGTAAATGGAAAGTACTTCCGATATATTATCTGAAAATAATCTGATTCACAGTTTACTCCTGATTTATGTATGGAAACAGCCGGGAAGATTTTAGATCATGTAAGCATGAATGGGCAAAATTTTTGTTATAGTATGAGTTCATTAATTTGAAATTTACTTCCCTTATACAAGCTCCTAATTACAAACAATCCCCATTTTTGTCATACTCGTTAACTTAAAGGACCTCCTTTATATGTCAGCATTATCTATTATGAGTATTTATGACTAACTTTATTTACCCTGTTTAACACAATTCTAACTATATATTTAACAATAATTTAAAGGGGTCTTAAGATTCCTCCTGCGAGCATGACCGTACTTAAAGAAAATAGATCAATCCAATGGGAGGATGATCTATTTTCACTGAGTATATATTATTGTAAATTTTTTATAATAATACTGTTCACAGGTAAAAAGTTTTCCCCGGTATCCATGTACGTAACAGAAACCTGATCATTTTCCTGTAAGTATATGATCAAAGGGTCTTTTTCAGAGGACATATTGTAGCTTTGGCCGTTGTCCAGAAGGAAAGAAACAACGGTATATTCACCCGATTTTTCCTTATAGACTCTGACAACTTTCCCATCTACTTTCTTCTCTTCACTCGTAGAAGTGCCATTGACCGTTCCACCGCCTTTTTGAAGCGCCGTTTTGTAAAGCTTTAAGGCCTCGTTAGGTGTAGATCCATAAGCAGTGATTTCAGGATTGGCTGCAGATACAATGAAATAATTTTGTAAAAATCCATTGGAATCGAGCACTCCCGTTAACCAGCTGGCTTCACCATAGAAATTATAAATGATAGGCATTTTGCCTTCCCATTTCTTTTCTATAAATTTTTTCTCGATAATTTGCAAGGCACCTTGTGAATCCATATAGGACTCCTCCGTATTGCCTGTATAATAGACAGCTTTTCCCGTTCTGGAATTTGTGAGCGCATAACCGAGCATCGAATCTACGCCTTCTTTTGGACTTGTGAAATCAGTGAAATAATACATTTCTCCATTTTCATCAAAAATTGGACTGACATTCGCCTCGGTACCTTCATCAGATGGAAGTTTAACGTCTGATTTTCCAAATAGGCTATTCCAAAATCCATGGACATAATTTCCGAAGTAGCTATTTTGCGTACTGACAACCTCCGGGGCAACTGCTCCATCAATAAATTCAGGTGCATCATTAATAGAATAGGATTTGGACTTCCCAGTTTTGGCATCCATCACGACAACGCCTTTCACCTTAAAACCATTCCTGGCAGAGACAAAATCACCATATGAGCGAATATAAAAAGGGGCTCCGTTATCATCTACTTCAAGCTGGGCATCGCCGTAGAATATATACGATGGATACTGTAGGCGTATACGACGTTCTGTTTCTTTGTTAAAGAATGCAGAGGGAGTGTATAGCATTTCTGCCTCTACAAATTTAGGATTAGCCGAAGAGTCTGTCGCACTCAGCATAAAGTATCCGGGAGTTTCTTTCCCTTTTAACCATTTGAAAAATCCGGAAAATTCGACTGGGGCAATATAAACATACTCCCCATTTACTTTTTGGATTTGCAAATTCCCTAATTCATAGTAACTCGTATTAGGTACCTGGCCAAACGCTTTTTTCATTTTATTGCGTGCGTATTGAGGCGGTACGCTAGCTGGCTTTTTATTCTCATCAAATGTTTGTATTTCTTCTTTGACCTCCATTTTGGCGATCTTAAACTTTTCATCGGCGTTGAATAGAAAAGCAGTTAAAAAGTAGAGTCCGACAAGCAAACTACCCGCGAATAAAACACCTTTAATCTTTCTCTCCATACCTGTAGCAAGCAGTGAGCCCAACAAGGTTAGTATGATTAAGAAAATCCACAGCGAGGAGATCGTTTGATCCAACAAGGTGAAGTAATAAAATAAAAATGCACCAATCATAATCAATGCAGCTAAACTGACAAAAACAAGCAGTTTTGTTTTGCCCTTCATGTGGATATGTAATTTTTCATTATTTTGGAATGGCACAAGAATAAGTGCCGAAATAATCCCGATGATGATGGAATAGATGAAGATGTTTCCCACTAGATAACCTCCTTGGTTTTTTATGTAAATCCCCTTAGTAACCTATACGATTAAAAAGCTGTAATGATTCATTAATCATAAAGAATGATCAAAAGCTATAGATAAAACATAGAGGATAGTTATAGTATAAACCAAAATTAATTATACTTTCTGAATATTTTGATTGACATTAACAAACAGGATAGGATATAGTTGGAAACATCAAATTTAATTGAATAGCAAGCGATTCTTATCGAGAGAAGTGGAGGGACTTGGCCCTATGATACTTCGGCAGCGGATTTTTACTTAGGTAAAAATACTGTGCTAAATCCAACAAACGACTGTTTGATAGATAAGAGGAAGCTTTAAGTGGACATATTTCCAATCATTTTTATGCATATGTTCATACGAAGCCTCTTCTGTCTATGACAGAAGAGGCTTTTTGCATTTCGAATTTCATAAGACCTGGAGGAGAGAACATGATTGAGTTTCGAAACGTAAAAAAATCATATCAAGCAAATGGACAGACGGTTGAAGCGTTAAAAGGAGTTCATTTGACAATTGATAAAGGAGATATATATGGCGTAGTAGGATACAGCGGTGCCGGAAAAAGTACTCTTTTGCGGTTGGTTAATATGCTGGAACGTCCTACTGAAGGAGAGGTTCTTGTTAACGGTAAATCGTTTACGAAATTAAAATCTAAGGAATTGAGGGCAGAAAAAAAGAAAATCGGTATGATCTTTCAGCATTTTAATTTACTCCAGTCCAAGACAGTATTTGATAATGTAACTATTCCGTTGAAACTATCCGGTACAGGTAAACAAACAATTCAAAAGAGAGTCCTGGAGTTACTGGAGTTCGTTGGTTTATCAGATAAGGCTCGCAGTTATCCGGAAGAATTGTCAGGAGGACAGAAGCAGAGGGTTGGAATTGCGAGAGCTCTGGCCACAAACCCATCGATTCTATTATGTGATGAAGCTACATCCGCATTGGACCCACAAACGACAAGTGATGTTTTAAAGCTATTGAAAAGAATAAACCGTGAATACAACATAACCATTTTGCTCATTACACATGAGATGTCAGTGATTAAAGAAATCTGTAATAAGGTCGCTGTCATGGAAAATGGAAGGGTGGTTGAGCAGGGCCCTGTTATTGACGTTTTTTCTAAACCGCAAACGGAGACTGCCAAACGATTTGTTAGAACAGTCATTCATGATGAAATACCACAAAGCTTTTTGAAATCCTTAAAGGAAAAGAATCCTGCCGTCTGGAAGCTGAATTTTTTGGGGTCGTCTTCAGGCAAGCATCTTCTCTCAACGGTAGCCAAAAGCTTTGATGTTCATTTAAGTGTTCTTTCTGCCAATATTTCTGAAATACAGGAAACACCTTTCGGCAATTTAATCGTGGAGGTTATAGGAGAAACAACTGAAATAAGAAAGGCATTTGATTACATAGTGAATGAGGATGTTATCTTGCAGGAGGTGAAACTGCCATGAATGAACAGGTATTGGGAATGGAAATTACGCTTGAACAATTACTGATTGGCTTCAGTGACACGCTCTATATGGTTTTCTTTTCATTACTATTCTCAGCCATTATCGGATTGCCTTTAGGGATATTACTCGTCATCACAAGAAAGGGACATATCCTGGAGAATGCATGGGTGTTTAATATATTGAACCCGGTTATCAATATATTACGTTCGGTCCCCTTCATTATCTTATTAGTGGCTTTAATCCCATTTACAAGATTCGTTGTTGGATCGGCGATTGGGACGAATGCGGCAATTGTACCGCTTGTGTTTTATGCAGGTCCCTATATTGCCAGATTGGTTGAAAATTCATTATTGGAAGTTGATAAAGGAATCATTGAAGCAGCTCAGTCAATGGGAGCTACAGTATGGCAAATAATTTTCCGCTTTTTGCTACCGGAAGGACTTAGCTCTCTTATTCTAACATTTACAACAGCAACAATCGGTCTGGTCGGTGCCTCAGCTATGGCAGGGGCGGTAGGGGCCGGAGGTGTCGGAGATCTTGCTCTCACCTATGGATATCAGAGATTCGATACAATCACCATGATTGTAACGGTAGCCGCACTTGTGATTATTGTGCAGCTTTTACAAACTTCAGGCAATACAGTGGCAAGAAAAATAAGAAGACGATAAAGAAGGAGATGGATAGAATGAAAAAGTTTTTTCTTACTATTTTAATAGTGGCATTCACAATCATAACAGCAGCGTGCGGAAGTGAATCAAAAGGAAATGCCAAAGAAGGAAGTTCCACTATTAAGGTGGGAGTTAGCAGTGGGGACAGGACATGGGATTATATTGCTGAACTTGCCAAAGAGAAGGGACTTGATATAGAACTGGTGAAATTCAGTGATTATATACTGCCAAACACAGCTTTAAATGACGGGGAAATAGATGCGAACGCATTTCAGACAATCTCATACTTTGATGAACAGATTAAGGAAAGAAATTTGGCTATTGAACCTATTGGAGCTACTGTTATTGCGCCAATGGGAATCTATTCAACTAAACATAAAAAATTGGATGAGCTGCCGAAAGGAGCAACAATAGCCGTTCCTAATGAAGGGACCAATCTAGGGCGAGCGTTGTTGCTATTACAGGAAGCAGGTTTCATCACATTAGAAGACAATTTTAATGGGGTTGGCTCTATCGATAAAATTAAAACCAACCCTAAAAATATTAAACTTGAACTAGTAGCAGCCGGTAATACACCGCGTTTTCTAGAAGATGTAGATGCTTCGATTATCAACAATAACTTTGCGGTTGAAGCAGGATTAACATTAAAAGATACTTTGTTCCATGAAAGTGAAACGGCTAAACCATATATTAATATTATCGCCGTGAAAAAAGGGAATGAAGACCGCGCTGACTTAAAAAAACTGGTGGAAATTTACCAATCAAAAGAAGTAGAGGATTTTATTAATAAAACATTTAAAGGGAATACCATTCCGGCTTTCGTATCATTGGAAGAATTGGTTGATTATCAGGATGCCTGGACCAGTCCGGCAGTGCAGCAATGAATTACTTCGGAAACTAACATAGGTATAAGATTATTGGAAAGATTGGAGGCAGAGTAATGATTAAAAATGATAGTCGCATCTTTCATAAAGAAATGATTAATGGATATATCGATCAACAGGCTAACAACTATATAAATATAAGCCATCATATCCATGCCAATCCTGAAATAGGGAATGAAGAATTCTTAGCTTCAGAGACACTTACCAATGTATTGATTGAAGCTGGCTTTGAGGTCACACGTGATATTGCCGGGCATGAAACTGGTTTTATAGCGAGGAAGTCATCATCAAAACCAGGACCTAGGATTGCTTTTCTCGCTGAATATGATGCCCTGCCCGGTCTTGGCCATGCTTGCGGCCATAATATCATCGGGATCACGAGCGTGGCAGCAGGAATTTCACTTGGATTAGTACTAGAGGAAATTGGAGGAACGGTTCTCGTTTATGGTACACCGGCAGAAGAAGGAGGCGTAAATGGCAGTGCGAAAGGCAGTTATGTGAAGCATGGATTGTTTGAAGGAGTGGATGCAGCGATTCTAATCCATCCATCAGGGCAAACCGGAACGACTCAACCATTTTTGGCTGTTAACCCCCTTGATTTTCATTTTTACGGAAAAGCTGCTCATGCTTCAGCTGCTCCTGAGGAAGGAATCAATGCTCTGGATGCAGTTATTCAGTTATTTAATGGGATTGGGGCCTTAAGACAACAATTACCGACTGATATAAGGGTACATGGCATTATTCGAGATGGAGGAGATGCACCTAATATCATTCCTGAATATGCCTCTGCAAGGTTTTATATAAGGGCATCAACCTGGAAGAGATGTGAAGAAATTTCAGAAAGAATTATTAAGATTGCCAAAGGTGCAGCACTGGCAACAGGGAGCCAAGTAAAAATCAATCGATTTCAAAATGAAGTTCATGACTTTGTTATAAATTCGACTCTCGATGAGATTCTACGAGAGGAACTGACTGATCTTGGTGAAGATGTCGTCCAAGGCAAGCGAAATGCATCCGGTTCAACCGATGCAGGTAATGTGAGCCATATCGTACCGACAGCGCATCCTTTTATAAAAATCGGCCCGGATAACCTTATAGGTCATACAAAGGAATTTAGAGAATGTGCTGTATCAGAAATGGGTGATCAAGCCATCCTTACAGGGGCAAAAGCATTGGCTAATACCGGATATCGCCTTCTGACAGATCAGGCATTACTAAAGCAGATTAAAGAGGAATTTCTTAAAGGTACGGGGAAAGAATTCTAACGTGCCCCAATGGATTATCTACTATTATCCCGTACCGTACCTGTTTAATAAAATGAGCTTCCACCGTCCGGTTTTGATTATGGTCATTTAAATTCACAAGAAATTAATCCCATAAAATTGAAAATAAGGTAAAATTAACTTATGTACATTTCGAATTACCAATCGTGAGAAACAGGGGAGTGAATCAAGAATGGCCATACTCATTACAGGCGGAGCTGGTTATATAGGCAGTCATGCGGCTGTTGAATTTTTAAATGCGGGCTATGAGATTGTCGTACTGGATAATTTGTCGAATAGTCATATCGAAGTAATTGATAGAATTAAAGAGTTGACGAGTAAGGCCTTTCCTTTTTATAAAATGGATGTACTAGATGTTGAGGCAGTTGACCAACTGTTTCATCTATATGATATTGATTCAGTTGTTCATTTTGCCGGCTTAAAAGCAGTTGGTGAGTCTGTTTCGGCTCCTCTGAACTATTATGATAATAATGTAACAGGTACGATTAAATTGTGTGAGATAATGGCGAAGCATCATGTGAAAAAGCTGGTGTTCAGCTCGTCTGCCACAGTGTATGGCATGCCGGATCGTGTACCAATTGATGAGAATTTTCCGTTATCCGCAACGAATCCATATGGTCGTTCAAAAATAATGATAGAGGACATTTTGCGTGATCTGCATGTTTCAGATCCATCATGGAGTATCGCTTTACTAAGGTATTTCAACCCTATTGGTGCACATGAAACTGGAAGAATCGGTGAGAGTCCTAGTGGTATTCCGAATAATTTAATGCCGTATATCACTCAGGTCGCCATTGGAAAAAGGGATCAATTAGTGGTGTTTGGAAGCGATTATGAAACCCATGACGGTACGGGTGTCCGCGACTATATTCATGTAGTTGATTTAGTAAAGGGCCATCTAAAGGCCCTGCAGTACTTGGAAAATAAGTCTGGGGTAGAAGCATTTAACCTTGGGACTGGAAACGGGTGGAGCGTCCTCGATTTAGTGAAGGCATTAGCAGATGTCAGCGGGAAGGAAATCCCGTACGAAATAGTGGATAGACGATCTGGTGATGTAGCAGTATGTTATGCCAATACTAATAAGGCTTTAACTATCTTGGGCTGGAAGGCCCAAAAAAGTCTGGCAGATATGTGCGCGGATTCGTGGAATTGGCAAATGCAAAACCCAAGTGGATATGATCAGGCAATTAAACAATTATAATGAAGAGGATAGAGTCGGTGGTTTTTAATCGATTCTATTTTTTTGAAACGGATGGTCAGTATTCGTCTTACATGTATTAATGTTGCTATCATCTATACATACAATAACCTTTTAGATAAACGAGGAAGAGGTGGATTCGTTGAAAATAGCCTGTGTACAAATGAACATCGCGTTTGGAAAGCCGCGTGAAAATTTTAATCGTGTAAAGGATTTTATAATAGAGGCTGCCGAAAATGGTGCGGAATGTATTGTATTACCTGAAATGTGGAATACAGGCTATGCCCTGCAACAGTTGGAGGAACTAGCAGACCTTGAAGGGGAGGAAACAAAAAAACTACTTTCCTCATTGGCATCAAAATATGGTGTTTATATTGTGGGCGGCTCTGTATCTGTGAAAACATCGGAAGGGTATTTTAATAGAATGTATGTGTTTAATCGCATAGGGGAGATCCTTTCTGAGTATGATAAAGTCCATCTTTTTAACGTGATGGATGAACAACTATATCTTAATGCAGGACAAAAGGAAAATGTATTTATGGTGGATGAGAATCTATGCGGCGGCTTGATTTGCTATGATATTCGCTTTCCAGAATGGGTTCGGAAGCATGCTTTAGCAGGTGTGAAACTGCTGTTCGTAGTGGCAGAATGGCCCGAAACGAGAGTAGACCATTGGATAACGCTGTTAAAGGCACGCGCCATTGAAAACCAGCTATTCATTATAGCGGTCAACCGGGTGGGAAAAGACCCTCATAATACATTCGCCGGACATTCCATAGTCATCGGTCCATGGGGTGATACGATTACAATCGGAGATACAGAGGAATGTATCCAGTATGCCGAATTAAACATAGAGGAAGTAGATCAGGCCAGAGCCCGCATCTCTGTATTTAAGGATCGAAGAGAAGATTTATATGAAAGAAAATAGAACCCGGTCTAATAAAAAGGAGACTCTTCCAAAAAGAGCCTCCTTTATTTATTATTTATCTAAAGATTCTAAAACAAGGTCAATTGTTTTATCATTGGCTGTTCTAGCATTAGTTGTCCAGTTTGATGAATCCTCAAACATGTAAACATTCCCCTTTTGGACAGCCGGAATAGATTTGTAAATGGAGCTATTCTCCAATGTTTCGATTCCTGCCTCACCACTTGCCGCAGCGATAAAGAGGTGATCTGCATCCAAATCTGCCAACGCCTCGAGTGAAGTAGCCTGCCATGTAACCTGTGCTTCACCAAGATCACTAATATAAGTAGGCATTTTGATTCCTAAGTCTTGATAAAGAACGTTTGAAGCGTAACGATCGCCTTCGAATACAAAGTACTGTCCGCCAGTTACCCAAATAAGAGCGGCTGACTCATTTCCGATTTTTTCTTGGATTGTTGATTTAGCTTCTGCAGTTTTATCTTCATAGCTTTGAATCGCTTCTTTTGCTTGCTCTTCTTTACCGAACAACTCGCCCATTTTTGTCAGTAAAGTTCTCCAGTCAGCCGTATCTTCTTCCTTAAATACATAGGTAGGAGCTACCTTTTTGTATTCCTCATATTGCCCTTCCTGAATAGCAGCTTCCGATTCAAACATAATTAAGTCCGGTTCAGCTTCAATCACATCTTCAATCGGCATATCCCAAGAAATTAATGGAACATCTTTTAAATCATCCTGTAAATATTCATGAACAGATGTACCAATTGACCATTGTGCAGCTGGTGTAATGCCCAAAGTAACTAAATAATCCTCTAAATTAGGTGCAAGAATCCTTTCAGGGTTTGCCGGGAGGCTCATTTCACCGATTGCATCTGTAACTTTCTTTTCGGATTTTCCTTCGTCAGCTGTATCATTGTCCTTTGAGCCACAGGCTGCAAGCAATAAAACAGTACATAGCATGAATGCGAGAAGGCGCATGTATTTATTATTTATTACCATTGCTATATCCTCCTTTAGTATGTAAAATAAATTCATCTCAATAATGATAATCATTCTCACTTATGGAGTCAACGGAAATTCATACCTATCCGTTTTATGGTAACAATAGAAGGGTGTATTCCGTTATAATGCTTTTTATAATGAGAAAAGATTTTGAAGGACTGAACATACGTGCAGAAGAATGCTGATAGAAATAATGCATCTCGCAGGAAACGAATTAGTATGATTCTTCCTGTGTCTTTTTTATTACTTATAGTCATTTTTTTTATTTCATTAATCATTGGAACAAAAACAATAGAACCATCAATCGTATGGGAAGCTTTGATCCACCCGAATTCAGAAAATGTGACCCATCAGATTATTTGGGAAATCAGATTGCCACGGGCACTAATGGCGTGCTTTGTGGGTGCGTACTTAGCTATATCAGGTGCGGTTATGCAGGCGTTAACAAGAAATCCTTTGGCTGAGCCATCCCTTTTGGGAGTATCCAATGGGGCTGCGTTCGCCCTAGTTTTATCATTAACGATTTTCTCAGGATTATCCATAATGGGTTCAATCATCGCTTCCATGATTGGAGCAGGATTGGCTGTACTATTGGTATTTTCTTTGTCTGCCTTATCCAGAGGAGGGGCTACACCGGTAAAGCTAGCTTTGGCAGGTATGGCAACAGGGATGTTTTTAAGTTCTCTAACAACCAGTATGGCTTTATATTTTGATGTCACCAAAAATATTAGCTTCTGGTATGCAGGAGATTTAGCTAATAGCCAGTGGCAGGAAGTAAAAATAGTAGCGGTCGTTGGATTGATAGGATTACCAATTTTACTCGCCATCGCACATTCGTTAACCTTATTATCGCTTGGTACATATGTGACGAAGGGGCTTGGGATTAACATAAAGCTAGTCCATATACTAGGAATTATTGTTATTCTATTGCTTACTGGAAGTTCGGTTGCAGTCTCTGGAACGATTGGGTTTATTGGTTTGGTCATTCCTCATATTACAAGGATGCTTATTGGGGTTGATTATAGAAAATTACTTCCTCTTACAGCTGTGTTGGGCAGTGTTTTGTTATTATTGGCTGACGTTGCCTCAAGAATGATTAATCCGCCTTATGAAACTCCTGTTGGCGTTATGACAGCACTTATAGGAGTCCCTTTCTTCCTCTACCTTGTTCGCAGTGAAGGGAGGAAATTATTTTGATGAACAACGCTAAATTGGTAAGAGTATGGACAGTTCTGTTCATTCTGATTATCATCGCCAGTTTAATCAGCTTGAACGTGGGGACAGTCAGTATTTCACCAGCAGAAGTGTGGCAGACGATTATCGGAAATGGGACAGATAAACAAGAGCTGGTTTTATTTGAGATTCGATTGCCGGCTATTGTGCTGGCGATTCTGGTGGGAACCGGAATGGCTGTATCCGGGGCGGTATTGCAAACAGTAACTCAGAATGAACTGGCTGAGCCTGGAATTCTAGGTATTAACGCTGGAGCTGGATTGGCTGTATTAATCTATATTACCGTATTTCAATCTACTATTGGCAGTCAGAGCTTGGTAGGTACATTTATGATGCCTTTATTTGCTTTTACCGGAGCATTACTGACAACTGTACTAATATTGGTATTATCCTGGAAGAAAGGGCTACATACGATACGCCTTCTACTTGTCGGGATTGGCATTAATGCTGGATTTGCAGCCGTTTTAACAGCGATGCAGCTGCGATTGAATCCTCATGACTTCATGAAAGCGATGGTCTGGTTATCTGGCGACCTTTGGGCTATACAGTGGAAATATGTGTGGGCCCTGCTGCCGTGGTTTTTAGTCTTATTACCATTTATTCTTTTTAAATCACACACACTGAATGTATTAAATCTTGGCAGTTTGGTATCGTCTGGACTGGGGATTCGTACAGAAAAGGAGCGTTTAGTTCTAATCGGAGCTGCAGTTGCCTTGGCAGGATTAGGTGTAACAGTTGGTGGAGGCATAGCTTTCCTTGGTTTGATAGCACCGCACATTGCAAGGAAGCTTGTTGGACCAAAACATGGGGCACTCTTACCTACTGCCGCCATGATTGGAGCCTTTGTATTGTTGCTATCAGATATGTTGGGCAAAAATATGCTCAAGGTAGATATTCCTTCAGGAGTTATTGTCTCCATTATTAGTGCTCCATATTTTATTTATCTTTTAATGAAATCGAAGTAGGGGAGGGCGATCCTATTGGAATTGTTAGCTCGGAATTTAAAAATAGGCTATGACGGTAATGTGATTGTTCCATCATTGAATTTGGAAATAAAAAAAGGAGCAATTACAGCGATTATTGGACCAAATGGCTGTGGGAAATCGACCATTTTAAAAACGATGGGAAGGTTGCACCCTGCAATGAGCGGATCTGTTATTTTGGATGGAAAAGAAATAAAGAATACGCCCACAAAGGAAGTTGCCAGGAAAATGGCGATCCTGCCCCAATCACCGGAAGCTCCTGGCGGCTTATCGGTTGTTGACCTGGTTTCCTATGGGAGAACTCCATATCAGGGTGGGTTTTCACGTTTAAATGAACATGACAGAGAGATGGTCGATTGGTCGATTCGCGTTACTGGGTTAACTGATTTTAAAAATCAATCAGTGGACTCTTTATCTGGTGGGCAACGTCAGCGTGCGTGGATTGCGATGGCGATTGCTCAGGAGACCGGATTATTGCTTTTGGACGAACCAACCACATATTTAGATTTGGCTCATCAGTTGGAGGTTCTTGAACTTCTTAAAAAACTTAATCGTGAGGATGGGCGAACGATTGTTATGGTGATTCATGACTTGAACCATGCGAGCCGATTTGCAGATAAAGTGGTTGCTATTAAAAATGGGCAATTGGTTTTACAGGGGAGTCCGGAGGAAGTGATGAATGTGGATGTATTAAAAGAGGTATTCCAGATTGATGCTTCCATTGTGAAGGATTCAAGAACCGGTAAACCGGCGATTATTTCGTATGATTTAGTTAAATAGTAATCATGAGATAAAAAGAGTAAGAGGGGACTGGATAGACATGAAACATCGCGAAATAAGATGTTTTTGTCTATCCAGTCCCCTGTAATATGAACTCTGATAAATGAACGTTTAAATAACTGTTTTAGTGCCGAAGGTATTAGCTCATTTTTTTGTATAGCTATTATTCTTCTGGGTCTGGCTTGGCCCATACAGAAACACTGCCTCCATTAACTGGAAAGGTTGCCCAGCCTTCTTCATCAATTTCGATTTCATCTGACCGGTTATTGGTGAAATCCGTCCATCTTTCGCCAGCTCTTTCTGCTCCTACAAACATTCTTTTTTCACCTTCATCACCGTTTGAGATGACAACTGCACATCCTGAATTTTCCCTCTCTTCAATCCCCATTCTTACCCATCCAATTGTATTGGGATGATCGAAGTAATCGACTTGTTCTCCATAAGCCTTATGGACTCTTGCGTAAAGGAGAGGATCAATCAGTTTATTTTTTCTTCCAACCGGATTCTCGCCGCCAACTCCATAATAATCACCATAGAAAACACATGGGTAGCCATCGTGACGTAATAAAATAAGTGCATAAGCTGATGGCTTAAACCAATCTTCGACCCATGATTCCAACGATTCTTCCGGTTGTGAATCATGATTATCTACAAATGTGACAGCGTTTAATGGATTGGATTCTACAAGGGTATCCTGAAAAATAGTCGTTAAATCAAAATCGCGTCCCATTTGAGAGGCTTGATGCAATTTATAATGAAGAGGAACGTCAAATAGATCGAGTGTATGATCAATGTTCTCCAGGTATTCTTGGCAAGCCTTCAAATCAGGATTCCAATACTCTCCTACCATATAAAAGTCATCACCATGGGTCTGTCTCATTTCAATGCCAAATTCTTTAATAAACGTATAGTCAATATGTTTAACGGCATCTATGCGGTAACCATCACACTTAATGGTATCAGTGAGCCACTTACCCCAATTCTTCATTTCCTCTCGTACATCAGGATGACGATAATCAATGTTTGCAAACATTAAGTAATCGTAGTTTCCAAACTCTTTATCCACATGTTCGTTCCAGTCTTTATTTTCACCAAGAATTTTAAAGATTCCTGTTCGAATCGTTCCTTCATCATAGTCAGTCCCATTGAAGTGGACCATATTCCACTTAAAATCAGAATAGGTGTCGCCGCGTCCGGGAAAATTGAATTTTGTCCAACCATCAATATCAAATGGTTCTGAAATTTCCACTGTTCGATCATTCTGATCGACCTCAATAACTTTGAACCTCTCTGTATCGTCTGCACCAGCTTTATGGTTCATGACGATATCTGCATACACACAAATCTCATTTTCTTTGCATGCTTCAATAGCTTCTATTAATTCATCTTTCGTACCATACTTTGTTCGAATAGAACCATTTTGGTCAAATTCGCCCAAATCATATAAATCATATATTCCATAACCTGTATCTTCAGGTGTTTGTCCTTTAGTTGGGGGTGGGATCCAAACAGAATCTATTCCACTGTTCTTTAAAACGGGTGCTAGTTCTTTTAAACGTTTCCAGTGCGTGCCGTCAGGTAAAATATGCCACTCAAAAAATTGCATCATCGTATGATTTTGCCCCATTTTTACCACCTCACATCTCTCTCTATTAGCGTGCTTCAACTAATAAAACAATATTTACCTATTTACCCATAAAGCATACCTTTAGAAACATTAATTTAAATATAATTTTAGAATCTCAAAAAAGAACGGATAGGGACCTTGATACCACCTATTCCGCGGCTATCCCGTGGCTATGGCCGACCTATGACCTGGCTATCCCCCCGGTAAAGGCGTCCCAAAGCCCGGTGAAAGGGACTTTACCCTGGCTATGAGTGGCCTATGCCCTGGCTATCCCCGGGTAAAGGCGTCCCAAAGCCCGGTGAAAGGGACTTTACCCTGGCTATGACCGGCCTATGCCCAGCCTATCCCCAGGTAAAGCCACTCCAAAGCCAGGGTAAAGGTGTACGAAAGCCCGGTAAAAGGGACTATATTCTGGCTATGGCCGACCTATGAACCACCTATGAACCGCCTATGACTCAACTATCTCCCGGACAAAGTACACCATAGCCCTAGCAATGGTAAGAAGGGGATGCAACAGAAATGATACCCATAAACGAATGATATGCCATATAAGGAATAAGTGGGGCTGGCTTCGGGCTTCCCTTTGTTGGATGGCGATTAATTTCTACAGATGTGTGAAATAAATAATTTGCAAATGGAAAGGTGACCATTTTATGGTAAAATATTAAAAATGTAAGCGGATTAGAACAGGTAAATAAGAATTGGGATGGTGAGGGTATGGAAACAAGAGCTCAGAATCAAGTAAATCTTTATAAGGAAGGCCAGCGAGATAAAGGCCGGCTGCTAATTAGTTGTCCCGATCAGCCTGGAATTGTAGCAGCTGTATCTGATTTCTTGTTTAAACAAGGCGCCAATATCCTTGAATCCAACCAATATTCAACGGACAACAATGCGGGGACATTTTTCATGAGGATTGAATTTGAGTGCCCAGATCTGGATAAAAAAGAGATTAGATTGAAAGAAGGATTTCTTTCAATAGCGAATAAGTTTAAGATGAAATGGGATATTATTTTTAACTATCATATAAAGAAAACAGCTATATTTGTTTCGAAGGAGCTTCATTGTTTACGAGAACTATTATGGGAATGGCAATCAGGCGATTTAATGACAGAGGAACCGATTGTAATCAGTAATCACATGGATGCCAAAGAGTTAGTAGAATCGATGCATATCCCTTTCTTCTATATACCTGTGACAAAAGAAACGAAGAACGAAGCGGAGGAAAAGCAGAAGGAGCTGCTCGATCAATATGAGATTGACTTAATCGTGTTAGCACGCTATATGCAAATCCTATCTCCAAGCTTCGTTAAAAGGTTTAAGAATAGAATTATTAATATACATCACTCCTTTTTGCCTGCATTTATGGGAGCGCGTCCATATGAAAGAGCATTTGCGCGCGGGGTAAAATTGATTGGAGCTACCAGTCACTTTGTAACAGATGAATTGGATGAGGGCCCAATTATTGAGCAGGATATAATGCGAGTGAATCATCAGGATGATATTCAACAGTTAAAGAAAATAGGGCAGACAATAGAAAGAAGTGTGCTGGCGAGAGCTGTAAAATGGCACTTACAGGACCGAATTATTGTACAAGGAAATAAAACAATCGTATTTTAGACATTGAATTAAAAATAAGTTTAAAGAAAATAGGTAGAAGCTAGGGGTACGATATGGAAGCAGATAAAAAAAATAAAGTGGTAGAAGCGGCCAAGCTTTATTATTTACTAGATTATACACAGAATGAAATAGCAAAAAAACTCGGTGTATCAAGACCCACTGTATCACGCATGCTCCAAACGGCTAAAAAGGAAGGAATTGTCCAAATCAAAATAAGTGATACTGAGGAAAATATGGAGAGTCTGGAGGCTGCGCTTGAGAAAAAGTATAGGCTGAAAAAGGCAGTGGTTACACCAGTACCCCAACATGAAGATCACATAATTAAAACAACTATTGGACTAAAGGCAGCTGAATATCTTGATACAATCGTCAAAGATCATGACATCATTGGGGTAACGTGGGGAACAACTCTCTACCATGTTGCAGTGGAGTTGAAGAAGAAACTAGTGAATAATGTTAAGATTGTGCAGCTTAAAGGCGGGATTAGCCATTCTGAGACACACACCTATGTGTCCGAGATTCTTTATTTGTTCGGTAAGGCTTTCCATACCACACCCCTTCATTTACCCCTGCCAGCGATTGTGGATCAGGTAGTTGTTAAACAGGCGATGATGGCAGATCGTCATATTAAAAGAATTATTGATACTGGTAAAGAAGCGAACATTGCCTTATTCACATGTGGGCCGGTTAAATCAGATTCTCTGCTCTTTAAACTGGGCTATTTTACGGAAGAAGATGTAGAGATGCTTTATTCCAAAGCCGTTGGAGATATTTGTTCACGCTTTTTTGATAAGGATGGGGAAATTTGCAATGATTCGTTGAATGAACGAACATTGGGAATTGACTTGGAGGAGCTCAAGGAAAAGGAATATTCTATATTGGTTGCTGGAGGGTCCCAAAAGGTAGATTCAATCCATGGGGCGCTAAAGGGTGAATTCGCTAATGTATTGATAACAGACCAATATACGGCCAGATTTATTTTGGATAAATAAAACAAGAAAGTGAATACGGTTTTAACCTCCTGTTTATATTAATAGGAGGTTTTCTGTGTAAAAAAATGGATTTAAGAGGTTAAATAGAGTGTAATAGAATATTTTACATTTGTTCACACTTTAGTGTTACTTTTGTTCAATTAATATGGTATAGTTAGTTTTGTAAGTGCTACCAATATTTTCACTTGCATGATTGATCTAAGTAAGGGTGGCTATTTTACGATAATTCATTAAATGAGGTGTTAGATCATGAGAATGGTTGACGTTATTGAAAAGAAGCGTAACGGTCATGAGTTAAATAGAAGTGAAATCCAGTTTGTTATTGAAGGATTTACGGATGGAAGTATACCGGATTATCAGATGTCAGCATTTGCAATGGCGGTTTATTTCAAGGGTATGACTCAGCAAGAAAGAGTTAACTTAACTGAACTAATGGTTGAATCAGGAGATCAAATTGATCTATCACAAATAAATGGCGTAAAAGTAGACAAGCATAGTACGGGTGGTGTTGGTGACACAACTACACTTGTATTGGCACCTTTGGTAGCAGCACTTGGAGTACCGGTTGCGAAAATGTCTGGTCGTGGTTTAGGCCATACAGGTGGTACGATTGATAAATTGGAAGCTGTTCCTGGTTTTCATGTGGAAATCTCAAATGAAGATTTCATCAACCTCGTTAATACAAATAAAATCGCTGTTATTGGACAAAGTGGTGACTTAACACCTGCAGATAAAAAGTTATATGCCTTACGTGATGTTACGGCAACAGTTGATTCTATTCCTCTAATTGCAAGCTCGATTATGAGCAAGAAAATTGCAGCAGGAGCAGATGCTATTGTTCTAGATGTTAAAACAGGCGACGGGGCATTCATGAAAAACCTTGACGATGCAAAAGAATTGGCAAGGGCAATGGTTGATATCGGTAATGGAGTTGGCAGAAATACAAAAGCAATTATCTCCGATATGAGTCAACCACTTGGATTTGCAGTAGGAAATGCACTGGAAATCAAAGAAGCGATCGACACATTGGTTGGTAAAGGTCCGGCTGATTTGCATGAACTATGCTTAACGTTGGGAAGCCACATGGTTATACTAGCTGGTAAAGCTGAAACAACTGAAGAAGCACGTGGCATGCTTGAGGAAGTTATGCATAATGGAAAAGCGCTTGAAGTATTCAAGACATTCCTTGCTTCTCAAGGTGGAGATGCATCTGTTATCGATGATCCATCCAAACTTCCGACTGCTAAATACCTAATTGAAGTTCCGGCAAAATCATCTGGATATGTTTCTGGCATTCAGGCTGAGGAAATTGGTGTTGCTGCCATGATGCTTGGAGCTGGCCGTGCTACGAAGGAATCTGTCATTGATCTGGCTGTTGGAATTGTATTGAATAAGAAAGTCGGAGATCAAGTGGCGGAAGGCGAATCACTTGTAACTGTACACACAAACTCAGAAGACATTGCAAGCGTATTAGAAAAGATATATGGGGCATACAGCATCAGTGATGAAGAAGTACCAGCTCCAACATTAATATATACTGAAATTCATTAATTTAAGATTTGGAAGGCAGGAAATAGTAAATGACTACAAAATTAACATCTTTAATCGACCATACATTATTAAAGGCAGATGCCAGAGAAGAACAAGTAACGACAATTGTTGAGGAAGCAAAAGAACATAAATTTGCATCTGTATGTGTAAATCCAACATGGGTTAAAAAATGTGCAGAAATGCTTAAAGACACACCAGAAGTAAAAGTATGTACCGTTATTGGTTTCCCATTGGGAGCAAATACTTCTGAAGTAAAAGCATTTGAAACAACGAATGCGATTGAAAATGGTGCGGATGAAGTGGATATGGTTATCAATATCGGAGCTATGAAAGATGGCCGTTATGATGTCGTTGAAGCTGATATTAAAGCAGTAGTCGATGCAGCAAAAGGTAAAGCACTAGTAAAAGTTATTATCGAAACATGCTTGCTAACAAAAGAAGAAATTGAAAAAGCGTGTCAGCTGGCTGTATCTGCTGGTACAGACTTTGTTAAAACATCAACTGGATTCTCTACAGGCGGAGCAACAGTGGAAGATATTGCCCTTATGAGAAAAACAGTTGGAGCTGAAATCGGTGTGAAAGCTTCTGGCGGTGTGAGAAGTCTTGAAGATGCAAAAGCAATGACAGAAGCTGGTGCTACTCGTATTGGTGCTAGTTCTGGGGTTTCAATTGCTAAAGGTGAAACAGCAAACACAGACTATTAAGTAGTAGAAGAAGCGTGTGGGAGGCCCCAAATGGATAAAGATAGTTTAATTCAAGAAGCAATCGAGGCACGGAAACAGGCATATACACCTTACTCTAAATTTAAGGTAGGTGCAGCTGTTTTAACTGCAGATGGGCAAGTTTTCCGTGGGTGCAATATTGAAAATGCCTCTTATGGGCTAACAAATTGCGCTGAACGAACAGCCATATTTAAAGCCGTTTCAGAGGGCGAACCAAAGGTTGAAGCGATTGCTATTGTCGCTGATACAGATGGTCCGGTATCACCATGTGGAGCCTGCCGACAAGTAATCGCTGAGTTTAGTGATAGCAATACAAAAGTCTATTTATCGAACCTCAAGGGAGACTTGTTGGAAACTTCAATTGCAGAATTACTACCAGGATTTTTTAAATCAACGGACATGGGGAAATGATTTAATTCAACTATAAAGTGCAGTTTTCGGCTCCAATCTCCAAACATATTTGGAGCCGGATTCTGTGAAATAGAATGGGTTTTTAAGTTAAGGTGTACCAAAATAATCTAAGCATCTTAGTGGAGGAATTATGTTGAAATATCTAATTTCAATCATCGGGTTATTGGCAGTGGTAGGGTTAGCTTTGTTAGTGAGTTCAAACAGGAAACAAATCAAGTATAAATATATTGGATTAATGGTTGTTATTCAAATTGCATTAGCAGCTTTATTATTAAATACCAAATTCGGATTCGTTTTAATCCAAGGTATTGCCTCTGTATTTGGACATTTACTAAAATTTGCAGAAGCAGGAATATCATTTGTATTTGGCGGATTGGCAAATGAAGGAGAAGCACCATTTTTCCTTACAGTTTTATTGCCAATTGTTTTTATATCTGTATTAATCGGAATATTACAGCATTTTAAAATTCTTCCTTTTATTATGAAGGGAATTGGCCTTCTGTTAAGCAAAGTGAACGGAATGGGTAAACTAGAATCCTATAATGCAGTAGCTTCAGCGATGGTTGGGCAATCAGAGGTATTTATAACAGTGAAAAAACAATTGGGGCAGTTACCGCCTCACCGTTTATATACTTTATGTGCATCAGCTATGTCGACCGTTTCTATGTCAATCGTCGGTGCATATATGACAATGATTGATCCTAAATATGTAGTAACCGCTTTAGTGGTCAATCTATTTGGTGGATTTATCATTGCTTCACTGATCAATCCTTATGAAGTAGATGATAAAGAAGATATTCTCGTTGTTACAGAAGAAGGAGAAAAACAAACCTTTTTCGAGATGATAGGCGAATATATTATGGACGGCTTTAAAGTAGCAGTTACCGTAGCAGCTATGTTGATTGGTTTTGTTGCATTAATGGCATGTATAGATGCCTTGTTTGATATGACAATCGGAGTTTCCTTCCAACAAATATTAGGATATATTTTCGCACCATTTGCCTTTATTATGGGTATACCATGGAGTGAAGCAGTATCTGCAGGTGGTATCATGGCTACAAAACTAGTAACGAATGAGTTTGTTGCGATGATCAGCCTGACAGAAATAGCGAATACATTCAGTGAACGTACTCTTGGGATCATCTCTGTTTTCCTTGTATCCTTTGCAAACTTCTCCTCGATTGGAATCATTTCGGGAGCGGTAAAAGGGTTGCATGAAAAACAAGGAAATGTGGTCGCACGCTTTGGTTTGAAATTACTATTTGGAGCCACTCTTGTAAGCGTATTATCAGGAATCATCGTAGGGTTGGTTCTTTAATCATATAAATATAGTAAAAGCAGATTCGAATAGAATCTGCTTTTTTTAGTATGGAATAGAATATTCCCTTATGGTTATCGATGTCTTACCTTTAATCTAGACAATAAGCCTTATCCCTTTGAAGGATTTATAGTTGTATAATTTGGTGTTTTTCCGATACTGAAGGCAATGCAATACTGAGCTGCATAATAGGTTGTCATAATCCAGATATGTGAGTGAGATACATCAGATATAAACATATTCCAGGATAGTATAGTATCAGAAATCATGAAAAGCAGACTCCCGCAAATTGCATACAAATTTCCGGTCATAAAGGCTGCCCATGCCATCATAGAGATCGCACCAATATAGAAGATGATAGGAATAACCAATTCATCATTTCCTGCCTGCTGCAGGGCGTTTATCAGTTTATTACCGATTATAAAGTCAAAAGCAAGAAGCGGAAAGATTGATAAAAAGCGAAGTTTTGAAAAATTCCACTGTTTTAGAAATCCTGCAATATAAATGAGATGCCCTATCAAAAAAAAGCTCAGTCCAATGATAAACCAGTGAAGCAGTCCATCACCGAGCATACAAAAAAACAGTCCGATCATGATAAGTCTTTTATTTTTCTGAACCCCATCAGATTTTTGAAGAAAGGCAAAATAGATAATCATCCACATGGGAATCAATTTAAATAGTAATTTGAGTCCAAGGGGTTCAGATGGAATGAAAAAAATATAAATAATACTCATTACTAAGATGAAAAGAGAAAGTAGTTTAATCTTCATATAATTCCCTCCTTCCTGAGAATTTACCATAATGTATTTGACGGAGAAAGTGGAAAATCCTTCATTATATTCATGTATAGTTTGGGAAGATAAGCAGTTTTCGTTATACTGTAAGTATAAAAGTTTAAAAGAGAGTATGTGAATTAAATTGAGTTCAGGTCAAAAGGAAATAATTTGTGAAATAAAACCAAGAGACAGTAAAAAAATAAGAAGTGGGTTTCCATTGATATTGAAGGAAGCAATAGTGGCTCCTCAAAAGCTACAGGAGGAAGGCCAGATTCTTAAACTTGTTGATGCCCAGGGCCGTTTTGTTGCAAAAGGCTATTTTGGTAAGCAAAACAAAGGATATGGCTGGGTATTAACCAGACAGGAGAATCTTTCTATTAACCAGGCATTTTTTGATGATAAGATTCGGAAAGCACTTGATAACCGAGCGCACTATTACAGCAATGAAGATACAACAGCTTTCCGTGTGTTCAATAGTGAGGGTGACGGAATCGGTGGAGTCATCATTGATTATTATGATGGATATTATGTCATTCAATGGTATAGCCAGGGTATTTACACATTTAAAGAGTATATTTTAGAGTCTCTGCGCAGGTTAACAGATTTTAAAGGGATTTATGAAAAAAAGCGTTTTGATACAAAAGGAAAATATATAGAAGATGATGATTTTGTTGAAGGTCAAAAAGGTGAGTTTCCTATTATCGTTAAAGAAAATGGTGTAAACTTTGCTGTTAATCTAAATGACGGAGCTATGGTAGGTGTTTTCTTAGATCAGCGTGATGTCCGTAAAACGATTCGGGACCGTTATGCAAAGGGAAAGACAGTTGTAAATATGTTTTCCTATACTGGAGCTTTCTCCGTGTTTGCTGCACTTGGCGGAGCTAAAAAGACAACCAGTGTGGACCTTGCCAATAGAAGCCGAGCAAAAACGATTGAACAGTTCAGTGTGAATGGAATTGACTATGAAGCGCAGGATATTATCGTAGAGGATGTCTTTAAGTATTTTAAATATGCAAGAAGAAAAGAGTTAAAGTTTGATATGGTCATTCTCGATCCGCCAAGCTTTGCTAAGTCTAAGAAATTTACTTTCAGTGCGGCAAAGGATTACACAAATTTGCTGAAGGAATCGATTGAGATAACAGAAAAAGGCGGAATGATTGTTGCCTCAACCAACTGTAGTCTGTTTGGAATGGATAAATTCAAATCCTTTATCGATACGGCATGTAAGGAAATGAACCAGAAATATAAAATTGTTGAAGAATTTTCATTGCCGGATGATTTTAGAACGATTGAAGAGTATCCAGAGGGTAATTATTTAAAAGTAGTGTTTATCCAATTAAGCAAATGATAAAAATAGCCTCGTATCCCAATGGAGATACGAGGCCATATCTGTTTAGAAAAACAAAGCTCCTAAGGCAAAGCCGGTAATAAGGCCAAGTCCTACCGGGTAGCCCCAGCCACCGCCCCAGCCCCAGCCACCGCCCCAATAGCCATAGCCATGCTGTCCGCCATGAGGCTTAATCCATACATGGGTTCTAGTGACTCTTGTGATAGTGCCTCTATGAACACGATTATGACGGTCAGTAATACGCACATTTCGTCCAATATGTTTATTGCAAAGGTTGTAGTAATTCATCCACCTGATGCCCCTTTCAAATAATGTTTTCTCTGTATTGTATTGATAGATGGACAACTTGACTGTTTGTTTACCTAAAGGGACGATAAAAAATTCGATATTGGAGATATGAACCAAAATAAAGAAGGGACCATAAAATGTGGAAAACAATGACAGAGGTGTAAAATGGCCAAATTTACGTATATGGATTTGCTATCTAAACTTGGAATAGGAGGGGCGCATCCGGGTGGGTTAAAAGCAACAGAAATGATGCTGAAAAAGGAGTCTATTCAGCAAGATACTGTCATTTTGGATGCAGGATGCGGCACGGGACAAACCAGTGCCTATTTGTATAATACCTATCATGCGAACATGATTGCGCTCGATGCCCACCCAGTCATGATAGAGAAGGCAAAGAATCGATTCATACAATTAGGCTTACCTGTGCAGGTTATAGAAGCCTCACTGGATGCCATTCCGTTAGAGGATCAATCAGTTGATTATTGTCTAGCTGAATCCGTGCTATCCTTTGTTGACATCGAGCCAGTTCTGAATGAAATTAAAAGGGTATTAAAGCCTGGTGGTGTATTATATGCCATTGAACTAACTATGCAAAAGACTCTTACTGAAACAGAACAAAAACAGATTGAGCTGTTTTATGAATTTCGGCAGATGTGGAAAGAGGATAAATGGAAAGAAGCCATGAAAAAGGCTGGGTTTGTAGATGTAGAAATTAGAGCATTACCCTCCTTTTATGAGGACCAGGAGCCCCTGACAGAATTTCAGCCATCAGAGGAAGTTCCTGATGCTTTATATGATTTATTGGAAGAGAATGAAAGGTTATTGCTTCAATACCGTGAAGCAATGGGGTACCGCGTGATTTATGCACAAAAATAGTACTGCAACAGGTAAAATATAGATCTTTGTTCTCCTCCTATCGGCTCCTTTCCATGCTACTTTGGCTGGATTCTTCTCCAATTTGGCTGAATTTTTCTCTATTTCGGCTGAATCCGCTGTAGTTCAGCTATCTATAAGCGATTTTGGGAGATACTAAAGAAAGAAAAGCCCCTTAACTCTTATAAGTTAAAGGGGCTTTAAAAGGTACAATTGATGTTTTGCTACATTCGAAGTAGCTATTTATGCTTTAGCTGTTTTACTAAGCGAGTTTTGCAACCAGTTTTTACCCTCAACCAGACGAGCTACCAGCATCGCACATACTGTGTTTCCAGTTGAATTCAACAATGTTGCAGGAATATCAATAATCGTACTGATCACAGCAATAATTGGAAGAACCTCAGGTGAGAAACCAAATACGGAAAGAATCAGCATTTCTCCAATCATACCTCCACCTGGAATAGCGCCCATTACGGCACCTACAAGGAAGGAGACAGCAAGAATACTTAAAATGCTTGATACACTTGTCATGTCTTTACCGAAGAGGCTGAATAAAAAGACGATCTTCAGGACTCCGCCAAATACAGACCCATCCTTATGTGTATTAGCACCAAGGGGGATAACCGTTTCAGCGATATCGTCCGGAACGCCAATCTTTTTCGTAGCTTCTAAATTGATTGGAATACAGGCAGCACTTGAACATGTCGCAATGGCTGTAATAGAAGGAGGAAGGGCATTCTTCCAAAATATATTAATCCCATTCTTGCCGGCTGCTATATAAGCATATAAGGTAAAGAAACCAAAGAAATAAATAATACTTAAAATCATATAGAGAACAAATGAACGGGCATAACCTTCCAAAATTTGTGGTCCAAGCTCACCAATAATGGTGGCAAAATAACAGCCTAATCCGATTGGTGCGTAGTACATCACAATTTTGACAACCTTCATTAATACTTCAGTTCCCGAAGTCATTAGCTGTGCAACCGGACGGCCTTTTTCCCCAGCCATGGCTGTAGCCAATCCAACTAAAACCGAAAATACAATTAACTGCAAAATATTGGACTTAGATAATAGTTGTGAAAAATCACTAACCGTAAAGGTATTAACTAATTGGCCCAGTAAAGAGATTTCTTCCGTTTCTGGAACTTCAGCGGTTGACATTAATTCCTTTATGGATGATACATCTGTATCTCCAATTGGGTTTATAACAGTTGTACCAAGGAAGCCTAGTACAGCAGCGATAAGGGCTGTTGTGAAAAACACAATAACAATACTGCCCATGATTTTTCCGAGACGCTTCATTTCACTCATATTTGCAATAGCGGAAGTGATACTGAAAAACACTAACGGAACTATAATCATGAATAATAAGTTCAGAAATAAATCCCCGAATGGTTTAATAACTGCTATATCGGGACCGATAAAATATCCGGCTAACCCGCCAATCGTGATAGCCAGCAGTAGTATGATGGAACCTTTATAATTTAAAAAAATTTGTTTCATTCTTTTCACTGCCTCTCGATAATTACTACTATAAGCATACTTGACTATTTTACCACGTTCTATGAAAATATTGCTTAAAAGATGGTAAAAAGTGCTCTTAAGCAGGAGGAATGTAATGCTTAAATTCGATAGACAGCAATCAGAGAGAAGAGGAGTCCTAAATCAGGAAATAAAAGTATTTCATATTAAGGACCAAATTGTGAATGAGTTTGAATACCATTATCATGATTTTAATAAAATCATTATCTTTATTAAAGGAAATGTCACATACATGATAGAAGGGAAGGCCTATAAACTAAAGCCCTGGGATTTGCTCATCATTGGTCATGGACAAATTCATAAGCCCATAATAGATCCAACGGAAGAATATGAGCGTTTTATTATTTGGTTTGACCCAGCTATGGTTACCAAGCATAGCTGGGACCATACCAATTTATTAATGTGTTTTGAATTGGCTGCCCGCCGTGAGATTAATCTAATGCGAATTTCGAATGATCCGCTGACAAAGATTAAAAATATTGTGCAAGACTTAATAGAGGCTGAACAAGAGCCGGCATTTGGGCATGACATTTTAAAATCATCCCTGTTATTACAACTATTGATCATCCTTAATCGCCTTTTTGTCCTTGATGAAGCGACAAGCCATTCGCAGGATATTCTTTATGATAAGAATATAACGGAAGTCTTAACCTATATAAATCAGCATTTAAATGAGGATTTATCCATACCAGTATTGGCTTCAAAATGCTTTTTAAGTAAGTATCACTTAATGAGAAAGTTTAAATCCTATACAGGATACACGCTTCATCAGTATATATTGCAGAAAAGGTTATATCATGCAAAATCCATGCTATCGAATGGTGAATCGATGACACATATATCCCAAAAAGCTGGCTTTAATGACTACTCAACCTTTGTCAGGGCCTTTAAAAAGGAGTTCGGGCTGTCGCCTAGGGAGTATTTAAAAGAATTTACTTATGAGTAACAGACATAAAATTTTGGTATTATGAAGCATACAAAAGGACCGTTGATGACAACGGTCCTTTTGCATGTTTTAGATGTTTTATAATTTAAATGAACTTTTCAAGGATACGATTAAATTGAAAACTAAATGATCAGCTGTTGTATCTTTCTTGTCGACATTAAAGTACCCATGGCGGAAGAATTGGAATTTCTCATTTGGTTGAACATTTTTCATATTAGGTTCAACAAATCCGTTTTCAATGATTAAGGAATTCGGATTCACATGATCAAGGAAACTGCCGTCTTCTTCCACTTCTTCATCAAGAATGAGCGGTTCATACAAACGGAATTCAGCTGGAACAGCTTGCGTCGCTTCAACCCAGTGAATCGTACCTTTCACTTTACGGCCAGTGAAACCTGTTCCACTCTTCGTTTCTGGATCGTAGGTACAGCGTAATTCAATTACATTGCCTTCCTCATCTTTGATGACTTCTTCACATTTAATGAAATAAGCATGCTTCAGGCGTACCTCATTTCCAGGGAAGAGACGGAAATATTTCTTTGGAGGATTTTCCATGAAGTCCTCTTGTTCAATATAGATTTCTCTTGAGAATGGAATTTTACGCGTGCCCATCTCAGGATTCTCCGGGTTGATTTCAGCATCCAGCATTTCAACTTGTCCTTCTGGATAGTTGGTAATGACAACTTTTAATGGTTTTAAAATTCCCATTGTTCTTGGTGCCTTTAGTTTTAAATCTTCTCTTACGAAGTGTTCAAGCATTTTCTCATCTACAATACCGCTTGTTTTGGCTACACCAATTTCACGGCAGAAATTGCGGATAGATTCGGGAGTGTATCCTCTTCTACGTAGGCCGGAAATAGTCGGCATCCTTGGGTCGTCCCAGCCATCTACATAGCCTTCTTCAACCAATTGCTTCAATTTACGCTTGCTCATAACGGTATTTGTTAAATTCAAACGGCCAAACTCATACTGCCTTGGTGTGCTTTTCATTTCACATTCTTTAATAACCCAATCGTAAAGCGGGCGCTGATCTTCAAACTCCAACGTACAAATGGAGTGAGTGACGCCTTCAATTGCATCCTCGATTGGGTGAGCAAATGCATACATCGGATAGATACACCATTTATCACCTGTGTTATGATGAGTAACATGTGCAATTCGATAGATAACCGGGTCACGTAAATTGATGTTTGGCGAGCTCATATCAATTTTGGCACGCAGAACCTTTTCACCATTACCGAATTCACCATTACGCATACGTTTGAATAGATCTAAATTCTCTTCAACAGAACGGTTACGATAAGGGCTTTCTTTGCCTGGCTCAGTTAAAGAACCGCGATATTCACGTATTTCATCTGCTGTTAAATCGTCAACATAAGCTAATCCTTTTTCAATTAACAAGATTGCACGATTATACATTTCCTCAAAGTAGTCAGAGGCAAAGAAGAGGTTGTCCCAGTCAAATCCGAGCCATTTGACATCTTCTTTGATAGACTCTACATACTCCGTATCTTCTTTCAACGGGTTTGTATCGTCAAAACGAAGATTTGTTTTTCCTTTAAATTCATCAGCAAGTTCAAAGTTTAGAACTATAGATTTTGCATGTCCAATATGCAAGTAACCATTTGGTTCAGGGGGGAAACGCGTAATAATTTGATCTGTTTTCTCTGAATTTATATCATCGATAACGATGTTACGAATAAAATTTGACGTATTGTGCTCCACCATCTTCAACCTCTTTCGCATAAACTAGTAGTTTCATTCTAATGGAAATATTCCCATGTCGCAAGAAGCCTAAAAATAATTACATTTTCACTTTTTGTGCGTTCTTTTAATATAGTAATTTTATTGTTTATATGTAGTATAACTGTATTTTCTTCTACTAATACATCATATTGCTTAAAAAATATAGCCTGGAGCAGGTCGCTCAGGCTATAAGGTGGTAATATATTACATTTTTCTGCTATTTATGTGGCTATATCTGTATTGGCAGTAGGTGTATAGTTGGCAATTTCCAGCACAATCGGGCTTCCTTCTAAAATAGAGCCCGCCTGAGGAATGGTAATCACTAAACTGCCTACACCTTTAGCGCCTGGTGTATAGACATAAATCCCGTCCATTTGCAGAACACCATTTATATATAATTTAGTAGTGGAGTCACCGGGATTTAGTACTGGTAAGGCTGGTGTTGTGTTTCCGGAATCATCAAAAAATTGAGCGGTATCAATTGTTAGTGTAGCTCCTGCGGCAACATCACCTGTAGTGACAGAAAAAAACTTTGTATTTACAGGAGTTACTGTTGTAGTGGTTACAGCATCAATAGCCAGTTTCATAATTGCTAAAGGCAAGATAATCGCTCCCTTCTAGAGGTCATTTGAAATATCTTTATTCACTAAATTATTTACCACTGTATATATATGAAAAAGATGTAAAAAGGTTTGCTGATAATATCCTTAGTGAAATAGGGGACTTGCGACCACTTAGGAGTGTGAAGAGATTATGAGGAATGGGAAGGTAATGAAAAAAACGGATATCGATCGTTATAGTTATACCTCATCGTTGCCAAAGCCATTACTTATTTGTCCTACGGTGAAGACAGAAACGTACAGGTATAAACTTCCGGGGAATGTGGAGCTTTATGAATTTTATATGAATGCTAAAGAAAATCAGCGTGTGTTCTCCTACTGTGACCAGGTGAACGAGTATCGGAGTGGCAGAATCCCTTCGCCTGAGGATGTATCCTATATGAATCTATTTATTAATGGAGTCCTGCAGCCAGCTAAAAATTATGAGGTAGTAAAAGACCAATTAATCTTAAATACAGTGGACCTTCCGTTAGAAAAAACAATCTTAATCCTTCAAATGGTTAAGGTTTAAAATCTTAAATACCAGTTGTTTTAGGAAGGAGAGAGAGTTCTTTGGAATAAGCCGGAACCTCTCCTTTATTGATAATCATCGTTTGGCATATGTATAATAAGAACCATACAAGTAAGCGTATAGACAGGAGAATATAATGAGTACAAATGATTTTATGGTCAATGAGTTAATAGATGGATTAAAAAAACAATGGGAATTATCCGGATTTAAAGAAGCAACGACGGTTCAGAAAGAGACATTTGTCCCGATCTATGAAGGGCGTGACCTACTGGCAGAATCTCCGACAGGAACCGGGAAGACGCTTGCTTATGTCCTGCCCATCCTAAATAAAATAAAAGCGGATGAACAAAAAGTACAAGCTGTTATTCTAGCTCCATCAAGAGAGCTTGTTATGCAGATTTTTGAAGTGGTACAAGCATGGGCAAAAGAAACAGGAATCACGGCTGCATCGTTTATTGGCGGAGCAAATCCAAAGCGTCAACTGGAGAAGCTAAAAAAACATCCTCATATTGTCATCGGAACACCAGGCAGACTTGAAGAATTAATTAAGCAAAAAAAGCTAAAAATGCATGAAGTGAAAACAATTGTACTGGATGAAGGGGATCAGCTCATGATTCCGGAACATTTGCCTACAGTTGGGACAATCATTAAGAGTACAATGAGAGATCGTCAGGTCGTTCTTTTTTCTGCTACGCTGCCGGCTGGATTAGAGGAAGAAGCAGACCAATGGATGAATGATCCTGTTAAGGTGAGAGTTAAAAAGGAAGATACAGTACAATCGAAAGTGGATCACATATATTTTGTCACCGAGGCGCGTGATAAAATTTTCATCCTTGAGAAACTGGCAAAAATGGCTGATATGCGAGCTCTTGTCTTTGGTAAAGATATTGGAAATCTGGATGTTATGGCATCGAAGCTTCGATTTAAGGGAGTAGATTTAGGTGTCATTCATGGTGATTCTAAGAAAATGGACAGAGAAGCAGCGATACGTGAATTTCGTCGGAAAGAGTCAACCATATTGCTAGCTACAGATGTGGCAGCGAGGGGTTTGGATATAGAAGGATTACCTACTGTCATCCATGTTGATTTTCCTGAAACGATTGCACAATATATACACCGATCAGGAAGGACTGGCCGCCAGGGAGCAAGTGGAACAGTCATTTCGATTGTAACTGCGCGTGAGGAACGTGAATTAAAGAAATATGCGCGCGAATTGAACATATCCGTTCATAAAAAAGAACTGTTTAAAGGGAAAATTGTGGATACTCGGCCTGTTTATGATCAAAAGCCAAAATTCACAAAGAAAAAATCAAATCCAGGTAATAGAAAATAAGTAAGGAAGGGCTGGCCTGAACGGGTACAGCCTTTTTTTCTTATATAGGGAAAGAGTCATGCATAAATAATGAAAAGCGGTAAAAACTAGGTGCAGAATCTAGTGAAGGAGTGGAAATAATGAAAAAATGGTCTCTGCTTTTGATCATGGCGTTTATGCTAAGCATGACATCCATTGGATTAACGAATACGGTCGTAAAAGCGGCAGAAAACAGTGATAAACAAACAAGGCCAGCATTAACCGAGCAACAAAAATCAGAGCTGGCTGCGATGCATAAAGAAGTGCATGAGAAGGAAAAGGCTATTATTGCAAAGTATGTAGAATACGGTGTGATGTCCCAGGAAGCTGCTGATATGTTAACAAATCATATGAATAAACGATTTGAAAAGATCCAGGAAAATGGCTACATCCCGCCTCACCATTTTGGGAACGGGCATCCTGGCAAACCGCCACATGAAAATAGTCCTGATATTGATTCAAATGATTAACAAGATTGTTCTACCTCTAAAGGTTACTCATATCTTTAGAGGTATTTTTGTGTTTTCCTTCTCTTGCAAATTTAAAACTCCGCTTTTTATAAAGACATTTTTCATCTACCTTTATAAACTCAAGATTCACTTTTTAATATAATTTAGGCTAATATAAGAATTTTTCAAATAATACTTACATAAATTAATGAATGCGTTATAATTGAGAAGGTACTAGTGCAACCGGTTGCACGACTTGGGAAGCCTATATATGACTAGTAAACATAAATGATCGAGTGAAGATAGAAAGGGGCACTACATGAAAAGGCTGTTTTCAATAAATCCGTGGAAAATCATTGAAGAAGAGATACATAAAGAAGATTTTAGACTAGCTGAAAGTATGATGAGCCTTGGCAATGGACATATGGGGCTAAGAGGTAATTTTGAAGAAACCTATACAGGTGATACCCATAAAGGAACATATGTAGCAGGTGTATGGTATCCAGATAAAACCAGGGTTGGCTGGTGGAAAAATGGGTACCCTGATTATTTCGGTAAAGTCATCAACACAATCAATTTTATTGGAATCCGTGTTTTTATAGGTGAAGAGGAAATTGATCTTAATAAGTCAGAAATTATGAACTACCGCCGTGAGCTGGATATGAAAAAGGGTGTTCTGACAAGATGCTTTACCATTTCACACGCAGGAAAAGAAACAGCTGTGGAAGTAGTCCGCTATCTATCAATCGCTGAGAAGCAATTAGCCGTAATTAAGTATGCGGTTAAACCGATTAACCATGATAGTGCGATTACATTTATTCCTTATTTAGACGGAGAAGTCCGTAATGAAGATTCCAATTACGAAGAAGACTTCTGGAACTATATATCTTCCAGCTCATCTGAGCTCACAGGTCATTTGGTTATGCAAACAAATGAAAACCCTTTCGGAACGGATAGATTTACTGTTTCTGCAACGATGGCCCTTGAAGTAGATGGCAACACAGCTACGATTAGTCCATTCGAACATGAAGAATATATAGATAATAAGATTGAGGTTTCAGCGGAAGAGGGCAAAACAGTTACCTTAACCAAATATGTAGCCATTACAACAGATCGTGACCATGATGCGGAATTTCTCAGTGAAAAGGGCTTGGAAATTGTCCATACAGCTATGCAGCAAGGCTATGAGGCTTGTTTGCAGGCGCATTGTGAACAGTGGGCAGAGCGCTGGGACTTGGCCGATGTTCAAATTGATGGAGATATGGAAGCACAACAGGGAATTCGTTTTAACTTATTCCAATTGTTTTCAACCTATTATGGAGAAGATGCTCGTTTAAATATCGGACCTAAAGGATTCACAGGAGAGAAATATGGCGGTGCAACGTATTGGGATACCGAGGCCTATGCCATTCCATTATATTTGGCAACAGCTCAGTCGGATGTGGCTCGTAATCTCTTAATCTACCGGCATGCTCAATTAGAGGGAGCTTATCTTAACGCTGAAAGACAGGGTCTAAAAGGGGCATTATTTCCAATGGTGACTTTCACGGGAGTAGAGTGCCACAATGAGTGGGAAATTACGTTTGAAGAAATTCATCGTAATTCGGCAATTGCCTATGCGATCTATAATTATGTGAATTATACCGGAGATAAGAGTTATTTGAACGAATATGGCATAGATGTGCTGGTCGGTATTTCACGCTTCTGGGCTGATCGTGTTCATTACCATAAAAAGAAGGATCAATATATGATTCATGGAGTAACAGGCCCTAATGAATATGAAAATAACGTCAATAATAACTGGTACACAAATACAATGGCGGCATGGACGTTAGGTTACACGCTTGAAGTCATTACTTATTTGAAAGAAAATGGGCACGAAGCTAGATTTTCAGATTTGTTCATTACGGAAGAAGAACTGAATAACTGGCAGGATATCAAAGAAAAAATGTATTATCCATATGATGAGGAAAATAAGGTGTTTGTTCAGCATGATACATTTATGGATAAAGATTTGATGCCAGTTTCTGGGTTAAAGCCTGAAGACCGTCCGTTAAATCAAAAATGGTCATGGGATAAAATTTTGCGCAGCTGTTTTATCAAGCAAGCGGATGTCCTGCAGGGTATTTATTTCCTTAATAATAAATATACACGTGAAGAAAAACGCCGAAACTTTGAATTCTATGAGCCTATGACGGTTCATGAATCCTCCCTATCTCCATGTATTCATGCCATCCTTGCTGCTGAGCTTGGAATGGAAGAGAAAGCGTATGAAATGTATACAAGGACAGCTCGGCTTGACTTAGATAACTATAACAATGACACGGAGGATGGCTTGCATATCACAAGTATGACTGGTTCCTGGTTAGGGATTGTACAGGGATTTGCGGGTATGAAAACATTTAATGAAGAACTTTCCTTTGCGCCATTTATCCCGGCGGCTTGGGACCGATATACTTTTAACATTAATTATAGAGAACACCATTTAACCATTGAAGTGAATAAGGATGAAGTAAGCATTTCTCAAACTGGACCGGGTATGAAACTTAACGTATACGGCCATGAGCTCGAATTACCTGTTGATGGTGTAGTGAAAGTACCGCTAGAGAGGGAGGAGACAATCGCGTGAGTAAGGAATTAAAAGCGTTCATCTTTGATTTGGATGGTGTTATTACAGATACAGCAGAATATCATTATCTTGCCTGGAAACAGCTTGCGGGTGAGTTGGGGATTGAGTTCACCAGAGCGGATAATGAAAGATTAAAAGGGATCTCCCGCATGGAATCTCTAGAAATCATCCTGGAAATTGGGAATAAACAATTTTCCTATTCAATGGAAGAAAAGGAAAAGCTGGCTGCACAGAAAAATGAGCATTATGTGGAGCTGATTCAGCAAATTACGCCGAATGATATCTTACCTGGCATTAAGCAGCTAGTAATGGACATTAAAGATGCTGGCTATAAGTTGGGCCTTGCTTCTGTCAGTAAAAATGCACTGGCTGTGATGAACTCTTTGCAGCTGAGCGACCAATTTGATTATATGGTGGATGCGCATACGATTAAAAAAGGAAAACCAGATCCGGAAATCTTCCTAAAAGCTGCTGAAAAGCTAGGAGTTCCAGCAGATGAATGCATTGGGATTGAGGATGCTGAGGCTGGTGTTGAAGCCATTAAGAGTGCGGGTATGTATGCTGTTGGCGTAGGCTCTAAAGATCAGCTGTCTAAAGCAGACCTCCTATACAGTCATACCAATCTTTTATCAATGGACGAATTAATAAGGGAATATCAAAAATAAGCTAAGGAAAGGGCGTCCCGGTTTGGGGCGCTTTTTTGATACGGGTTACTGATATTTACAACAAAAGGGGAGCAAGCAGAGATTCCTGATGAATCTATTGATTGGAATAGATTCTGGTGTAGCTCAGGTGATTGGGCTAGTTCCGAAGCAGTATTTCCGGATTCAAAACAAAGAAATAAAAAATAGGGAATTAGCGAAGTATCTGGCTAATTCCCTATATTTTTTTTTAATCTAGTTTGATTCCTTTTAATAAATCTGCAAAAGGATTATTAATTGGTTCAGCTTCTTTTTCTTGTTGTTTCAAGTACTTTTGTACAGTTCGTTTATCCACTTTTCCGCCAGATTCTTTTTTACGTCTCGCTTCAAAGGCAGATAATTTTTCGCGATATCCACATTTACAAGTGAATAGCTGTCCTTCACCTTCGCCGCGGAGTTCCATTTTCTTTTTACATTGTGGACACCGTGCGTTAGTGACACGCGATACGTTCTTTCTATGACCGCATTCCCGATCTTGACAGACAAGCATTTTCCCTTTCTTGCCGTTTACCTCTAGCATTGGCTTTCCGCAATCAGGGCAAGACTTTGTGGAGATATTGTCGTGTTTGTATTTTTTGTCGCTGGCTTTGATTTCTGCGACAATTTCTTTTGTATGCTTCTTCATCTCATTGATGAACACATCTTTTTTCAATTTTCCTTTAGCGATTAGCTCAAGTTTTTGTTCCCAATCAGCAGTAGTCAATGGGGATTTTAATTCTTCAGGTACTAAATCCAGTAATTGGCGACCTTTAGAAGTAATATAGATTTCTTTTCCACCACGTTTTTCTAACAGAAATGAATTGAATAACTTATCAATAATATCACCGCGAGTGGCTACTGTACCAAGTCCGCCAGTTGATTTGAGCGTGTCTGCAAGCTTCTTATCATTTGTTTTCATATATTTTGTAGGGTTTTCCATGGCAGATAATAAAGTTGCCTCCGTAAAACGGGAAGGTGGCTTTGTTTGCCCAGATGTTTGAACGATTACCTGTGTTTTCAATACATCGCCCTTTTGAATTTTCGGTAATAATTGTTCCTTTACATCATCAGATGAATCGTCATCCTCAAAATGATTTTCGTATACTTCTTTCCAACCAGCCTGAATAACTGTTTTTCCGCGTGCGATAAAGGATTCAGTACCAATTTTCGCTTGTACTGTTAATTGCTCAAATTCATGGGCTGGGTATAGTACGGCTAAGAATCGTTTTACGACTAGATCATAAATTTTGCGTTCCTTATCCGTAAAGGCGGCGAAATTAACATAGCCTTCCGTTGGAATAATGGCATGGTGGTCACTTACCTTACTGTTATCGACGAAAGCTTTTGTCGCCTTGATTGGTTTACTCGCAATCTTGTTGGCTAACTTGCGGTATTCTGTGCCGCCAATTGCTTTTAAGCGCTCAGGAATCGTACTAACGATGTCTGAAGATAAATAACGTGAGTCTGTACGAGGATAGGTTAAAACTTTATGCTGCTCGTATAGTTTTTGCATAATATTTAGTGTTTCTTTAGCCGAATAACCAAAGATTTTATTCGCATCACGTTGCAGTTCTGTTAAATCATAAAGAGAAGGTGCGAAGGTCTTCTTAGCTTTACGGTCAATGGATACAACCGTCGCATCTTTGCGTCCAAGCGATTGAACGATCGCATCTATTTTTTCTTTATTAAAATGACGACTATTCCCATTGGCATCTTGCCAAGTCAATTTAAGTCCATCTGTCTGAGCTTCAATGCCATAATAGGTTTGAGGTTTGAAGCCTTTTATTTCATCTTCACGTGCTGCAACCATGGCAACTGTTGGTGTCTGTACACGACCACAATTTAATTGAGCATTAAATTTAGTTGTTAATGCACGAGTTGCATTCAAACCGATATACCAGTCTGCTTCAGAGCGTGCTACAGCTGAAGCATATAAGTTTTCATAATCTTTACCAGGCTTTAAGTTATTGAATCCATCTTTAATCGCTTTATCTGTTACAGAGGAAATCCATAGACGTTTGATTGGCTTATGAACTTTTGCTTTGTCTATAATCCAACGTGCAACTAATTCTCCTTCTCTCCCTGCATCAGTAGCCACGATTATTTCATTCACATCACTGCGGCTTAACTGTGTTTTTACCGCATTAAACTGCTTACCAGTTTGCTTCATAACAACTAATTTCAGGCGTTCTGGTAGCATAGGAAGATCTTCTAGATTCCATGCTTTATATTTATTATCATAAACCTCAGGATCGGCTAAAGTTACTAAATGTCCGAGGGCCCAAGTGACGATATATTTATTTCCTTCAAAAAATCCATTGCCTTTCTTTGTACACTTCAAAACATTTGCAATATCACGTGCAACGGAAGGTTTTTCAGCAACGACTACACTTTTTGCCATACTTCGAAAACTCCTTTACTGACTATGTACTGTTTAATATACCACAGTTTCGTTGGTGGAAATGTATAGACACCCTCATTGGCCATCCTAGTAGACATGCTTGTTTTAGAATACCAATTTCGTTTTGACCGTTATTTTAGCTTTTATTTCTAGGATTGTTTTTCTATATTCGAATGTATTTTTATTCTATTGTCTTTGTTTGATTGTTTGCAGCTTTTTCCATCGTCCAGAAAATGTCGAGCTTTAAAGGACGTTTTCAAAGCATAAGTACCAACATGTTTTTAAGAGTGGCATCCAAATGAATCGAAAAAGCAGAATGGAGAGGCATCTGATTTTCAGTCACTTTGCTTGTCAAATACTCCAAAAGTTTCATTTTGTGTTAATATATAGATTATTTTATTTTAGTTTTACACTTTTATGGTATATTTATTACATTTTGGATTAGTTTAATTTGTTTAAATTGTTTGTTAATTAACGCGGTATATGATACGATAAGAACAGCTAAAAGGTTTGAAGATCAAAAAAATTTTTACAGTCTTTAAGTACATGCTTAGACAGAAAAGGTTTTTCTGGTTTTCTACTTTTAAAAATTTTCACTAAAAGTTAGGAGGCCAAAAAAATGGTCGGAAAAGTAAAATGGTTTAATGCAGAAAAAGGTTTTGGTTTCATCGAACGTGAAGATGGTGACGATGTATTCGTACACTTCTCTGCAATTCAAGGTGAAGGATTCAAAACTCTTGAAGAAGGTCAAGAAGTTGAATTCGAAATCGTAGATGGAAATCGCGGACCACAAGCTGCAAATGTAGAGCGTATCTAATTAAATTAGAAACCACTGGGTACAATCCTTTATGGATTGTGCCCTTTTTTATTGGTATGTAAATAAGCATAAGTTTCGCCAAGATGGAGCAGATTAAGTGAGGATATAATCTGTAATCAAAGGGCGGAATAGGATATGAAAAAAGCAGCAGTTAAAGGAAATCCCGAAAAAAAGAAACTGCAGTGGTGGCAGCTCTCCTTAATAGGTGTGGGCTGTACAATTGGAACTGGTTTTTTCCTTGGTTCCGGATTAGGAATCAGGCTTGCTGGTCCATCTATATTAATTTCGTTTTTACTCGCAGCATGTACGACCTATATCGTATATGAGGCTTTGGCAAAAATGACGCAAAAAGACCCCCAAAAAGGATCCTTTCGTACATATTCACGTAAAGCGTTTGGACGCTCCTTTGGATTCTTAAATGGTTGGGTTTACTGGTTTTCAGAAATGCTTATTATGGGAAGCCAATTAACAGCTTTGTCTTTGTTTTCAAGGTTTTGGTTTCCTGAATTTCCTTTATGGATATTTGCGGCCATCTACGGAGCACTTGGTCTGATTGTGATTATTATTGGTGCAAAGCTATTTGAACCGATGGAGAATGTCAGTGCCATTGTTAAAGTGTCTGCAATTTTGATGTTTGTCATTATTGTGATTCTTGGTTTGTGTGGAGTGATTGATGGAAAAGGCTCGTTAGATTTCCCTTCAACAGTCAAGGAGATTTTTCCGACAGATTGGAAGAAGATTTGGTCATCTCTCGTTTTTGCTTTCTTTGCCTTTGGAGGCATTGAAGTACTTGGAATTATGTCTATGCGATTGGAGAAGAAAGAGGATGCTCCAAAAGCAGGAAGAGTTATGATTTTAGCGTTAACCGTCATTTACATTATATCACTTGGCTTAGTTGTGATGCTGCTGCCATGGAATAAGGTGAATTTAAATGAAAGTCCATTCTTAACAGTTCTGAACTATTATCCATTTAGGTTTATTACGCATATTTTTAATGGAGCCTTAATCATTGCTGGATTTTCAACAATGTCTGCTTCCCTTTTTTCCGTTGGCAATATGCTGACGACATTAGCGGAGGACCGAGACGCACCGAAAGTACTAGGCAAAAAAGGGAGATTTGCAATCCCTCTGCCTGCTTTTGCTGTAACAGTGACTGGCTTGCTTATCTCAATCGTTTTATCACGCGTGATGCCTGATAAGGTATATGAATATTTCACTACTGGAGCGAGCTTATTGATCCTGTACAATTGGATATTGATTCTGTTAACGTATTCCAAGCTTGCTGACCTGAAAATAAAAGATAAGATAAAACGTAATATAGGACTTCTCTTTATTACGACGGCTATTGTAGGGACGGTCATTGAAAAAGACACGCGTATGGGCTTTTTCGTAAGTTTAGCTTTTGTTTCTTTTGTTGGTCTGCTTACCATTATTATGGCGATCATTCGAAAACGAAAAAGACCTATAACAAAACGAAGGATCCATAATTAGCGATTAGATAAGAGATTGAATACCCATAACTCCAAAATAAATCCCAAATCCTACTAAGGAAATTCCGGATATGATTGATATTCCTGCCAACAGCTTATTGGTTAAATAGCGCCTAAAAATGGATGCCATCATTGCCATTGAAAGGTCCCAAATAAAGATACCGACAAGGATAGCCAGACTGTTAATGATGACTTGTTGATTAGATATGTGAGTGACTGTTTTAGCGAGGACTGAACCATAGATGCCAAGCCAAAACAAGATAGATAAAGGATTCCATAACGACATGAAAAAGCCAGAGCGAAAGGAACGTGAAATTTCTTTGTTCCCAGTATTGCTTTGGTTTTTTTTGTGGTAAACCGCCAGCAGGCTCTCAATGCCAGAATAGGTTAGGACAAATGCGCCAAATAACCAGAGAAAGGTTTGAATTAGTGGAACCTGCATATATTGAGACAAGCCAGTATAAACAGCAAACATAAAACAGATGTCAGCCAGAATGGCGCCAAGACCGAATACCCATGCATTCAAGAATCCATATCTTAGGCCGCGTTCCATTTGTGCTGCATTGATTGGTCCAATAGGGGCTGATAAGGAAATTCCTAAATAGACATATCCTAATAATCCATACATTAAATGTTAACCTCCATTTTAATTGCTAAAAACATCATATGCATGTACATGGGCTTGTACGACAAAAGAATTTGAAAACTTCACCTTTCAAGGAAGGGAATAAAAAAAGGGAGGCAGAAGCCTCCCAGGTTTTAAGCCCAGAAATAAGTAACAATGGATAGCAGGATCGATGTGATGAAGAGCGTAAGCAAGGGAAGACTGGCGCGGCTTTTTAGCTCTTTTAAATCTATCGTTAATCCGAGTCCAGCCATAGCCATGGAAAGCAGAAAGGTGGTCAGCAAGGCAATGGAGTCATATAAGTATTCTGGAAACCATGAGCCGGCAAGATAAGTACGAAAGATACTTAGGGCCAAGAATCCCAGTAAGAACCAAGGGAATGGAATGGCTGCTTGATTGCCGGAGCCCTGTTTACGTTTCATCCAGAATACTAATACAAAACAGAAAGGAATCAGCAAGAAAACACGGCATAATTTAGCTAATAATGCCATTGTGACGGCAGCTTCACCGGCAGGCTCGGCGGCCAATGCGACATGAGCTAATTCATGTAAGCTAAGCCCGGACCAAATTCCGTATTCAGATGGCGTTAAGGGGAGAACCGGAATGAGCATAGTGTAGACGACGGAAAAAAGAGTACCAATCAAGGCGATCATCCCGACGCTCATCGCTGTATCCTCTTCCTTTGAATCCATTATCGGCGATACGGCTGCTATAGCAGCTGCACCGCAAATCCCTGTTCCCGCTCCTAGTAAAAATGAGATCATAGGGTCGATTTTCAGCCATTTTCCGAGCAATACCATTAGTGCTACGGAAAATACGATACAAATCAGAGCTTTCCCCAACAGACCAAGCCCTTCATTGAAGATAATCTGCATATCTAATTTCAAACCATATAAAATGATGGCAGTCCGCAACAGGATTTTTGCCGAAAATTGCACACCAGATCGCAAATTTGTGGGATAGCTGCGAAGATTACGATAGAGGATAGCGAGTAAAATACTACACGCTAAAGGGCCTATATAATCAAAAAATGGCAATTCAGCAAGAATAAATCCTAGTAGTGCCAATAGGGCAGTAAAGCCCAGTCCACCCCAGAATGATAAAGGAGATTGAGTTGGTTTAGTCATAGTTGTCACCTAATACTTTCATCGCTAAATTTGAAAACCTTTGTTATGTATGGGTAAAATATATGTATATACATAGCCAGATGATTATAAATGCTGGCAAGGGCTTCCGTGAAGCCACCCCCTTAGTTTAATATTCTTTGACTTAATAAAAAAGTGGTAACGCTCATTAATTAATTGTATGTTTATCCATTTTAGTTTCTTTTATGCAAGTGTAGATGGATAGGGTAGAATATCATCGTTCGTAGGACCATTTAAAGAGTTGGTTATTAATTTAGTACTAACAAATCCTTATTTAATAGATACAACCATGACTGAATGGGTAATACATAATAATAACAAAAAAAGCTGAGGCGCCTGCCCAGCTCCGACAAGCATAAGGAAAGTCACATAGGGGGCGTTCTTCCCCCGCAGAGGCTATCCTTATGACCTCGAGGAGCTAGGAGCTCGAGTCATAAGCAAATACTCTGCGGGAGAAGGACCCTCCCTCCGAGTATTCGTCTTATGCTTGTCGCTTCTAACCAGTCGTCTCAGCTTTATAAAGATAGGGGGATATTAGAATGAAATTGAAGTGTATCGTAACAGATATGGATGGGACATTATTGAATGAGTATCAAAGGGTGAGTGATGAAACTCGAAAAGCACTGGAAGCTGTCAGGGACAGCGGGGGACAGGTAATCGTCGCTACAGGGCGGTCTTATAAAGAAGCAAGATTTGCTCTTGATGAAATAAACTTTAATTGCCCTATTATCAGCTTGAATGGAGCAGCTGTATTTGATCAAAAAGGTGAAATAACAGTCTCGAACCCGATGGAAGATCATAGCTTATCAGAAACAGTTAAGCTATTGGAAGAAATGGATCTTTATTTTGAAATGTATACAAATAGGGGAACCTTCTCCAAAAATCCTGAAAAGGCTATTGATTCACTCGTTGATATCTTTTTGAGTGCCAATCCCGACCAGGAAGAAGAAAAAGTCCGCGAATTTGCTGAAGGCAGAATAAAATTAGGGTTCGTATTTGCAACTGATGACTATTTCAAGCTAATTAATGAAGAAGATATTGAAATATATAAAATACTAGTCTTTTCAACGGATATGAATAAGTTGAAAGATGCGGTTACGATTCTTGGACAGATGGAAGGATTAACCGTTACTTCATCTGGTAAAGGGAATATTGAGATTAACCAGAAAGGTGTCTCTAAGGGAATAGCTTTAGAAAACTTACTGAAAAAATTACAAATTCCACTTGAAGAAACGATTGCCATTGGAGATAACTTTAACGATGTATCTATGTTTGAGAAAGCGGGGCTATCTGTTGCGATGGGAAATGCATCCGATGAAATTAAAGCCCTTTGCAAGGATGTCTCCTTAACAAATGAGGAGCATGGTGTAGCACATATTATTTACAAATATATCGTCAAAAAATAATTTTTCAATATGTGGTATAAACAATCCGTAATATGGCTAATATAGGACTACAATGAAGTTTTCCAAAGTATCCCCCCCTTTTTGAACCGCCTTTTGTCATGAAGGCGGTTTTTTTATTAAATAATAAATTCGCACCAAAAAAGCTGTCAGGCACCTGACAGCTTTTTAAATAGGATAATCTTATATTTTTTCAGGCCATTTATATTGATAAAACCTCTCGAAGAAAAGCTGGCTTTCTAGTTCCTTATTTCCTTGGGCGAGTAACTCGGTCCAACCGGCCATCATCGCCTCAGTTTGGGAACGGTGCGCAGCGATTGCTTTGAGTTTGGTTTCGATTACGTCCTGAATATTATTTATGATATCAGGCTCTCCAAGTACATCCTGATGGTTGTTGGAAAAGGCTACACAGTGAAGTTTTGGTCTTTTTTCAGGATCGATTTCAGAAACGGCTTGTACCACAGCTCTTCCGCAAGCCTCGTGGTCCGGATGAACACTGAATCCCGGATAAAAAGTAATGATAAGGGTTGGTTGAAGCTCATTAATAAGCTTAGTCATTTGATCAGCCAGCCATTGTTCATTTTCGAATTCAACAGTTTTATCGCGCAGCCCCATCATACGTAAATCCTGGATACCCATTATCTGTGCAGCATCCATTAATTCTTTTTTTCTAATTTTCGGAAGGCTCTCCCGTGTGGCAAACGGTGGATTTCCAAGGTTTCGGCCCATTTCACCAAGCGTTAAGCATGCATAGGTGACAGGGATGTCATCTCTCGTATAAGAGGCGATTGTTCCAGAAACTCCAAATGCCTCATCATCCGGATGAGGGAATATGACTAACACATGCTTCTCTTTATCCATTTTTCACAACTCCTCGTTATTTATCGAAAGGGACGGTGCTGATTTCGAAAGCGACAGCAAGCCTTCCGCTCTGATCGAGTCCGGCCATTAAAAGGCGACCGAATTCATCAATTTCGTAATGGGTAATCCCTTCAGCGTATACCCATCCTTCTTTCATCCTCAGTCCAACACGATAGGGGCCATCACCTATAATTTTTCCTTCTTCAAAACAGATGGAAACGTTACGTATAAAAGCACCTGCTGAGAAAAATGATTCATCATTATGGGTTGCATAGGCACCGTTCGTTGTCTCTAAATGCAAATAAACCGGTAAACCAGCGTATGTTTGCAGAGCTTTTTGTGAATCAAGCAGGTCAATTGGCTTCATTAAGATTACCTCCCAATATAAAAAAGGAATAGAGTCTATTCCTATGAAAATAGTGATGTATTAATTATGATACTAAAGTTACTGAAAAAATGCTAAAAATGGAGATTAAAAAAGCTGCCCGAAATATTTCGGGCAGCCTATTAAATGAAAGTTATTTATTTATATGTACGGTAAGCACCATGCATAACAGGCCCGACAAATTCATTTAGTTTCCAGCCATGCTGAATCGCAACAGAGATGAATTCTTTAGCAGTTGCCAATGCTTCTTCAACCGTTTTACCTTTAGCTAATTCAGCAGTAATCGCTGCAGCAGTGGTACAACCTGCGCCGTGAGTATAGGTAGTCGTGAACTTATCGGATTCTAAGATGGTATAGTCTTTTCCATCAAAAATTAGGTCAATCGCTTTATCTTGCCCTTCAAGCTTGGTGCCACCCTTGATAAGAACATATTTTGCTCCTTGATCGTGGATGATCTTTGCAGCTTGTTTCATTTCATCAATAGTAGTAATAGGCCCAATCCCGGATAACTGCCACGCTTCGAAAAGGTTTGGTGTCACAACCGTTGCGAGCGGTAGAAGTAATTCTCTCATTGCCACTGTATTCTCAGGCATTAACACTTCGTCTGTCCCTTTACAAACCATTACAGGGTCGATAACGACTTTATCAAGGCCATATTCTTTGATTTTTCGTGCAGCCAGTTCAATAATATCAACTGTTCCCAACATACCCGTTTTCATGGCATCAATTCTTGTTGAAAGAATCGTATCCAATTGGGCTTCGACAGTTGAAACATCAATTGGAAATACATTATGAGACCAGCTATTTTTAGGATCCATGGCAACGATTGAAGTAACAGCAGTCATGCCATAAACACCCAACTCCTGGAATGTTTTTAAATCTGCTTGAAGACCTGCTCCGCCGCTGCTATCAGATCCGGCAATAGTCAATGCTTTTTTTAGACTCATTAGCCTATCCTCCCTCAATATAAAGCTTAATTAAGTTATACTTTAAAATGCATATCAAAACAATACGTATCGTACAAATGCGATGCAGTTAATGATAGACATCTTCTTACCGAGAATGAGCTCCCAAATTCATATTATATGGTATTTATCTGCGAATAGAATGCATTAGGTAACAGGATGCGTTTATACAGGTACGATTGCATATAGTAATGATACTATAAGTAAAAAATAGTGGAAAATGAAGACACTTATAATAAGAGGATATTAAGAAAAAAATGCTTCTTAACGAATTAATGATTGTTAAAATTTCAAGTAAGATGGATAAAGCTATAGGTGTGAAGCTGGAGCTATAACGTACTTATAGGAGTAGTCTGCAAATGAACGAATGGAAAGAACCAGTGTTTTAATCTGCAAAGATTGTGGATAGGATGACGAGTAGAAAATGAAGCAGACTATAAAAATGAGGTAAAGAGGCCAGGATTAGATACCTAGCGATCTATTAAATAGGGTTCATGGTGGACATGGCCCGGCGAATTTTTTTAAAAAGCTCCACTGCAAAAAGAGCTTAAAGAAGGGGGGGCCATCCTTAAGCTCTTTTTTGCTTTTTCTGACTTACATGATTTTTGTATTATCAGTATCGCTTGCCTGATCGGAAGTAATGACAACAATTTTGTGTTCATCCAAATCTTTTTCATATTGTTGAGCTTCCAATTCAGATAATCCAAGTGATTGAAGCTTGCTGCGCAATTCGTCACCACGTTTTTTGAACAGATTCCCTACACTTTCAAAAAAGCCTTGTTCACCAATACCAATGCTGCTTGTATCCGTTGCATCAGTTAAGTCCTTTGAAAAATCTTTACTATGGGAAAATAAATAAATATTATCTTTTGTAAAACCTTCAGATGTAAGTTGTTCAATTTTCTCTTTAGCCTGAACTGAATTTTCTACTACATAAACTTGATACATTATACATCCTCCTCTAAATCCTATATCTGCTGGAATTTCGTCTTGGTAGTGTAGCTATAGTGTTTATATAACCTATAAATAAATCTATAAACATGAGCTTTGGAGGGTAAAGAGGGAAAGAGATGTAAGCTTGTGTGTCAGATTTAGCAAAAAAGATAAGGAGTGATTGCATGAGCCATCAAATTTTAAAGAATGACTGGAACGATTATTTACAGGATGAATTTAAAAAACCTTATTATGTCGCTCTGCATGATTTTATAAAAAAAGAATATGAAAACGAGATTGTCTATCCTAAGGCTGAGGAAATTTATAATGCTCTGCACTATACAGATTTTAAATCAGTGAAAGTCGTATTGCTCGGACAGGACCCCTATCACGGACCTAATCAGGCGCATGGATTGAGCTTCTCCGTACAGCCGGGTGTAGCTCTTCCTCCATCGCTGCGAAATATTTTCAAAGAATTGAATGATGATTTAGGAATCCCAATCCCCAATAATGGATATTTGAAAAACTGGGCAGATCAGGGAGTTCTCTTATTAAATACTGTATTAACGGTCAGACAAGGAGAAGCCCATTCGCATAAGGGAAAAGGGTGGGAGCAATTGACTGATAAAATAATAGAAACATTGAACGAAAAGTCAGATCCGGTTGTCTTTCTTTTATGGGGAAAACCAGCACAGTCCAAAATTCATTTAATTGATCAGAAGAAGCATCATATCATTACTTCTGTTCATCCAAGCCCGCTATCTGCCCGACGAGGTTTCTTTGGAAGCAAGCCATTTTCTAAAACAAATGAATTTCTTCGGCAATCAGGACTTAAGGAAATCGATTGGACAATTCCCAATCTGTGAGTTGTCGATAGATAGATTCCTTGGCGAAGTTAAGATAGAATTAAAATGAACAGGATAATGGTAAGCGGGGTGAACCTATGGAAATAACATCAGAAAAGATATTGGACAAGATGGGTGAACTAATTCAGAAGGCTAAAATGGCGCCTGCTGAGCAAAGAAATGGATATCTAATTGCCGTTCAAAGCTTGATTGATTTGGTTGTGAACGATCATACAGAAGTGGGAAGACAAGCTGCTGTGAATCAAACCGTGTCGTATACTCCCATTCAACAACAGAATCCTACTGTTTCCCTGCCGCAGGAAAAAACAGTTAAAATGGAGGATGCAAACGGAGATTCACTTCTGGATTTTTAATCGTAAAGGGGAGAGACTAGGTTGAAAACATTTATTATTATAGCAGCCATAAATGCAGCAATGTCCGTGGCATGCGGTGCATTCGGAGCTCATGGGCTGGAGGGGAAGATTTCTGAAAAATCTCTGGAGGTCTGGAAAACAGCCGTTCAGTATCAAATGTTTCACGCAGGTGGACTACTGGCGATTGCATTGCTGTGGGATCGATTATCTTCACATCAATTATTAAATTGGTCAGGCTGGACGATGTTAGTTGGGATTATTCTTTTTTCCGGAAGTTTATATGTACTTAGTGTCACAAGTATCTCAAAGCTTGGTATTATCACGCCATTTGGCGGCGTAGCCTTCATTGCTTCCTGGGTTCTAATAATTGTGGCCGTTTATAAGTATGCATAATTTAATAGTCATAGAAAAAACCGCCCATGGGAGTCATAAGCGGTTTTTTCTATGTAATAAATAGATTCATTTGATCATCATTTAGCTATAAGTTCTGAATCTATTCTTTCTATTATCGAGAAGAACCGCCGAAGGGATAAGAATACTCTATTTCTTCATCAAAGGTGACGTAATCAAGATAGATCAGAGGCAATAAGTAGCGCATGCCAGTTTGAGGATCACTTAAGATGACATGATCACGGCCGGCAGCTTCAATAATTCCTTTGAATAGTTTGGTGTTGCCATCTTTACTTCCTTCAAATGTCATATAAACGGAAGCGAGTTTACCGCGATTCAAACGCAAAATATTCTCTATATAAGATTGCTCTACGAATTGACCCGGAATTGGCGAAGGAGACGTTTGGAATGGTGACCCACCACCACCCGTTGCAAAGGGCTGTACTTGATAGGGAAGTGGTTGCTGCTGTTGCTGAAACTGTTGCTGTGGTTGAAACTGTTGTTGTCCTGCGCCGGTTTGTCCTGCCATATATGGATTAAAAGGGACTTGATAACCTCCTCCATATTGCCCCCCGCCTTGTGACTGTGAACCCGGTTGTTTCATAAAATGACTCCTCCTCTATTAACAATAGTATTCTAAAAAACAGTTGGACAATCAGATTGTGTCGGTGCAAAGAAGCAGTGTGCTTTGTATCTCCCGGTATTATATTGTCCATACCATTGAGCCGGGCAGCTTCCTTCTGGTCTGAAGAACCATAGGGCGTTCGTAGCCGGATGGAAACGTTCCCCGTTAACGACTCGTCTTGCCAGCCTGATATCACTCTCTCTGGCGCGTTGGTAAAAGTATCCTTTTTGTGTCGCCTCGAATCCACCGGGGTTTTGAAAAACCATTTGAGGAATGGTTCGGATATTCACGAAATCCAGACATTCACCACGCACTCTGTTTACGCCTACATTGCCGACCATTAACATCCCCTGCTCACCCTCACCCTCAGCTTCTGCTCTCATTAACCGGGCAAGGACCTTTATATCCTCTTCAGTAGCCTTAATGACTGCCATACATAAAGCACCTCTTTTCGATAGATCTTTCTGGATGTGTTTTGATACGTAAAAGATATGCTCACTACAGAAAAATATGCAAAGAGAGACCGGCTTATGATAAAAATGAGGGATTTCTCATTCGAAGTCTGATAATAGGGCAAGAGAAAAGGCTTTGTTTTTTACATCCGTTTACATGATTTACCTTTATAATGGATAAAAGGGTAGCTATTGGGGGATCTATGTTTGTTGTTTGGGAGGGGAAGGTTTATGAAGTTGGACCAGCTCTATCCAAAGTTTTTTAAGATGAATGCAAAAAAGTACCCATAAACCGTGTTTAACAGTTTATGGGTACTTCCCTTTTATTCTATTTAAACATGTAAAAATTCACTAACTTGATCTGGAGTCAGGATATTTCCTACGAAGAAGGAGCCAAACTCGCCGTAACGGGCACTCACTTCATCAAAACGCATTTCATAAACCAATTTTTTAAATTGGAGAACGTCATCCGCGAAAAGAGTAACTCCCCACTCATAATCATCAAAACCAACAGAGCCGGAAATAATTTGTTTCACTTTACCAGCGTATTGGCGGCCAATCATTCCGTGAGAATACATAAGTTTTTTACGATCCTCCATCGGCAGCATATACCAGTTATCATCACCTTGGCGACGCTTGTCCATTGGATAGAAGCAAACATGCTTAGATGTCGGCAATGTCGGGTATAGTCTGGAACGGACATGAGGATTCTGATATGGATCTTCATCTGAATCGGAAGGCAGATAATTACTTAGCTCAACAACAGATACATAAGAATGTGCCGGAATTGTGAACTCTGCTAATTTAGTTTTATTGAACTCTAATTCAAGTGCATTTAAATCTTCCATAGTTGGACGTAAAAGCATCATCATGAAGTCTGCTTTTTGTCCGACAATTGTATAAAGAGCATGGCTGCCTTTGTTTTCATCCTGAGTTTTATTCCATTTTTCTACTAATCCCAGGAACTCATTGATGGCAGCGGCGCGTTCGTCTTCAGGTAACATTTTCCATGTAGCCCAGTCGACTGTTCGGAAGTCGTGTAAACAATACCAACCGTCCAATGTTTTAGCTGCTTCACTCATATTGATCATCTCCCACATAACATTTCGTTCATGCCATTTATACTATATCATAATCATTGGAAGGTTTTCTCGAATCAAGACTTCAATAAACTTGTCGATATTATGACATCCCGCTATAATTTTAAAAAATAAGGCAAACCTATTAAATAATTCATCATAAAGGTGTATTCTATGAAGAGGACATTTTGAGGAGGACATAAAAAATGAGTAATTTATTTACCACATTAAAAGAAAAAGTTTCTGGCAATCAATTGCGAATTGTATTCCCAGAAGGTATGGATGAAAGAATTCTTGAAGCAGCTGGAAGATTGGCAGCCGAAAAGACAATTGTTCCAATCCTAGTAGGAAATATTGATGAAATCACTGCAAAAGCGAAGGAAATGAATATTTCTGTAGACAATATGGAAATTTACGATCCTGCTACATATATTATGATGGACGAGCTTGTGACTGCTTTCGTTGAACGCCGTAAAGGTAAAGCGACAGAAGAACAAGCACGTAAAATCTTGCTTGATGAAAACTATTTCGGAACTATGCTTGTTTATTTAAATAAAGCAGACGGTCTTGTCAGCGGTGCAGCGCACTCTACGGCAGATACAGTTCGTCCTGCATTGCAAATCATTAAAACAAAAGCTGGCGTTAAGAAGACATCAGGCGTATTCATCATGGTAAAAGGTGATGAAAAATATGTATTTGCAGACTGTGCAATCAACATTGCTCCAGACAGCCAGGATCTTGCTGAAATTGCATTAGAGAGTGCTAGAACAGCGCGTATGTTTGATCTTGACCCGCGTGTGGCTATGCTTAGCTTCTCTACAGTTGGTTCTGCAGTATCTGAAGAAACAACTAAAGTGGCAGATGCTGTTAAGATTGTAACAGAGATGGATCCACAATTAATCGTAGACGGAGAAATTCAATTCGACGCTGCTATTGTTCCATCTGTTGCTGCAGCAAAAGCTCCTAACTCTCCACTTCAAGGCTCTGCAAACGTATTTGTATTCCCTAGTCTTGAAGCAGGCAATATTGGCTATAAAATTGCGCAACGCCTTGGCGGTTTTGAAGCAGTTGGACCAATCCTACAAGGGTTAAACGCTCCAGTAAACGATCTATCCAGAGGATGTAACGCAGAAGATGTTTACAACCTTGCTCTTATCACAGCTTCTCAAGCTTTGGTAAAATAAAAATATAAGTGACCTAAGGCGCCTTATGGCGCCTATTTTTTTATAAATGGAGAGAGTGACGATGAATTTATTACAGCAGAATCGTTGGAGAATCATAGACCACAGCCAAACTGGACTACATACCCGTGCTATTCAATCATTTGCGATTGATGACACCTTATGTGCTTCAGTAGGAGCTGGGAACTCACCGGTAACAGCACGCACCTGGGTTCATCAAAAAACAGTTGTAATGGGTATTCAAGACGGCAGGCTACCTATGCTAAAGCAAGCTGCCGATTTCTTGCATAATCAGGGGTATGATTGTATTGTCCGTAATTCTGGAGGATTGGCAGTTGTATTAGATGAAGGGATTTTGAACCTTACGCTTGTTTTTCCGGAAAAGGACCGGAAAATTGAGATTAACCGCGGGTATGATGCCATGTTGGAACTGATTCAGTATATGTTCCAGGACTTTGATCAAACCATTGAAGCGGGTGAAATCGTCGGCTCCTATTGTCCGGGAAGCTATGATTTAAGCATTGATGGTAAAAAATTTGCTGGAATCTCTCAGAGAAGAATTCGTAACGGGGTAGCTGTACAAATCTATTTGGATGTCAACGGGGATGCAGGACAAAGAGCTGGCTTAGTACGAGATTTTTATGAAATCGCACTAAATGGTACACAAACAAAATTCGTGTATCCAACCGTAAATCCGGAAGTCATGGCTTCATTATCTGGTTTACTTGGGGTCGAGCTGACTGTTAATGATGTGATGTTACGTTTAATGAAAGCACTGAAGGATCATTCTGAGCAGATTGAAATGACGCCTCTGACTGAAGAAGAAATGCCACTATTTGAGTCTTATTTAAACAGAATGCAAGAAAGAAATGATAAATTGGAAATCGACTAATTAAAACGACCTGTCTGCCACAAGTAAAAATAGTGTAGCAGCGGGGGATGCCGGAAATATAATCTCTTTTTAAAACAGAGATATAAGATGGCTGACCTAAATCGTATTTGGTATAGCCGACAAGAAAGCCGGTCTCATGGGAGAGCCCGGCTTTTTAGATGGTTATTCTGCTATTTTTTCCAGATTACCATTGCGATCCATCTTAAATTTAGTAGCTTGACGGTCATCTTCATCCAGTAAAGCTAATTTACGAGCGCGATTCATGATATTCATAAGTGTTTCGTAGTCTTCCTGGATGGTAACTTTATTTTCTTCAACATTATCAAGCTTATGTTGCAGCTCTTTGTTTGTATGTTTAAGATCTCTGATTTCAAGCTTTAATCTTTCATTTTCGGATTGCAAAGCCTGTATCTTTAGGCTGTCTGTATCATAAGTTTGCAAGAATGCAATGATATCATCCATCGTGAGAGCTGGAGGAGTCTTGTATTCTTCCAGCACTGGGAAAAGGCTGGTCTGTTCGAATTCTTCTGTATCATTGATTTCCGGCGTGATCTCCATTTCCATCAATTCATCTTCCATTGCGGTTGTAACCGTTTCAAAATCTCGCAAAGAAGGAACCGGTGGCTGATATAGAATCTTCTTTTTGCCACCTTGGTCTTTACCAAGTAATCTCTGACGTTGCTTTCTTTGTTTGCGCGCAAGCTGCAATGCTTTTTCATAGGAATGACGTACAACAGCATTCCATCTAAATCCACAGGCAGCCGCGGTACGGTTTAATTTATCTCCGACTTCATCAAATGCATTCAATTGGGTACTGCCTTCCCGTACATGTCTTAAAACTGTTTCTGCTAGTAATAAATCATTTTCTTCCGTCCATGCATCTTGTCTAATTTTCATGATCTGCAACTCCCTTTTCTATAAGATTTAAAATAAATTTGCAAATTATGGTTCTAGCATGGACATAAAGGAGCTGTTTTATACAGGTTACTAGATTTTTTCATTAACTAATAGATAATCAGCGGATTCTTGCAAATAGTGGAGCTGGAGTGATACAATACGCTTTAGTCCCAACAGGCTCGAACAACATAAAGAAGAGTCAAATATTTTGGCAAGAAAGGATAGGCGGTCATGTCGAACGAATTTAGGGTATGTGACGACTGTCAGGCTACAAACTTAAAGACATTGCTACCAAAATTAAAAAAGGTGGATCCCGATGCAAAAATTGAGATTGGATGTCAGTCCTATTGTGGACCTGGACGAAAAAAATCGTTTGCATTTGTAAATAACCGTCCAGTCGCGGCGCCAACAGAAGATGAATTAATAGAAAAAGTAAAAGCTAAGATTAAATAAATTAAAAAAAGTCGTTCCTCTAAAAATGTATTTTTAGAAGAGCGACTTTTTTTCATAATTATCCGCTGTTTATTCCATACTAAGGTATCAATCTTTGAATGGGAATGAGGGTAAGAATGAACAAAATAGGTGTATGGATTCTAATCATATTATCGTCAATATGGCTTAATTCGGATACAGGAATTGCTATATCGAACAATGTTCCTGATTTACTAATCACTGAGATTTCTCCTCACGGCAAAACATATGAATACGTCGAGATCTATAATAATACAGATGTAGCCATCGATTTACATGATTACAATTTGCGATACCTCTCTATGAACAAGTCCATGCAAGTATGGGATATTAAAGAATCAACTTTTATAAAGCCTAAATCTACGAAAATCATTTGGTTAGAGAATGATGCTGATAAAGGCAACTTAGATGTTCAGGATTTTAACCGTCACTTTCATACAAACATTGAAGCTCACCAGTTAATCCGTTTGGAAGGTGATTTACATAATAAAGGCAAAAATACGGTTGTTTTAGCAACAGATACAGGGGCTGTCATATCTTATGTATCATATGAAAATGGACTCAACCATTATAAGCAGGCAAAAGAGTCTAAGAAATTAAAACGGGACAAGCAGATTGAAAAAAACACACCGGGTCAGATCAGCGAGGAACAAATTCCTTTAACAGCCAATCAAAAGACGGATGCCGTAAAGCCGATTGTCCGGCCTATTATGATGCCGGATGAAATCCCAGAGCGTTCTGATGTATCGATTGAAGTTCAAATTGAGGATGAACATCTAATAAAGCGGGCCGAAATATTCTATAAAAGAGGTCAGGATTCTACATTTTCACAGGCTAATATGCTTATGAAAACGACGACTACCTATCAATCGACCATATCGAGGTATGATGTCTATGGCTCGGTCCCCACCTTTGATTATTATTTGGAAATATCAGATGGACAGCATGTAATCCGATACCCGGAACAAGGGACAAAGTCCATTAAAGTTGGGAATCCCGATATGTATAAACCGTTGCGACCAGGGCTTTCTGTCCAAAATAATACAATCCTAAAAGGAACAAAAAAGATCCAGGTTCAAAAGGCAACAGCAAACGAACAGGTTAAGCTGACGGTTGACGGACAAAAATTAAAAACGCAACGGACAATTAGTCGTCCAGCTGCCATTGTGTTTGAGGGATTGGGGATTGATGAAAGGAAGAAAAGCGCCGTTTACATCGGTGACCGCCTGATTTCCAAATTGAAACCTACAGAAGGATTTTACCTTCCATATGAGGTTTCCATCCCTATTGATGAAATCAAACCAGGTAAAAATGCCATTTCAATTCATACAGGTAATGAGAAGGAGCCCTTTATGCCCGGGAGTACGGTGGGTACAAAAGACATTGATCACTTTTCTATTAAAAATGTGAAGTTATTAATGGGCGATGGGACAATGATTCGGCCGATCAGTGTCCATTCGATAACAGGGGATGGAGATGAAAATCGCGATCGTTCACAAGAAAATCAGGAATGGAAGGTGGGCAATAAGGGGATAGTCATCCAATCCTTTGAGTTTATAATTCCGGCCGATCTGTTTACGGCTGAAGAGGCTGAGATTGATACGACAGCTTATCAGGATGGAATTCATCAGATTGAATCAACCGGAACCGCTAATCATCAAGCAGAAGTGGTGTTTGATAATACAGCTCCTAAACTCCATGTTAAAGCGCCGCTTAACGGAAGAACGTATAAAGGTACATTTACCATTGATGCGAATCCGGAAGATGAGGTGACGTCGATTGCCTCCATTAAAGGCTATCTGGATGGACGGGAGATTAATTTGCCGTATACCACTTCCTCTGGAAGGCTAAAAAAGGGAAGACATGAGGTCACCTTCATGTCAGTGGATGCGGCAGGAAATCGAAAAAAGGAGACCATTCATTTTAATATCGTGGATGAAGCGCCTATTATTACCGGTCAGGCAACCCCAAGTGATCTAGACGAAAAAGTATCGCTTCATCCAAAGCTAGGTGTGAAAGTGAAGGATCCAACCAATGATAAGTTAGTGGCTAAGTTTTATTCGGGCAACCGCTATGACTTCACTTCAAAAAGTGAGGACCAAATAAAAGCCTACTCTAATATAGCTGATGAAGAACCGCCTCCCAATCTAACTTTTCCACGTGAAACAGTTGTTTCATCTAAACAAAAGAAGCAAGTTTCAAAGGAAGATAAGAACTATTGGGTCACCGATTCTAATAAGGGATTCCCTTATCAGCGCTTTGAAATTTTGGTGGATGAAGCACCCTCGGATATGAAAGAGCTGGAGGTCAAATGGGTCGGGCATTCTTTACAGGGGAGAAAGGTCACTCTTTATGCCTGGAATGTACATACGTCAAAATGGGAAGCATTGGCGTATGGGTACGGCAAAAAGGATTTTACGTTAAAGGCAAAAGTGGATGTAGAAACGTATGTTAAAAATCAAAAGCTGCAGGTACTTGTGCAGGATCAGATTATTGGAGAAGTAAATCGTCCCTTTAATTTGGTATGGATGTCAGATACCCAATATTATTCAGAATCCTTTCCGCATATCTTCCCGGTGATGACAAACTGGATTAGAATACAAAATCAGCTAGGCAATGCAGAATATGTGATTCATACCGGCGATATTGTCAATGTGAGATGGGACTTGGATCAATGGGATATGGCGGATAGGAGTATGGGCATCTTAGATGAGCATCATGTTCCCTATGGAGTAGTTTCTGGGAACCATGATGTTGGAAACTTGGTTTTAGATTATCGCAATTATGCGAAATACTTTGGTGAACATAGATTTAAACAAACCTCTCATTATGGAGGGGGGATGAAAAATAATACAAATCACTATGACTTGGCTTCCTTTGGCGGGCATGATTTTCTTTTTCTCTACCTGGGCTGGGGCAAAGAAACTACAACTGAAACCCTGAAGTGGGTCGATAAAGTATTAAACCAATACTCCGAGAGAAATGTAGTGCTTGCTATTCATAATTATCTTGATCATAAAGGGAAACGGACTTACAACGGGAGGCAGGTTTATAAAGAAATAGTACGGAAGTATGAAAATATCAAGCTTGTCCTTGCCGGGCATATCTCAGGAGCAAGCCGTCATGTTGCGACTATTCCGCTAAAGGATAACCCATCGAAATCACGCAAAGTCTATGAAATACTGGCTGACTATCAGAGCGGTCCGGAAGGCGGAGCAGGATATATGCGGATGCTTAGCTTTAATCCGGGGGCAAAGGAATTGTCGGTCAAAACGTATTCTCCTTACTTGGATGACTATAATTTCTTTGAGCCAGAGGTCGATGAATTTACAATTGAAGAACTGGAGCTCAATCCTATTCAAAAACAGGTGGCGACTGATTATATAGGTGTTAATGTATACTCCAATACTTTATTGGGTGAAGATAAAAACGGAAGAAATCAGCAAAAAGTACAAGTCCGCTTAAAGAATTTAAAACATCATCGGAATTATTTCTGGTATGTGGAAGTGAACGACAGTTATGGCGGGCATACACGATCGCCGGTTTGGCAATTTACAACCAAATAAAGAGACTTCAATCTAAAAGCAAGGTGGGGTTTATCTCCACCTTTTTTAGGTGAAACTTAGGAAATTTTTAAGAAGAGACCCGTTGAATTTTTAGGATAATAAAGAATTCCCCCTTAAAAAAATACACCTACCCAAGATTCCAAACCGTTTTAAAATTATTCGCGCTTAAAAGAGTATATATCAGGCTCTGCCTATTCCTTGAGCCCACCTGTTCTACTAATCTACATCCATATTAAAGGAATCGATAAGCTGCTAAATGGCTGTTCGGATTCCTTCCAATCTCTGTTCGCATAAGAAAGGTTCCATCGCTTTCTTTTGGTGGAAAGAGATGATTATGTTATTTTAGATTAAACAAGCTATAATAGAACCATGACCGATAGGAAGAGGGAATAGAATGATAGAATATTCTCTGGAAAAAATGAATGAAGAAAAAGTATTTAAGGATCCGGTGCATCGCTATGTACATGTGAATGATCGGGTCATTTGGGATTTAATTGATACAAAGGAATTCCAGCGTTTAAGACGGATTAAACAGCTTGGAACAACTTATTTAACATTTCATGGGGCTGAACATAGCCGCTTTAGTCACTCTCTTGGAGTATATGAGATTGTGAGAAGAATTGTGGATGGGGTATTTACCAATCGACCTGAGTGGAATCCAAAAGATCGCCTCCTGTCATTATGTGCAGCTCTGCTTCATGACCTTGGACATGGTCCTTTTTCGCATGCATTCGAAAAGGTATTTGATTTAGATCATGAAGAATTCACGAGGAAGATTATTTTAGGAGATACCGAAGTAAATGCTGTTTTAAAAAAGGTAGATGTCAGCTTTCCGAAAGAAGTGGCTGAGGTGATTGCCAAAACACATGCCAATAAATTGGTTGTCAGCTTAATCTCGAGCCAGCTTGATGCAGACCGGATGGACTACTTGTTACGGGATGCTTATTTTACGGGGGTAAGCTATGGCCAGTTTGATATGGAGCGGATTCTGCGAGTGATGCGGCCAACCGAAGATCAGGTGGTTTTTAAACAAAGTGGTATGCATGCGGTAGAAGATTATATTATGAGCCGATACCAAATGTACTGGCAGGTATATTTCCATCCAGTATCTCGAAGTGCAGAAGTTATATTGACGAAAATTCTGCATCGAGCCAAAGATCTGTATAAGAAAAATTATCAATTCAAGCAGGAACCACATCATTTTTATTCTTTATTTACACAGTCCGTTACCCTTTACGATTATCTGAAATTGGACGATAGCGTTATGCTGTACTACTTTCAGTTATGGGAAGAAGAAGAGGACAGTATTTTAAGTGATTTGTGCTCCAGATACATGAACCGGAATTTATTTCAGTATGTTGAATTCCTGCCATCATCCAGTACGGAAATGAAAAAAGTAATGGAACTCACCCAATTGTTTGCGGAAGCTGGTCTTGATCCGGACTATTATTTGGTGCTTGATTCTTCGTCGGATCTTCCATATGATTTTTATCGTCCCGGAGAAGAGGGCGAAAGAATTCCAATCTATTTACTTTCTAAAAAGAAAGAGTTAAAAGAGCTTTCCAGACAATCAGATATTGTGGATGCGATTTCCGGGAAAAGGCGTACAGATCATAAACTTTATTTTCCTGCTGATGTCCTAGAGGATGAGACGAATCATAAAGAAATAAAGAAAAAAATAAAAGAATGGCTAGAGTGGGATTAATAGTTACAGGAGGAGTGAAGAATGGTGTTGAGGGAGCATACCAGAATTCTTTCAGCCATTGAGGCAGCCGGACATATAGGTGGAAGAAAAAAGCTTCAAAAAATGGTGTTTATCTCAAAAAAACTCGAATATCCTTTTCAGGAGAAATTTGAATTTCATTTTTACGGACCCTATTCAGAGGAATTAACGTTAAAGATAGAAGAACTCTGTAATTTGGGACTTTTAGCAGAAATGAAGGATAAAGAGAATGGGTATGTTCATTATGATTATTCTTTAACAGATGCAGGCAAAGAATTCCTTTCCTTATATGGCAATTATCCGGAAAACGAAGAGCTTTCTGCATGTGTTAAGGTATTGAACAATCATAATGCGCGGTTTTTAGAATTAGTGTCTACGATTTTCTATTTTGATCATTTATCAAAGGATGAAATTGTAAAGAAAATCCAGGAATTGAAAGCGAAACAGCATTATACGACAGAGGAAATAGAAGAAGCTTTTGATTATGCGGAACAGCTTATCAGAGAAAACAAACCAATGTATGCAAACTGATTGATTATTTAGCCCGGGTGTAAGAAGGGCTTTTAAAAATAAAAAGAATGGAGCATACCATATGCTCCATTCCTATCTTTATTGATCGCTGGCCCGTACACCGCCAACAGCATAATGAGATTTAGTCATCTCTTCAATGAACACGGTGATTCTTTCTTTTGGTGCTCCTGTTGTTTCAGAGACTGCTTCAGTTACTTTTTCACATAAAGCTTTTTTTTGTTCTTCAGTACGGCCCTCTAACATTTTAACGGTTACATACGGCATAGGATGTCCTCCTCATTATTTGTAAAAACAATTGATTATGATGATAGTTTTCCATAATCGTGCGTGGAAAGCAAGTGATGATGTGAGATTGAACGAGTGGACCTGAACTGATCAGTTCTTAATTAATGTTTGGAAGGGGGGACGTTTGTGATGTTTGATTTTCAGCGTATTATGGCCGATTTACCATATACACTAGTAACTCTCGCCATTGCCTTCACTGCTCATGAATTTGCCCATGCTTATATGGCTTATAAATTCGGAGACAACACGGCAAAAAATCAGGGACGGCTTACATTAAATCCACTCCGTCATATTGATCCTATTGGTGCGCTTTTTATCATCTTAGTAGGGTTTGGTTGGGCAAAACCCGTACCGGTGAACCGCTTTTTCTTTAAAAATCCTCGAATGAACAGTATTATTGTTTCCATTGTAGGACCATTAAGTAATCTTGTACTTGCTTTTCTGGGGATACTAATCATGTATGCTTTGGCTGTTTCAGGATTAATAGTCAATGTGCCTGAGTACATTTTGTATTTCTTTGATATATTTATTCCCTTAAATATCTTGTTATTTGTATTTAATTTATTGCCATTTCCTCCATTGGATGGGTATCGTATTATTGAGGAACTCGTTCCGCCTGCGGTACGTCCAAGAATGACAGAGTATGAACAGTACGGAGCACTGATTTTCCTGATCCTGGTGATCACGCCGCTCGGTAACTACACCATCGACCCAATCATCTATAATCTTGTACCGGCTATTGAGCGATTCTTAGTTTCTATATTTATTTAAAGGGAGGCTTGTACTTACCCATGAGTCAAGATAAGAAAAAACCAGCTTTTAATATTATTAAAAACGACCCTACTGATGGTCATAAGGGCTTTGGAATGGGTGCATTGAGCCTTGAGAATGTTTCGCCTGTTATCATTGATGTGGAAGCAGGAGAAGCCTTTGTTGATGTTGGCGCCATGCATGCCAGAAGTGCGATCGAGAAACGAATCAAGTTTCTACCCAATAAAGAAGAAGTACCAAATGGAAAGCCGTATTGGCTCGTATGGGTTACGATTGAACAATCGAAAGAAGGAGCCTATTATGCAGGCGTGACAGCTTGTGAAATGACAGTGGATGCCGAGATTCGCCGTGGCTATAAATCGTTGCCAGAGCATGTGAATCGTATGGACAAATCGTTAAAGAGGCATATCATTGTTGATCATATGGATGAACCTTCTAAAATCATCCTCGCTAATTTCCTTAAAAGTCATAATGAAGAGTTATGGTCTAACTCGAGAGATGAGTTAAAGGAACAATTGGGTACAAACTGATCTTTACAGGAAATGTTGAATATTGGATATTTTTACAGGATAAATTAGCATATAACTTGTCGGCTTTCTGTAAAAAAAGTACACTAAAAACAGCGTGCAAGCACGTAAAGCTAGGACACGGAAATCCCCAAACCATCGGTTTGGGGATTTTTGTGTCTACTATGTTTTTTTTTTACAATTTCCCAAAAGGCCAAACCTTTTTGTACCAGGGATCATCCGATGGATTCTTACCCTTATCTTTAGTTGGTGTTAGGTCATTTTCACTATCACGATTGGTATGATGAGGACAATACTTTGTGGGCTCTGTCCCCTTTTTATAATACGTAAGGCGTTTAACTGGGCAGGATTTGTGTGCAAGTAAACCGCTTTCTGGATCAATTTCGACAGCAACAATATTTTTTGGCTGTTTAAAGTCTTTAACAGGTTCATCCTCTAGAGCTTGCTCCATAAAGTTTGCCCATATTTCTTTGGCAGCAATTTTTTCTTGTTTGGTTTCAATTTTCTGCGAATGATCATATCCGGTCCATACACCCGTAGTGAGCTGCGGTGTATAGCCAATCATCCAGCTATCATACTCCGTCGAGCCGGACTTTCCGGCATAGGGTCTTGAAAGCTTAGGGGCAATCGAAGCTCCTGTTACAGAGGCGTAACCATTTAGTTTTTTATCAAAAATACCTGTTAACATTTGCGTCATTACATAGGCATCCTCTTGCTTTAATACAGAAGCTCGTTTTAATTTTCTTTGATAAAGAACTTCGCCGTCCCGTCCTGTAACCTTCGTGATAAAGTAAGGTCGAACTTTTTTCCCGCCGTTGGCAAATAAATTATAAGCATTTGTCATTTCCAGCGGTTTAACACCGGACGTTCCGAGAGCCAATGAGGGAACCTTGGTCATAGGAGAGCTTAATCCAAAACGCCTTCCAGCTTTCACTAGTTCCTCTTCACCAAGAAACATATGTGTTTTGACAGCAAAAATATTATCCGATACAGCCAGTGCCTGGGCCATTGTAATGGAATCATTGGCATAGCGGTTATTAAAATTATGTGGCTTATATTCACTCTTTCCTCCATTAAATGAAAAGGTGGTTACTTCACTTCTTAAAGTGGTAGAAGGCGTGAATCCTTTTTCAAGAGCTGTGTAATAAAGAATCGGCTTAATTGTCGAACCTGGCTGTCTGAGTGCCTGTGTCGCACGATTAAAAGGGCTCTTTTCATAATTGGTACCACCCACCAATGCTTTGACCATCCCATTATGGGGATTCATGGCAACTAATGCGGCTTGTAGGTCGGTTCCAGGCTGTATATTCTTCGCGATGGCCTTCTCAGCGCTTGCCTGCTGTTTGGCATTGAAGGTAGTGTATATTTTTAAGCCGCCTTGTCTAATTAGCTCCTCTTTCCCCTTTAAGACATGGTGTAATTCCTGATTGACGGCATCGAGAAAATACGGGGCTTCCTGTTTTTCCTCTGTTTCCAATGAACCGTAAACCGTCAAATGATCTGCAGATGCCAGGGTTTCTTTCACTTGTTTAGCACTGAGTTTGTTCATATCCTTTAGCGACCTAAGGACAATAGACTGTCGTTCCTTTGCCTCTTTTTTCGAGATAAGTGGCGAATAGATACCCGGGCCCTTTGGAATACCAGCGAGCAAGCTTGCTTCAGCTAAGGTCAAATCTTTGGCATCCTTGTGGAAGTAAAAATGACTCGCAGCCTGTATGCCATACATCCCGTGTCCGTAATAAATGGTATTTAAATATCCTTCGAGAATTTCATCTTTGCTGAAATGATCTTCGATTCGCAGAGTGTAGAGAGCCTCTTTAGCTTTGCGTGCCCAAGTTTTCTCAGAGCTAAGGAAAAGATTTTTAGCGTATTGTTGAGTAATTGTACTCGCTCCCTGGACCTTGGCCATCGCAATCGTGTCTGAGACAATTGCTCCTACTATTCTTTTTGTATCGAATCCATTATGATCGTAAAAATTCCGATCCTCAACGGCTAGAGTGGATTGGATTAAATAAGGTGAGATCTCGCCGAGAGGGACCCAATACCGCCTTACGGATCCGTGGCTTTCCGTAAATGTACTCAAATCATCTGCTAAATATTGAGTGGTTTGCGGTACAGATACAGCTGGTGGTCCGGCAAGTTTTACGATAAGCAAGACGGTACCGAACCCTACCAATGTAAGGATGGCAATCAGCGACACAGTAAATATAAAGGCACGCTTGTAGGCAAGTAATTTCCTTCTTCTAAGTCTGCTTGGAGACACATGTCTTCCCCCTGATCTGTTGTGAAATTATTCCTTACCAATAGTATGAAAATAAACCATCATTTTTAAACGTATAAAGGATAGAGAGGTAATAAAATTGGAAATATGGGAAAATCTTTACTTTTTTAGTAGGATGCACTATACTCTTTTAAGTTTAATAGATAGTAGATAGATGATTGAGCCGCTGATATTGAAACAAGAAAAGAGGTTCTACATGGGTATTTGGTTTACGGAAAAACAAACGGATCATTTTGGAATCACCATAAAAATAAACCGCACCTTGCATACGGAACAAACCGATTTTCAAAAGCTGGATATAGTTGAAACAGAAGAATGGGGCAAGATGCTCATGCTGGATGATATGGTCATGACAACCGTAAAGGATGAATTTGTCTATCACGAAATGGCAACCCATGTACCATTGCATACACATCCAAGCCCGGAGCATGTCCTTGTCGTAGGCGGCGGTGACGGTGGTGTAATCCGCGAAGTGTTAAAACATGAGAGTGTAAAAAAAGCTACTTTAGTAGAAATTGATGGCAAAGTCATTGAATACTCCAAACAGTACTTACCGGAAATTGCCGATTATCTTGAGGATTCAAGAGTTGATGTGCTGGTGGATGATGGATTTATGCATATTGCCAAAAGTAAAAATAAATATGATGTCATTATTGTAGACTCTACCGAGCCGGTTGGACCGGCAGTAAATTTATTTACAAAGGGTTTTTATGCAGGTATCCACAACGCACTGAAGGATGAGGGAATCTTTGTTGCGCAAACGGATAATCCCTGGTTTAAAGCCGAATTAATACGGAATGTCTTTAAAGATGTAAAAGAGATTTTTCCGATTGCCAGGTTATATACAGCCAATATCCCAACGTACCCAAGCGGGTTATGGACCTTTACGATTGGGTCAAAAAAGCATCATCCTCTCCAAATTAGCGATGAGAGATTTGCTGAAATAAATACAAAATATTACACAAAAGAGCTTCATAAAGCGGCTTTTGTGCTGCCAAAATTTGTTGAAGACCTTTTAAAATAGCTAATTAATAAATTGATAAATGAGTACGGAAAAGGAGTGCAGAGGATGAGATTTGAAGAAGCTTATTCTGGTAATGTTTTTATAGGAAGTCATCCTGATTTTAAAGAATCAGAAGCAGTTTTATACGGTATGCCAATGGATTGGACGGTTAGTTTTCGCCCAGGGTCTCGTTTTGGCCCAGCCCGTATTCGTGAAGTATCCCTTGGATTAGAAGAATATAGCCCCTATATTGACCGGCATTTGGAGGATGTAAAATTTTTTGATGCGGGAGATATTCCACTTCCATTTGGAAATCCACAAAGAAGCATCGATATGATTGAAGAGTACATTGAAACTCTGTTAGCGGAAGAGAAATTTCCACTTGGCATGGGCGGCGAGCATCTTGTCACATGGCCGATCATTAAGGCGTTTCACAGAAAATATGAAGATCTCGCAATTATTCATTTTGATGCTCATGCCGATTTGAGAGAAGAGTATGAGGGCGAGCCGCTGTCCCATTCTACGCCGATTCGTAAGATTTGTAATTTAATTGGTGCAGAGAATGTCTATTCATTCGGCATTCGTTCGGGTATGAGGGAAGAATTCGAATTTGCGAAGACTTCCGGTATGCATATGTATAAATTCGATGTCGCTGCACCATTAAAAGAAGTACTGCCTACCCTGGCCGGACGGAATGTCTATGTAACGATCGACATAGATGTGCTGGATCCTGCCCATGCACCGGGGACGGGTACAGCTGAAGCAGGCGGCATTACATCCAAAGAAATGCTTGAAGCGTTAACAGCGATATCGAATTCCGGTGTTAAGGTCGTAGGAGCGGATATTGTGGAAGTGGCTCCTGCTTACGATTCATCGGAACAAACCCAAATTGCTGCAGCCAAATTTATACGAGAAATGCTATTAGGCTGGGTAAATAAAAAGGGATAACTGAATAAAACGAGCAATCCCCTGTCTATGATAGTAGAGCCGGGGATTTTTTTTTAGAAAAAAAGATTCAGACAAGTTGCCATAGGGTTTTTCTTTCCCTTATACTTGTATGATTGAGTAAAATAATTAATTCCAGGGGGAATTTATTAAATGACCGAGGAAAAAAGTAACGCACCCATAGAGGTCATGGTTCGATTGAAGACACATATTCAATATGTGGACGATGAAGAGAATATTGAACTAATTACATTTGGTACACTGCACCATATGCCAAATGCAACATATATCCGCTATATTGAACACGTTGAGAATAACGGAGAAATAAACACAACCGTTAAATATGACGGGAAAGAAATGTTAATTATTAGAAGTGGTGCGGTTAAAATGAGGCAACTTTACAAAATTGGCACAGAAACTAGAGGCTCATATGAGAGCATTCATGGTACACTGGATTTAACGACACGTACCAATAAGCTTGAGCATACCGTCCATCCAGAAACGAAAGAGGAGACATTCCATGTTTCCTATAATCTGTTTTTACAACAAGAGAATGTAGGCACCTACTCACTTACATTGACGGTCAAGGAGGAAAAGACAAGATGAACATCGTAACAGAGATTCAGGATCAGATTAAAGAAGAGATTAAGCAAGCTGTGATCAAGGCTGGTTTAGCAGATGAAACAGCGATTCCAAGTGTTATTCTTGAATTGCCAAAGGATAAAACACATGGGGATTATTCCACTAATATGGCTATGCAGCTTACGCGTATAGCTAAAAAGGCACCTCGTGCGATTGCGGAAGATATCATTAATCATTTCGATACATCAAAAGCATCAATTGAGAAAATTGAAATCGCCGGTCCTGGATTTATCAATTTTTATTTAAACAATGGATACTTAACAAAACTGATTCCAACGATATTAGAAGCAGGCGAAGCGTATGGAGAATCCAATGTAGGCGGAGGAGAAAAAATTCAGGTTGAGTTTGTCTCTGCAAATCCAACTGGAGACCTTCACTTAGGACATGCTCGCGGAGCAGCCGTTGGGGATTCTTTATCCAATATTCTTGATAAAGCAGGCTGGGATGTATCCCGTGAATACTATATCAATGATGCCGGTAACCAAATTAATAATTTAGCCTATTCCGTGGAAGCACGATATTTGCAGGCGCTTGGAATGGAAAAAGAAATGCCGGAAGATGGCTATCATGGCGAGGATATTATCAATATCGGTAAACGCCTGGCTGAAGAATTCGGTGATAAATATGTAAATGCTGATGAAGAAGAGCGGTTTAATTTCTTCCGTGCGTACGGATTAAAGTATGAAATGGAAAAACTGAAAAAGGATCTTGAAAGCTTCCGTGTACCATTTGATGTATGGTTCTCCGAAACATCTCTCTACGAGGATGGCAAAATTATGCCTGCATTGGAGTTGTTAAGGGAGAAAGGCTTTATCTATGAAAAAGATGGCGCTACTTGGTTCAAATCAACTGAATTTGGTGATGATAAAGACCGTGTTTTAATCAAGAATGATGGTTCATACACGTATCTTCTTCCAGACATCGCGTACCATAAAAATAAGCTGGAACGCGGATTTGATAAATTAATCAATATTTGGGGAGCAGACCATCACGGATACATTCCTCGTATGCAAGCAGCGATTCAGGCAATGGGTCACGGTAAGGATACGTTGGAAGTAGAAATCATCCAGCTTGTTCACCTGTTTAAAAACGGGGAAAAAATGAAAATGTCCAAGCGTACTGGAAAAGCTGTTACAATGAGAGACTTGATGGAAGAAGTAGGATTAGATTCCGTTCGTTATTTCTTTGCAATGAGAAGTGCGGATACACATATGGACTTTGACCTTGACCTGGCAGTATCTCAATCTAATGACAACCCAGTATATTATGCTCAATATGCACATGCCCGTATTTGTAGCATCCTTCGTCAGGGAGCTGAGATCGGCATTACATTAGAAGGGGAAGTTGATTACAGCAGATTAGGTTCTGAGAAAGAAATTGACCTTCTTAAAAAGCTTGGTGAATTCCCGCAAGCAGTTGCAGAAGCAGCCCAAAAACGTATGCCGCATCGGATTACGAATTATATCTTTGATTTGGCATCTACATTCCACAGCTTCTACAATGCGGATAAAGTATTAGATCAAGATCAACCTGAAAGAAGTAAAGCAAGACTTGCTCTTGTTCAGGCAGCAAAAATTACATTGGCAAATGCATTAAAACTTATTGGTGTATCTGCTCCGGAAAAAATGTAATTCAAGAAATAAATGAACATCAGCCCGCACCCCAAGTGGTGTGGGCTTTTTCTATGGCTGTGAAGCCTTTCGGTGTTTGGGAGGGTCAGGTTGATGTAGTCATTTAATTCTAATACTGCCGCCGCTTATTCGATTGATCCCCCGCAAGGAAGCCAAGTCTTCAATCAGCTTCATCATCGCGATATCTTTATTTTTAGCCTCAATGATGAAATCAATTTCAGGAATTCCCGTGGATTTTAGCATATGGATGAATGGCATGATAAAATCAACGTCCACATTTGCCGCATGTGCTCTGATTTCCTTTTCCGATCTGGGTGAAGAAATATGGATCTTTGGCTTCCAGCCCCTTGATTCCCATGTCTGAAGAATGCGTGGCAATAATTCTTCCAGTTCTATAATGGAAGGATTGGCGATGTGGTGATGATAATCAAATAAAAGCGGGATATCTTCATGTTCACAAACTTGAAGTGTCTCTTCGGTTGTATAGGTCTTATCATCATTCTCGAGCGTCATCCGCTGTTTGATGGCTTCGGGAATTTTACGGCTGTTGGCATAAAATCTTTGAATAGCTGACTGTTTATCTCCGTAGGACCCTCCAATATGGATATTTATGAGCGCTTGCTCCGGCATCCCCATCGACTCCAGCATTTTAAAATGGTACACCATATCTTCAACAGCTTTATCCGTCACATCATGGTTGGGAGAGGTAAATAAGGTAAAGGCATTTGGATGAAAACTGACACGTAAGTTGTGTTTATATACCAATTCGCCAATCTCTGCCCAATCATTTTTAAACGGTGTAATAAAGTCCCATCTTACATCCGGATGAGTCGCGAGGGGGACAATCGAGCTCGAGAAGCGATAGATCGGTATTTCATGAGCAATATTGTAATGAAGAATTCGTTTGGTTGTTTCAATATTTTGTTTGGTGATCGTGAGTAATCGGTCGATTTGCTCCGCTTGAGATAATTCGTTCCAACGCGTATAGGTAATCGTTTTTGAAGGAGTGGATTTCCAAAGATTTAGTGCAGTAGAGACGTACCCAAAACGAATATCCATAATTAATAGTCTTTCCTTTCCAGGTGGTAGAGTAACCGCCGTTTACAGTGTAATAGGGCGAGGGTGAGCTTCCAAATCGCCTGATAATTTTCAGGTTCTGTATTTATGTTTGAATTAGGCCCTAAACATCCTTAAAAATAGAAAAATCCTCAACTTAGTATGACTCCAGATGTCAAAAAAAATCTCAGATTGTTCACTCGGAAAACAGACTCTAATTACCATGTTTTAATAATTAATCTAAAATTTGTAAGTTAACAATTGACTGAATAGTCATTCATTATATAAAATAAAACTATACTATATTGGTTAACGTTTCCTGAGTTGATGTTGGACATAGTTTTTAAATAATGCTTTCGGTAGCAAAAGGGGCGAAAATGGGGATGGAGATGAATAGTCTTTTATGGATTAACTTAATTGCGGCCATACTTGTAACCGCTTACGCAGGATGGCTGTTCGCGTATCTGATCAGAACAAGGATCGCTTATATTAAACTCGGTAAGAAAACAGAGTTTGATAATGACGTGAAAAAGAGGCTCGAAAAGATTTGGGTGTTTGTATTTGGGCAGAAAAAACTACTAAAGGATAAGAAAAGCGGAACGATGCATGTCCTCTTCTTTTACGGATTTATTCTCGTTCAATTTGGAGCGATTGATCTAATCTGGAAGGGGATCAAACCGGGATCACATTTACCACTTGGTCCCATTTATCCGTTTTTCACCTTCTTCCAGGAGATTGTTGTCCTCATGGTATTGGTGGCTGTTGTTTGGGCATTTTATCGCCGTTATATCGAGAAGCTTGTCCGGCTTAAAAGGGGATTTAAATCCGGGCTTGTCCTAATCTTTATTGGGGGATTGATGCTCGCGACACTTGTGGCAAACGGAGCGGCGATGATTTGGCACGGCGGAGAGCTTCATTGGTCTGAGCCAATTGCTTCCACAATTGCTATGGCGCTTGGCTGGATGAATGAGTCAGCTGCCATAACCGTATTTTATATTGCCTGGTGGATTCACTTACTATTCATTTTGACGTTTTTAGTGTATATTCCACAATCAAAACATGCGCATTTAATTGCAGGACCTGCCAATGTTTATCTACACAGATTGACTCCGCCAAAGTTAAAGAAAATTGATTTTGAGGATGAGTCACAAGAGACATTTGGAGTAGGGAAGATCCAGGACTTTACGGATCTGCAGCTAGTTGATTTATACGCTTGTGTAGAATGTGGCCGTTGTACCAATATGTGTCCAGCAACCGGTACAGGAAAAATTCTCTCTCCAATGGATGTCCTCTTAAAGATGCGGGACCATTTAACATTCACTGGAGCAGCAGTCACAAGACAAGAGCCTTGGGTACCATCCTTTGTATTCAACAATACGAAGGGAAATCAAATTGCTCTGGCTGCACAGGGTGCAGGCGCTGCGGAAACGGCAGCAGCTACAGAGATGTACAACCCAGCCCTCGTTGGAGAGGTAATCACAGAGGAAGAGCTTTGGGCGTGCACCACATGCCGTAACTGTGAGGATCAATGTCCGGTTATGAATGAACATGTTGGGGCCATTATCGATATGCGCAGATATCTTGTATTAACGGAAGGAAAAGTACCGGCTGATGCACAACGTGCCATGCAGAATATCGAGCGTCAGGGTAATCCTTGGGGATTAAACCGGAAAGAGCGTGAAAATTGGCGTGAGGCACGCGAGGATGTAGTAGTGCCGACCGTGAAGGAATTGAAAAAAACGGGTGAAGAATTTGAATACCTACTCTGGGTTGGTTCCATGGGATCCTATGATAATCGCTCACAAAAAATCGCCTTATCATTTGCCAAGCTTTTAAATGAAGCAGGAGTTAAGTTTGCCATTCTTGGTAATAAGGAGAAAAATTCGGGAGATACACCGCGCCGACTTGGCAACGAATTCCTGTTCCAGGAGCTGGCTACAAAAAATATCGAGGAATTTGAGAAAAATGAGGTCAAAAAAATTGTTACGATTGACCCGCATGCATTCAATATCTTTAAGAATGAATATCCAGACTTTGGATTAGAGGCAGAGGTTTATCACCATACACAAGTTCTGGCTGATCTAGTGAAGGATGGAAGATTAAAACCGGTTCATGCGGTAAATGAAAAAATTACGTTCCATGATTCCTGCTACCTTGGAAGATATAATGATGTATACGATGCACCACGGGATATTTTAAAGGCAATTCCAGGAGCAACATTCGTAGAGATTGAAAGAAATCGCGAAAATGGAATGTGCTGTGGAGCGGGCGGAGGATTAATGTGGATGGAAGAAGAAACCGGTCACCGCATCAATGTAGCCCGTACGGAGCAGGCGTTAGAAGTCAACCCAACGGTTATCAGCTCAGGTTGTCCATATTGCTTAACGATGCTAAGTGATGGTACAAAGGCGAAGGAAGTAGAAGAAGAAGTTAAAACATACGATGTAGCAGAGCTGCTGGAAAAAGCGGTTTTTGGGGAAGATAGGGAGCTAGCATCTTAATTTTCACCGATATATGAAGGGGTTCATATAGGATTAAGTCAGAAACGGAAAATTACACGATTATTTGTTTTCGAAATATTGTGTAAATATTTCCGTTTCTTTTGTTTTTACAGTAAAATACAAATATACCAAATTAAAGCGCTTACAAAATTCCTGTCAACGACGAACGAGCGTTCAGTCAATTGAGCAAAGTATCAAATATATGACCGGAGGGGAAACGATGGGGAAAACAATAATTATTGATGGAGCAAGGACGCCTTTTGGAAAGTTTGGGGGAGGATTAAGCAGTTTAACAGCTTCAGAGCTGGGTGGAATTGCTATAAAAGAAGCGATAGAGCGTGCAGGTGTTAAAGGGGAAGATGTGGACGAAGTCATTATGGGCTGCGTTTTGCAGGGAGGCCAGGGACAGATTGTTTCAAGGCAGGCATCAAGAAATGCCGGGCTGCCATGGTCTGTAAAGACGGAGACGGTTAACAAAGTCTGTGCTTCTGGCTTGCGAAGCGTTACGCTCGCGGACCAGATCATTCGTCTTGGTGAAGAAGATGTTATCGTGGCGGGCGGAATGGAATCAATGAGCAATGCCCCGTATATTCTTCCGAAAGCGAGATGGGGAGCGCGTATGGGAGATACACCATTGGTCGATATGATGGTTCATGATGGTCTTACATGCAGCTTTACCGGAGCACATATGGGTTCTTACGGAAACAGCACAGCGACTGATCTGGAATTATCAAGGGATGATCAGGATAACTGGGCCTATCATAGTCATCAAAAAGCGATTCAGGCTATAGAGTCCGGGCGTATGCAGCAAGAGATTGTTCCAGTAACAGTTAAGCAGCGCAAAGGCGACCCTATTGTAGTGGAGATTGATGAAGCTCCGCGAAAAGATACGACATTGGAGAAGTTGAGTTCTCTGAAACCGGCATTTGATCGAGATGGAACCATAACGGCTGGTAATGCACCAGGTATTAACGACGGGGCAGGGGCGCTTGTTTTAATGAGTGAGGAAAAAGCAGTCAGTGAAGGGTACCGCATAGGCGCCACGATTATCGGGCATGCCGAGATTGCTGTTGAAGCAAAGGATTTCCCTAAAACTCCAGGTTTAGTCATTAATAAATTGCTTAAGAAAACAGGAAAATCGCTCCATGAGATCGATTTATTTGAAGTGAATGAAGCATTTGCAGCGGTGGCACTGGCCAGTGGCAAACTTGCCAATCTGGATGCTGAAAAAGTAAATGTAAATGGCGGAGCAGTTGCACTTGGACACCCAATTGGGGCCAGTGGAGCACGAATCATTCTTACCCTTATGTATGAACTGAAAAGACGTGGCGGTGGTATTGGGATTGCTTCTATCTGCAGCGGTGGAGGACAGGGCGATGCCATTATGATTGAAGTACCAAAAGCAACAGAATAAGAACTGGGGGGATGAGGGATGGAGATTAAAAAAATAATGATCATCGGTGCCGGGCAGATGGGTTCCGGAATTGCCCAAGTTTGTGCGACAGCCGGATTTGATGTATTTCTTCATGACTTAAATGAGGAATATGTAAAAAAGGGCATAGGTACTATTAAAAATAATTTAGTAAGGCAAGTGGAAAAAGGGCGAATGGAAGAAGAGAAGATGGTTGAGATTCTGGATAAATTCACCCCCTCTACTGATTTGAATAACGCAGGTCTAGTGGATTTGGTGATTGAAGCGGCCACCGAGAATATGGGTATCAAAAAGCAGCTTTTCAAGGAGCTTGATGAGAGAGCGCCGGAACATGCCATTCTTGCTACGAACACCTCCTCCTTACCGATTACGGAGATTGCAGCAGCTACAGAGCGCCCTGAACGGGTTATTGGGATGCACTTTATGAATCCTGTACCGGTCATGAAACTGGTCGAGATCATTCGTGGGCTCGCTACCTCAGATGATGTGTATCAAACGATTGAGAAGACCGCGAGTGTGCTAGGGAAAACTCCAGTGGAGGTAAATGATTTCCCGGGGTTTGTTTCAAACCGTGTCCTTATGCCAATGATCAATGAGGCCATTTTCACTTTGTTTGAAGGGGTTGCTACGAAGGAAGCCATTGATGAAGTGATGAAACTCGGGATGAATCACCCAATGGGTCCGCTGCAGCTCGCAGATTTTATCGGCCTTGATACCTGTTTATACATTATGGAAACCTTACAGGAAGGTCTTGGAGATGATAAATACCGGCCATGTCCGCTCTTGCGTAAGTATGTGAAAGCTGGATGGCTCGGTAAGAAATCGGGAAGAGGTTTTTACCAATACAACTAAGTTTTATCTAAAAGGGGGCTGCCTGCATGGAATTTAGACTGACGGATGAGCAGCAGATGATGAGAAAAATGGTTCGCGAATTTGCCATCAAGGAAATTGAGCCATTTGTGCCAAAGATGGAAGCTGGAATCTTTCCAAGGGAGATTGTTTCCAAAATGGCGGAGCTTGGATTGATGGGTATCCCTATCCCCGAGGAATACGGCGGAGCCGGGATGGATTTTATCTCCTATATTACAGCGATTCATGAAATTTCAAAAATAAGTCCAACAGTCGGTGTCATTTTATCTGTCCATACATCTGTTGGAACCTATCCAATTTTGCATTATGGCAATGAGAAGCAAAGAAAAGCCTATATCCCTAAGCTTGCAAGCGGCGAATACTTGGGAGCCTTCTGTTTAACAGAACCAAGTGCCGGATCGGATGCAGGCTCCTTGAAATCAAGAGCAATAAAAAAGAATAGTGACTACATCATCAATGGTTCCAAAGTATTCGTGACCAATGGGGGAGAAGCGGATGTTTATATTGTTTTTGCCTCCACGGATCCTACCAAAGGGAGCAAGGGAATCAGCGCCTTTATTGTAGACAAAGATACACCCGGCTTGGTCTTTGGTAAGGATGAAAACAAAATGGGACTGCATGGGTCGAGAACAGTTCAGCTCACCTTTGAGGATATGAGGGTCCCAGAAGAAAATCTACTTGGAGAAGAAGGACAGGGACTGGGTATCGCGCTGAACAATCTAAATACAGGTCGGATCGGAATTGCTGCACAGGCACTCGGAATTGCGGAAGGGGCCCTTCAGCATGCTGTCCAATATGCGAAGGCACGTATCCAATTTGGGAGACCCATTTCTGATCAACAAGGGATTGGTTTTAAGCTTGCCGACATGGGGACGATGATTGAGGCATCCAAGTTACTGGTCTACCAGGCGGCTGCATTAAAGAGCGGAGGCCAGCCATGCACAAAAGAAGCTTCTATGGCAAAGCTGTTTACCACGCGTGCGGCAGTTGAAGTAACAACAGAAGCCATACAGATTTTTGGAGGGTATGGCTATACCAAGGATTATCCGGTAGAACGCTATTTCAGGGATGCGAAAGTCACAGAAATATATGAAGGTACAAGTGAAATCCAGAGAATAGTGATTAGTAAACAATTAATAGGTAGATAGATTAGGGGGAAAGATAAGAATGAACTTTAAATTATCAGAAGAACATGAAATGATTCGAAAAATGGTTAGGGATTTTGCACGGAATGAAGTGGCGCCAACTGCAGCTGAACGCGATGAGGAAGAACGTTTTGACAGGGAAATATTCAATAAAATGGCGGAGCTTGGACTTACGGGGATTCCTTGGCCTGAGGAATACGGGGGTATTGGCAGTGATTACGTAGCATACTGTATTGCTATTGAAGAGCTCTCTCGTGTATGTGCGTCAACAGGTGTAACCTTGTCCGCCCATACATCGTTAGCGGGCTGGCCTATTTTTAAATTTGGCAATGAAGAACAAAAACAAAAATATCTGAGGCCAATGGCACAGGGAGAGAAAATTGGGGCATATGGCTTAACAGAGCCTGGGTCCGGATCGGATTCGGGAGCGATGAAAACAACGGCCCGTTTTGAAGGTGATCACTATATTTTGAACGGCTCTAAAATATTCATTACCAATGGAGGCGTAGCGGATACATATGTTGTTTTTGCTTTGACCGACCCATCTGCAAAGCATAAGGGTACAAGTGCGTTCATTGTAGAAAAGGATTTCCCTGGCTTTAGTGTCGGAAAGAAAGAAAAGAAGCTGGGGATTCGTTCCTCTCCAACAACCGAAATTATCTTTGAAGAGTGTAAAGTACCAAAAGAAAATTTATTGGGCGAAGAAGGAGAAGGGTTTAAGATTGCCATGATGACCCTGGATGGCGGACGTAATGGAATTGCGGCACAGGCTGTCGGCATTGCTCAGGGGGCGTTAGATGCAGCAGTGGGTTATGCGAAGGAACGGGTCCAATTCGGCAAACCGATTTCCGCCCAGCAGGGAGTGGGCTTCAAGCTTGCCGATATGGCAACAAGTATTGAGGCTTCAAGATTATTAACCTATCAGGCGGCCTGGCTCGAATCTGAAGGACTTCCCTATGGAAAAGAGTCAGCCATGTCCAAATTATTTGCCGGGGATACGGCGATGAAGGTGACTACTGAAGCGGTACAGGTATTTGGTGGATATGGATATACAAAGGATTATCCGGTGGAACGATTTATGCGTGATGCCAAGATCACACAAATTTACGAAGGAACACAGGAAATACAAAGAATGGTCATCTCCAGGATGCTAACTAAAAATTAGTTTTTGATTTTCATAGAGTTCTTCCCGGTATTTCAAGCCGGGAAGAACGGTTTGTTAAGAGAGATATTGAGCGATTAGGGTGGGTGAAAGGGTGAAACGGATAGAGGTCCATGCCTCGGTAAAGGATGAGAGGCTGGTGAAAAGACGCCGGGATGAGATGATTAAAGGGGCGGTCTCCTTATTCATAGAGAAGGGCTATCACCGGACAACGACCAGGGAAATTGCAAAAGCAGCCGGATTCAGTATTGGAACACTCTATGAATACATTAGATCGAAGGATGATATTTTGTATCTGGTTTGTGACAATATTTACGATGAGGTGAAGAATCGTCTTCGAAAAGCGCTTGAAGAGAGTGAAGGAACGTTTTCCGGTTTGCGGTTAGGAATCGCCTATTACTTTAAAATCTGTGACGAAATGCAGAATGAAGTACTGGTCATGTATCAAGAAGCCAAATCCTTGAGTAAGGCAGCATTGCCTTATGTTTTAAATAAAGAAAATGAGATGGCTGATATGTTTGAGGAACTTATTCAGGCATGCGTTCAGCATGAGGAAATCGAATTAAGTCCAAAACAAATTCACTTGCTTGCCCATAACATTATCGTCCATGGGCAAATGTGGGCATTTAGACGATGGACACTAAGAAAGAGCTATACAATCGATCAATATATTGAGATGCAAACGCAGCTTCTTTTAAGCGGATTAGCCACTGGGGAAAACTGATATGCAAAGGGGAATGAGGAGAAGATGAATAAAGGATACAAACCAAAACACCCTATACGTTTAGTGACGGCTTCCAGTTTATTTGACGGACATGATGTTAGTGTCAATATTATGAGAAGAATTCTTCAGGCAAAAGGAGCGGAGGTCATCCACCTGGGTCATAATCGGTCTGTGGAAGAGATCGTCAATGCTGCAATTCAGGAGGATGTACAGGGAATAGCTGTTTCTTCCTATCAGGGAGGCCATGTGGAATTCTTTAAGTATATGTATGACTTGCTGAAGGAAAGAGGAGCCGGCCATATTCGGATTTATGGGGGCGGGGGCGGAGTGATTATCCCTCGAGAAATAAAAGAACTGCATGAATATGGGATTGCAAAAATTTTTTCACCGGATGACGGAAGAGAAATGGGCCTTGAAGGGATGATGGAGCTGGTCATGCGTGAATGTGATTATCCATTGCCTCCGCTTTTGGAAGGTAAGGAGGCAAAGCTTTCTGTATCGGAGCCATTATCGGTGGCGCGCGCCATTACGATAGCAGAAAACGGATTAATGGCTGGTCAGGAAGCCGCTGCTTTGGCAGATGAACTCCAGAATGTGAAGGATAAACAAAATAACAGAATTCCAGTAATAGGCATAACAGGTACTGGAGGCGCAGGGAAAAGTTCGCTGACGGATGAACTAATCCGCCGTTTTATAAATGAAATTCCTAAGGAGAATATAGCGATTCTTTCGATAGATCCAACCAAGCAAAAAACAGGCGGAGCTCTACTTGGAGATAGAATTAGAATGAATGCTATTTTTCACCCGCGTGTGTATATGAGGAGTTTGGCGACACGGAACTCACGCTCTGAGCTGTCCGATTCTATTCAGGATGCTGTTGCTGTCGTAAAAGCAGCAGGATTTGATGCTATCATTATTGAAACAAGCGGAATTGGCCAAGGGGATGCAGCGATAACAGAAATATGTGATCTTTCATTGTATGTCATGACGAGTGAATTTGGAGCACCTTCACAGCTTGAAAAGATTGATATGATTGATTTTGCGGATTTGATCGTCATTAATAAATTTGAAAGAAAAGGGTCAGAGGATGCCCTGCGCCAGGTACAAAAACAATATCAGCGCAGCCGAAACTTATTTGATAAAGATCCGGCTGATATGCCAGTGTATGGTACGATTGCGAGTCAGTTTAATGATGTGGGTACAAATACATTATTTGCTGCATTGCTTGAAATCATTGAGCAGAAAACCGGCAAGCCATACAAAAGCCGATTTAATACATCTATGCGTACGGAAAAGCAAAATGTCATTATCCCTCCTGACCGTCAATATTACTTACGGGAAATTGCAGAAACAGTAAAGAACTATCACGCAGTCTCTCTTGAACAACAACAGATTGCAAGGAGATTATTCCAAATAGAAGGCACCATACAGGCATGGGAGGAAAAGGGTTATTCAGCAGATGGAACAGAGACACTACTTGAGCTCCAAAAGGAATACCGTCAAAATCTGACCAATGAATCAAGGTCCGTTATTGAGGGCTGGAACAATCAGAAGGAAATGTATTCACAAACTGAACTGATTACGAAAGTACGAAACAAGGAAATAAAAACGGAATTGAAGACTACTACATTAAGTGGTCTGGCCATACCGAAAGTAGCTTTGCCTAAATTTCAGGATTATGGGGAAATTCTTCGCTGGGTTCAGAAAGAAAATGTTCCGGGTAAATTTCCGTTTACAGCAGGTGTCTTTCCGTTTAAAAGGCAAGAGGAGGATCCGAAGCGCCAATTTGCAGGAGAGGGCTCACCGGAGCGAACAAATCGCCGTTTTCATTACCTATCGAAGGATGATACGGCAAAACGGCTCAGTACAGCTTTTGATTCAGTCACCCTGTACGGAGAGGATCCGCACATACGCCCTGATATTTATGGAAAAGTCGGCGAAAGTGGTGTAAGTGTCTGTACTCTCGATGATATGAAAAAACTCTATGATGGGTTTGATTTATGTTCACCAAGTACATCCGTCTCCATGACGATAAATGGCCCGGCTCCTATTATTCTTGCTATGTTTATGAATACGGCCATTGATCAACAAATAGAGAAAAGGCAAGTGGAGCTCGGCAGAAGTCTCGAGCCCCTAGAAATCGAAACCGTAAAAAAAGAGACTCTGCAGATTGTCAGAGGGACCGTTCAGGCGGATATTTTAAAGGAAGATCAAGGACAAAATACATGCATTTTTTCTACTGAGTTTGCATTGAAAATGATGGGCGACATCCAAGAATATTTTGTGAAGAACCAGGTGAGAAATTACTATTCTGTCTCCATATCCGGGTATCATATTGCTGAAGCAGGCGCAAATCCTATTTCACAACTGGCTTTCACTCTATCGAATGGTTTTACGTATGTAGAATATTATTTAAGCAGAGGCATGGATATAGATTCATTTGCTCCTAATCTATCATTCTTTTTCTCAAATGGGCTGGACCCCGAATATACCGTGCTAGGACGTGTAGCAAGGCGGATATGGGCAATCGTCATGAGAGACAAATATGGTGCAAATGAACGAAGCCAAAAGCTGAAATATCATATCCAGACATCAGGGCGTTCCCTGCATGCTCAGGAAATTGACTTCAATGATATTCGTACGACTCTGCAAGCCTTGCTCGCTTTACAGGATAATTGTAATTCCCTGCATACGAACGCCTATGATGAGGCAATCACAACACCGACGGAAGAATCCGTCCGCCGGGCAATGGCCATACAAATGATTGTGACGAAAGAATTCGGTTGGATGAAAAATGAAAACTCACTTCAAGGATCCTTCATTGTAGAAGAATTAACGGATTTAGTAGAAGAAGCTGTCTTGCAGGAATTTGAGAGAATTAACGACAGAGGCGGCGTCCTCGGTGCGATGGAAATGCAGTACCAACGAGGAAAGATCCAGGATGAATCTCTAGTTTATGAAATAAAGAAACACTCGGGAGAGCTTCCGATTATAGGTGTAAACACCTATTTAAATCCAAATCCGCCAAGTGAAGAGGAAGTAAACAATATGGAATTAGCCCGTGCAACAAAAGAAGAGAAGGATTTACAAATTACAAAATTACAGACATTTAAGAATCAGAATGAGGTGGCTGCAGAAATAGCACTCACTCAACTTAAAGAGGCTGCTATTCACGGGGATAATATATTTGAACAGCTGATGGAAACGGTTAAAACAGCCAGCCTTGGCCAAATCACACATGCCTTATATGAGGTTGGAGGACAATATCGCAGAAATATGTAAAGATTGTAAGGTGATATAGGAGTATGGGCTTAAATGACGGTCTGTACTCCCCTTTTTTTAGAGAAAGCTGAAGTTTTAGTTTGCTCCATATTTGTGCGAAAGGTAGTAAACACTCACAGGCAGTTGTATGATACGATAAAAAAGTAACACATTTTATTATAAGATACATAAAAGCAGGTTATAATGGAGAAATAGAAGAATGTAGAAAAAGGGTCGAATGAAACTACCCATTTCTCCTCCTGGCCTTATTATTATGGCTTTTTAGTTCTATCCTTTTGTAGCCATACAAGGAAAAAGTATAGAACGGATAAAATAAAGTGGCAAAATGATGAATCGTTTGGTTATAATGGGATATGCATAATTGGGCATTCATGTTGATTTGATAGAAAGGAAGTGCGAACAATGAAACTAGCCAACCTGTCTAAGGAAGAAGTAAGCGAAATGGCTTACATTGAAATTGCGAACGTATTACTAATAGAAAAGAAAGAAGCAATAGATTTTAAGGTAATGATGGATAAAATCCAAAAGTTACTTGGTTTATCAGATGCTGAAGTTAGCGAAAAAATGGGTCAATTCTATACAGATTTGAATATAGATGGCCGTTTTATCAGTATTGGAGATAATCGTTGGGGACTAAAAGGCTGGTACCCTGTTGAACAAGTAGAAGAAGAAACAGTTCCAGCTTCTAAAGTGAAGAAGAAGAAAAAAGGTAAAAAAGCGATTGTCGATGATTTTGATGATGTGGATGAAGATCTTGATTTCGACGATCTTGATGACTTCGAAGAAGAAGACGATGAGGATGAAACGTTGATTGATGACTTCGACGATATCGATGACGATGACGACGATGATGACGATGATGAGGATTTAATCGAAGATGAAGTTCTCGTTGAGGATGAATATGATCTTGATGATGATGAAGATGAGGAAGAAGAATTAGAGATTGATGACGATGATGAGGACGACAAACTATAATCTTTTAACCTTGACTTCAAGTGTCAATCTTTGTAGAATATTCATTGGGCTCCTTTAAAATAAAGGAAACACGATTAAGCGATTTTAAGCTCCCTTGCTTGCAAGGGAGCTTTTTTTATTTTATTAGGGATAGGTCCGATTAAAAAACAAAAAATAATCTAGATGAATAGAGATTAGTGCTTGTCAAATAAATTCAATATGATCTTTAGGAGGTTTTTTATATGACAAAATATATTTTTGTTACGGGTGGCGTTGTATCATCCTTAGGCAAAGGAATCACAGCTGCTTCATTGGGCCGTTTATTAAAAAACAGAGGATTGAAAGTAACAATCCAAAAATTTGATCCATATATTAACGTGGACCCAGGAACCATGAGTCCTTACCAACATGGTGAAGTGTTCGTAACGGATGACGGTGCAGAAACAGATTTAGACTTAGGTCACTATGAACGTTTTATTGATATCAATTTATCTAAGCTTTCCAACGTAACAACAGGTAAAGTATACTCTCACGTATTGAAAAAAGAACGTCGCGGAGACTATTTAGGTGGTACTGTCCAAGTTATCCCTCATATCACGAATGAAATTAAAGAGCGGATTATGAAAGCTGGACATGATACAAATGCAGATGTCGTTATTACTGAAATTGGTGGAACAGTAGGGGATATTGAATCCTTGCCATTCCTTGAAGCAATCCGTCAAATTAAGAGTGATATTGGCAGCGATAATGTCCTATACATTCACTGTACACTCATTCCTTACCTAAAAGCTGCGGGTGAAATGAAAACGAAGCCTACTCAGCACAGTGTTAAAGAATTGCGCAGCCTGGGCATTCAGCCAAATATCATCGTTGTGCGTACAGAATTGCCAATCTCTCAGGATATGAAAGACAAACTCGCTCTATTCTGTGATATTGATAAAAATTCTGTCATTGAGTGCCGTGATGCGGAAACTCTTTATTCCATCCCATTGGATTTACAGGCGCAAGGAATGGATGAAATTGTTTGTAACCATTTAAAATTACAAACAAATGATGCTGATATGACAGAATGGAAAGAGTTGCTTCATAAAGTAACAAACCTAACTAAAGAAGTGAAAATCGGTCTTGTTGGAAAATACGTCGAGCTTCAAGATGCCTATATTTCCGTAGTGGAAGCACTAAAACATGCCGGATATGCATTTGATGCAGATGTGAAAATTAAATGGATTAATTCAGAGCATGTAAGCAAAGAAAACGTAAACGAATTGCTGGATGATGTCGATGGTATTTTAGTACCGGGTGGATTCGGTGACCGCGGTGTTGAAGGGAAAATCCTAGCAACTGAATATGCTCGTATTAACAAAAAGCCATTCTTCGGAATCTGCCTTGGAATGCAGCTGGCATCTATTGAATATGCACGTAATGTTCTTGGATTAAAAGACGCTCATTCTTCTGAGCTTAATCCGGATACGACAAATCCAATTATTGACTTGCTTCCTGAGCAAAAAGATATTGAGGATCTTGGCGGAACTCTTCGACTTGGATTATATCCATGTAAAATTATGCCTGGAACAAAAACATATGATGCTTACCAGGATGAAGTGGTTTATGAACGTCACCGCCACCGTTATGAATTCAACAATCATTATCGTGAAGATATGGAGAAAAACGGCTTTATCTTCTCTGGTACAAGCCCGGATGGACGTCTAGTAGAAATTATTGAATTAAAGGATCATCCTTGGTTCATTGCTTCTCAATTCCATCCTGAATTCAAGTCAAGACCGCAACGTCCACAACCATTGTTCCGTGAATTCATTCATGCATCACTTGGTGAAAAATAAGGATAAAGTAAAAGGTGTACCGAAAGTCATTTGGCTTTTGGTACACCTTTTTGTTATGGGGAAAAGGGCAGAGATGAATCAAACCCCAGATGTATAAAATTAGACCTTTATCCCTTCATTGGTCTCTCTGCCTTACCGAAAGGAGAGAATAAGCTGAAAAGGCGATTATTATATCGAAAGAGATTAACATCCTTCACTTATTTAAGAAAAATTTTTATTAGACAGAAACTTTTGTCCTACAAAATCAGACAAGAAACTTGCCGGTATGCGCTTACGTAATGTAAAGTTATTTTTTGGCCAAACAGGATAATTATTCTTCTTCATATTCCTTAATGATCTCATCGATTGACAGAGTGATTCCTTGATAAACAAAGAGGGCGGCAGCAAGGGTGGGAATCCCGCTTCTTGTACCATCTTCATTTGGAACAAGACCTCTGTTTGCCTTTATATCAATATGGATATCTGCCAGGTTGGCAAGGTTTGGACTGTCCATATCCTCGGCAGTAGGTGCCAGGGAAACGGCAACGAAAGGAATGCGCTGTCCATTTAAAGATTCAGCCAGTGCCACAGCTTCCGGTTCATTTGCGGAGCGTGCAAAGATGATAGCGCGGTCTCGTTGTTCGACCTGAGCCATATACTGACCGTTGTACAATCGTTTCATGCCTTTTAATGGTTCTGGACCATCAATGGCCTGGCTGATAATTCCGTTCATTTCTTTGAAACCATGTAGATAAACAGTACCATGGCTGACTAAAGCCTGAGCTAATAATCTCGCCGCGTCTTCCATATTTTCTTGTTCATTTTGTTCAATTTTTTTATAAATGCCGCTTAATTGAGTTAAATATATTTTCAACATTTAGTTCAACTCCTGATTTTAATAGTAATAGATGATCTTAGTCATTAGTTGTACTTGTACAGTAGTAAAAGGAAGCGTTCTTGTCAAAGTATAAAGGCTTGAACGGAAATTGTCGAAAGACATTTTCATCTCAATAGAGGATTATCTACCTATTAGTAGAACTTATAATTAAAACGCTTCTATATTTATACAGGCTAACTTAAAAGAAGGAGCTGTGTAAAATGAATGAAAAAATTTTAATTGTTGATGATCAATTTGGCATTAGAATATTGCTGAATGAAGTTCTGCAGCAGGAAGGATATCAAACATACCTGGCTGCAAATGGGGAGCAGGCATTGGCACTCCAGAAAAGTGAATCACCTGATTTAGTATTACTGGATATGAAAATCCCCGGTATGGACGGAATTGAGATTTTAAAAAGAATGAAAGAAGAAGATCGGGACATTCGTGTATTAATTATGACAGCGTATGGAGAATTAGATATGATTCAGGAAGCAATGAACCTGGGCGCTCTAACGCATTTTGCAAAACCATTTGATATTGATGATATAAGGAAAGCGGTAAAGGATCATTTGCCGTATGCCAATATTGACAGTTAAATGTACATTTTGCACTCTTGTTGATAGTTTTGTGACAAGTTGATATGCTAGAGATGACTTCCCTCTTAAGCTTTTTGCAAAAGGGGGAATACATATCGATCCATTAGGGAAAATGATAAGGGAAGCCGTTTGGCTCGTATCTTATTATTAACAAGGAGGAAGAAAAATGCCTTTAGTATCAATGACTGAAATGCTAAACAAAGCAAAAGAAGAAGGATATGCAGTTGGACAGTTTAACATCAACAACTTAGAGTACACGCAAGCGATTCTTCAAGCTGCTGAGGAAGAAAAATCTCCGGTAATCTTAGGGGTTTCTGAAGGGGCTGCTCGTTACATGGGCGGTTTCAAAGTGTGTGTAGCTATGACAAAAGCCTTAATGGAAGAATACAAGACAACAGTTCCGGTTGCTATTCACTTAGACCACGGTTCTAGCTTTGAAAAATGTAAAGAAGCTGTTGATGCAGGATTCACTTCCGTTATGATTGATGCTTCTCATCACCCATACGAAGAGAATATTGAAATCACATCTAAAGTGGTTGAATATGCTCATGCGAATGGCGTTTCTGTTGAAGCTGAACTGGGAACAGTTGGCGGACAGGAAGATGATGTAGTCGCTGATGGCGTTATCTATGCTGACGTTGAAGAGTGTAAAGATCTTGTGAAACGTACAAATATTGACTGTCTTGCTCCTGCGTTAGGTTCTGTTCACGGACCTTACAAAGGCGAACCAAATCTAGGATTCAAGGAAATGGAAGAAATCGGAAAAGAAACTGGTATGCCTCTAGTCCTTCATGGTGGATCCGGTATTCCTTTACACGATATTCAAAAAGCTATTTCTCTTGGAACAGCTAAAATCAATGTAAATACTGAAAACCAAATTACTTCTACTAAAGCAGTACGCGAAGTATTAGCTGCTGATAAAGAAGTCTATGACCCACGTAAATACCTTGGACCAGCTCGTGAAGCAATTAAAGAAACAGTTATCGGTAAAATGCGTGAATTTGGTTCTAATAACAGAGCATAAACTTATTTTTACAAGGGGGATACCATTAATCATGGGATCCTCTTTTTTGTTTTTATCAAAAGTATAGGAATTTATCGATAATATTATTTGCCGAAAATGAAGAACAATGCCACAATATAGAAAGATACGAATACCTAATTAGGAGGAATTTAACAATGAAATTCTTTATAGATACAGCTAATTTAAATGAAATTAAAGAAGCGCATGCACTTGGTGTATTAGCAGGAGTAACAACAAACCCATCACTAGTAGCGAAAGAAAAGGATGTTTCTTTCCATGATCGTCTTCGTGAAATTACAGCTTTGGTACCAGGTTCAGTAAGTGCAGAGGTTATTGCCTTGGATGCGGAAGGCATGATTCGTGAAGGAAAAGAATTGGCTGAGATTGCACCAAATATCACAGTAAAAGTACCAATGACTCCGGATGGATTAAAAGCTGTTCATGCTTTAACTGAAGCAGGAATTAAAACTAATGTAACGTTGATTTTTAATGCCAATCAGGCATTGCTTGCTGCTAGAGCAGGTGCGACTTATGTTTCTCCTTTCATTGGTAGATTAGATGATATTGGACAAAACGGATTGGATTTAATTGCTGAAATTGCAGAGATCTTTGCGATTCATAATATCGATTCTCAAATTATTGCGGCAAGTATCCGTCATCCGCAGCACGTGACACAAGCAGCACTTCGTGGTGCGCATATTGCGACTGTACCATATAATGTCATTCTTCAAATCTGTAAGCATCCATTAACAGACAAGGGGATTGAAGCGTTCCTGAAAGATTGGGAATCCAGAACAGAGAAATAAAATTTGGTAAAATGTGTATGAATAGTTGGAGCTTGTGAAATAATTTGACAGACTCGCTTTAATTCAGGGGATTTTTGTGGTAATATTTACCTTATTCTCGCCGGGCGTTTATAAACTGCATCAAGGGCGCAGAAGGGAGCTATTATGGAAAAACTTAAAATAGCGGGTGGGTATCCGCTAAAAGGGGAAGTTCGCATAAGTGGTGCAAAGAATAGTGCAGTGGCTTTAATCCCAGCAACTATTCTAGCTGACTCGTCTGTAACAATTGAGGGGCTTCCTAATATCTCTGACGTAGAAATGCTAAAAGGATTACTTGAAGAAATCGGTGGTCAAGTATCACTTGATTCTAATGAAATGACGGTCGATCCATCTAATATGATTTCAATGCCTCTTCCAAACGGAAGGGTTAAACAATTACGTGCATCCTATTACTTAATGGGAGCTATGCTAGGTAAATTCAAGAAAGCAGTTATTGGTCTGCCTGGCGGATGTCACTTAGGACCAAGACCGATCGATCAGCATATTAAAGGATTTGAAGCTTTAGGAGCTCAGGTAACAAATGAGCAGGGAGCGATCTATTTGCGTGCTGAGGAATTGCGCGGAGCCAGAATCTACCTGGATGTTGTCAGCGTCGGTGCGACGATTAATATTATGCTGGCAGCTGTTTTGGCTAAGGGTAAAACTATCATTGAGAACGCTGCGAAAGAGCCAGAAATTATTGATGTTGCCACATTGTTAACGAATATGGGGGCTCGTATCAAAGGTGCGGGGACAGATGTTATCCGCATCGAGGGTGTAGAAAAACTCCATGGCTGCAAGCATACCATCATTCCGGACCGTATAGAGGCAGGAACTTATATGATTATTGCAGCGGCAGTTGGCGATGGCATATTAATTGATAATGTGATCCCGCAGCATCTTGAATCCTTGATCGCTAAGCTCAGAGAAATGGGAGTCACCATTGAAGAACGAGACGATCAAATTTATATACCGAAAGCTGAACAATTAAAAGCAGTAGATATTAAAACGCTTGTATATCCTGGTTTTCCGACAGATTTACAGCAGCCTATAACAGCACTCCTGACCAAGGCTCAAGGATCTTCGGTTGTTACGGATACTATTTATGGAGCTCGATTTAAACATATAGATGAATTAAGCAGGATGAATGCTGATATCAAGGTAGAAGGTCGTTCTGCGATTATCAAAGGACCCGTTCAGCTTAATGGAGCAAAAGTGAAGGCCAGTGATTTACGAGCCGGAGCTGCTTTAATTGCTAGCGGTCTAATGGCAGAAGGAATCACTGAGATAACCGGACTCGAGCATATCGATCGGGGATACAGCTTTATAGTGGACAAGCTTTCAGGACTGGGAGCCACCATATGGAGAGAAAAATTATCACCGAGAGAGATAGAGCAACTTAAGAACTCTTAATGCTAAAGAGCGGGAGGAACTGAGTGAGATGGAAAGAAGTTTATCCATGGAGTTAGTAAGGGTTACAGAAGCGGCAGCATTGGCATCTGCGAGATGGATGGGTCGCGGTGTAAAGGACGAAGCTGACGATGCCGCAACATCTGCTATGCGCGATGTGTTTGATACCGTGCCAATGAAGGGTACAGTCGTGATTGGGGAAGGTGAAATGGATGAAGCCCCCATGCTTTATATCGGTGAGAAATTGGGTACAGGCTATGGCCAAAGAGTGGATGTAGCTGTGGACCCACTTGAAGGAACCAATATAGTAGCATCAGGAGGCTGGAATGCACTTGCAGTTCTTGCAATTGCTGACCATGGAAACCTGCTTCATGCACCGGATATGTATATGGATAAAATTGCAGTTGGCCCGGAAGCAGTAGGTCAAATCGATATTAATGCTTCTGTTCTGGATAACTTAAAAGCCGTAGCAAAAGCAAAGAACAAAGACATCGAGGATATTGTTGCGACCGTATTGCACCGTGAAAGGCATGCTGGCATCATTGAAGAACTCAGAAAAGCGGGAGCTCGTATAAAGTTAATCAATGATGGAGATGTTGCTGGAGCGATCAATACAGCGTTTGATAATACAGGTGTGGATATTTTGTTTGGCTCCGGGGGAGCTCCTGAAGGCGTCCTTTCCGCAGTGGCATTAAAATGTCTGGGCGGAGAGTTTCAGGGGAAATTGCTTCCGCAAAGTGATGAGGAACTGGCGCGTTGTGAAAAAATGGGCCTGAATGTCAATAAAGTCCTTCTCATGGAAGATCTTGTCCGTGGCGATGATGCGATCTTTGCAGCTACTGGAGTGACAGATGGTGAACTTCTTAAAGGTGTTCAGTTCAAAAGCAATTATGGACTGACTCATTCAGTAGTGATGAGAGCGAAATCTGGTACTGTCCGTTTTGTTGAAGGTCGGCACAGTCTAAATAAGAAACCAAATTTGGTTATGAAACCATGACTTAGGTAAAGATGGTAGTTCCTCCAGATGAAAATCTGGAGGATTTTATTATAAAAATTATAAAATTGTGATATATTGAGAATGTTATGATGTTTTAGAAAAAATGTATAAGTAGTTAAAAGTTGAAGTCTTAATCAAAAGCGAGTAAAATGGATTTGTTTTTGAGAAAAAAATAGAATAGAATAGAAATGCTAATATAGCGATAAATGGTTTACGAGAACTAAACCGCAACTCATCCTTTTACCTTCCTAAATATTTTCTTCTTGATAACCCTATCCATGTAAGTACTAACAAATCACTAAAAATCAATTAAATCAATTAACTTAAAGTGTGGTGTCATAATGGAATTAACAATCTCTGATTTAGAGAATTTAAAGCTTAAAGAACTGTATGAACAAGCTAAAAAATATAAAGTATCTTATTATAGCAAGCTGACAAAGAAAGAACTGATTTTTGCCATTTTAAAGGCACAAGCAGAGCGGGACGGCTACCTGTTCATGGAAGGTGTATTAGAAATTATTCCATCTGAAGGATTTGGGTTCCTAAGACCGATTAATTACTCGCCAAGCTCAGAGGACATCTATATTTCGGCTTCTCAAATTCGCCGATTTGACCTAAGAAACGGCGATAAAGTATCCGGTAAAGTGCGTCCGCCTAAAGAGAATGAACGGTATTATGGATTATTGCATGTAGAAGCGGTGAATGGAGATAATCCTGAATCAGCTAAAGAAAGAGTGCATTTCCCAGCGCTGACACCTCTGTATCCTGATCGCCAAGTTGTACTTGAAACAACCCCTCGAAATGTATCCACACGTGTAATGGATATCGTGGCGCCGGTTGGATTTGGACAACGTGGATTGATTGTAGCGCCTCCAAAAGCGGGTAAAACGATGCTCCTTAAAGAAATTGCCAATGCCATTACAACGAATCATCCGGATGCTGAATTAATCGTCTTATTAATTGATGAGCGTCCTGAGGAAGTAACGGATATCGAGCGATCTGTACAGGCGGATGTAGTCAGTTCAACATTTGATGAGGTTCCTGAAAACCATATCAAAGTAGCAGAGCTTGTATTAGAACGTGCAATGCGCCTTGTTGAACATAAACGCGATGTTATTATTTTAATGGATAGTATTACAAGATTGGCGCGTGCCTATAACCTTGTGATTCCACCAAGCGGCAGAACGTTGTCAGGTGGGATTGATCCGGCGGCATTCCACCGTCCGAAGCGTTTCTTTGGGGCTGCCCGTAATATTGAAGAGGGCGGCAGCTTAACGATTCTCGCGACTGCTCTTGTTGATACGGGTTCCCGTATGGATGACGTTATCTATGAAGAATTTAAAGGAACAGGTAATATGGAGCTTCACCTGGATCGATCACTGGCAGAACGCAGAATATTCCCGGCTATTGATATTCGCCGTTCCGGAACAAGAAAAGAAGAGCTCATCGTTCCAAAAGATCATTTAGAAAAATTATGGGCTATACGTAAGACAATGTCAGATATGCCAGATTTTGCTGAGCGTTTATTACGTAAAATGAAACAAACTAAAACAAATCAGGAATTCTTTCAATACCTGGATGACGAAATGAAAAAGTCGACGGGCGGATCAAAAAGAGTCTTGTAAGAGTGGACAGTAATGGTTGATTTAAACTGGCACGTCTGCTATAATATCTTAAGTGTGCTCCAATTCGAAAGAGCACGCTTGATAACTCTGTTTCGAAAGACTCAGGGCGGAAGGAGTGGAAAAGATGAAAACAGGAATTCACCCTAATTACAAAAAAGCAACTGTTAAATGTGCTTGTGGTAATGAATTTGAAACTGGCTCCGTTAAAGAAGAGGTGCGCGTTGAGGTTTGTAACGAATGTCACCCATTCTACACTGGACGTCAAAAATTTGCTTCTGCTGATGGACGTGTTGAACGTTTCAACAAGAAGTATGGCTTCAAATCCCAACAACAAGAACAATAATTATGATTTTCGGAAACAGGCAGCGGGTAAGCCGCTTGCCTGTTTTTTGTTAGCAAGACTTTAACCGCAGCACAGGCAAGTATGTAAAGAGAATGAGCATGCTGACCTGTGTTATGTTTTTTTAGAGGTCCGTTAGAGCAATTTTATGACAAAAATGGTCCCTAATTATAGATTAGATAAATGATTTTTCTTATGCTATTTATAATGTATAATAGCTATTGGTAGAATAGAATACATGCAGAAATCTTATTAGCAAAAACCTAAATGGGTGGAGTAAAGACAGGAAGGGAGACCCCAACACATGTACGAAATGAAACAATCCGGCTGGATGGAATTAATTTGTGGCAGCATGTTTTCCGGAAAATCTGAAGAACTGATTCGCAGGGTAAGGAGAGCTGTCTTTGCCAAGCAATCGATTGCTGTTTTCAAACCGGCTATTGATAATCGCTACAGTGAGGAAGCGGTGGTTTCCCACAATGGATCTTCTGTTATTGCCAAAGCCATTACACATTCATCTAAAATCTTTGATCATATAGACTTGGATACAGACTTAATTGCCATTGATGAGGTACAGTTCTTTGATGAAGAAATTGTGCAAGTTGCTCAGCATTTAGCAGACAGCGGGTATCGTGTCATTTTGGCAGGCCTGGATCAAGACTTTAGAGGAGAACCATTCGGGCCGATGCCAGAGTTAATGTGTTTGGCAGAACTAGTAACAAAACTACAGGCGGTTTGTTCCGTATGCGGATCCCCGTCAAGCAGGACGCAGCGTCTGATTGACAATAAGCCTGCGAGCTATGATGAACCTGTTATCTTAGTGGGTGCATCTGAATCCTATGAACCAAGATGCCGTCATCATCATGAGGTGCCGGGTAAGCAAGAAACGGTTCATACACCAATTAGCGGCGGTGCTTTAGAATCTAAAACGAATAAACTTTAAAGAATGAACACCTCCGGAAGATAAATAGAGATTTGGAGGTGTTTTTGTATTTCGGGATATGGATATGCCAAGAAGAGATGATAAGTTTGGGGATCCTCTGTTATCTCTTTTTTCGTTTCCTCCTGAGTGTGGTACAATAAACAAATCAAAACGCTAAGGTGATGACACCTGCGTTTTTAAAAACCTGTTAATGAGGTGAAGAAGTTGATCGATCGTTTACAAGCGGTAGAAGACCGTTATGAAAGATTAAATGAGCTCTTAAGTGATCCAGAAATCGTAAATGACACAAAGAAGCTTCGTGACTATTCGAAGGAACAATCAGATATTCAGGAGACTGTCTTTGCTTATAGAGAATATAAAGATGTGCGTTCCCAATTTCAGGATGCTAAAGCAATGCTTGAAGAGAAGCTGGATGCTGAGATGCGTGAAATGGTGAAGGAAGAAGTGGATGAGCTTTCCGGACAAATGAAAGAGCTGGAAGAGAAGCTCAGAATATTGCTGATTCCAAAAGATCCGAATGATGACAAAAACGTAATTATGGAGATCCGTGGAGCAGCTGGCGGTGATGAAGCAGCCCTATTTGCCGGAAGCCTCTACAGAATGTACAGCCGTTATGCTGAAGCGCAAGGCTGGAAGATTGATGTAATGGATTCAAATCCAACCGGACTCGGCGGGTATAAAGAAATCATTTTTATGATTAATGGTAATGGCGCATACTCCAAAATGAAATTTGAAAACGGTGCCCATCGTGTACAACGTGTACCTGAAACAGAATCTGGCGGTCGTATTCATACATCAACGGCTACTGTAGCCTGCTTGCCAGAGGCAGAAGAAGTAGAAGTTGACGTGCATGAAAAAGATATCCGCGTAGATACGTTTGCATCAAGCGGACCAGGTGGACAAAGTGTAAATACAACCATGTCTGCTGTACGTCTTACACATCTTCCAACAGGAATAGTCGTATCCTGCCAGGATGAAAAATCACAGATTAAGAACAAAGAGAAAGCCATGAAAGTACTACGTGCGCGCGTTTATGATAAATTCCAGCAGGAAGCACAGGCTGAGTATGATAGTGCCCGTAAATCTGCCGTAGGTACCGGCGACCGTTCTGAACGTATACGTACGTATAATTTCCCGCAAAATCGTGTGACGGATCACCGCATTGGATTAACCATCCAAAAGCTTGATCAAATCATGGAAGGTAAACTTGATGAAGTCATCGATGCATTAATTGTTGAAGATCAGGCAAGCCGCCTTCAAAATGCGGAGGATTAAGAATGATGAAAGTGTATGAAGCTCTTCGATGGGCTTCTTCTTTTTTAAAAGAGAATGGCCGTGATGAAAATGCGGGAGAATGGCTGCTGATGGGGCAGCTAAACTTATCCCGTGCACAAATGCTTGCGAATATGCATGACGAGTTAACGGATGAGCAAGAAGCCATCTTTAAAAGGGATGTAAGGAAGCATGGGATTGATGCAGTTCCGGTGCAGCATATCCTTGGCAGTGAAGAGTTTTATGGCCGGACATTTCTAGTAAATGGGGATGTATTGATTCCGCGTCCTGAAACGGAAGAATTAATCTACCATGCCTTGGCCAAACTGAAAAAATGTTTTAGTAAGGACTCACGGTTGGAGATGGCTGATATTGGGACAGGCAGTGGAGCTATTGCCATAACGATGGCATTGGAATGCCCCAATGTGAACGTGACGGCTGTGGATCTCTCAGAAAAAGCATTGAAACAGGCTGCCCTCAATGCGGAACGGCTTCATGCAGAGGTGACGTTCTTACAAGGAGATTTGCTTAAGCCACTGATTGAGTCAGGTAAAAAGGTAGATATCCTTCTTTCCAATCCTCCTTATATTCCTGAATCTGACCGAGCAATTCTTTCAGATGTAGTTAAAAATCATGAACCACATCTCGCCTTATTTGCCGGAGATGATGGTCTGGATTGTTATCGACAAATCGCATCTGACCTGCCCAATGTACTTGCAGAGACTGCGTTAGTTGGGTTTGAGGTGGGTGCCGGACAGGGAGAGCAGGTAGCAGAACTGGTGCGAGCCGTTTATCCTGCTGCTCATGTAGAAGTCCTATTCGATATTAATGGTAAGGATCGTATGGTTTTTGCTGAGATAAACTAAACACAAGGACACATGCCTGTAAGCTGTGTCCTTTTTATATTCCGTTTTTTTTTGGCGTGTTCTCCAGAGACTTAAACCTCGGGTATGTCTTCCATCCTTCATCATTCATCCATTTCCAATCTCCCTCTCTCTATTTCAAGAAAAAGGTCATTCATTTTTGGTAGGAATAAAATTCAGATAATTATAGTTTAAGATAGAAAAAAACTGTCCACACTGTTGGTAGGTGAAAGGACGGTGCTTACGATGAAAATAAAAAAATACTTACCTTTACTATATATTCTATTCTTATGTGGAGCGACAATGACGGGGTTACTGACTCCGAAAAATAGTATATCTGCAACAGAAGAGGTTCAAGTTATACCAAACGAGGCGATTCGCTTACGAATTTTAGCAAACAGCAATAAGGAAACTGATCAGGAATTGAAGCGAGCCATCCGAGATGAAGTTAATAAAGAGATTAACAAGTGGGTAGCTGAATTAACGTCGATTGAGGAAGCTAGAAACGTCATAAACTCTCATTTACCTGATATTGAAGCTATAGCAAAAGATGTGATGGTAAGAGAAAATAATGTACAAAGTATACAGGTTGATTTCGGGGAAACCGTTTTTCCTACGAAACTATACGGACAATATTTATATCCAGCCGGAAAATATGAAGCGATTAAAATTACCTTAGGTGAAGGGGAAGGAGAAAATTGGTGGTGCGTTCTTTTTCCTCCACTCTGCTTCCTTGATTTCAACAGTGGTACGGCTGTAGCAAGTGAGTCTGATGCAACCATTCCTGAAGAGTCGCCGGAAGCGGAAGCGCCAGCTGTAAAGGATGAACAAACGAACAGCGATACAAATGAGGATGTAGTGGAACAAACAACAATCGTTACACAAGAGGTACAAGCAAGCCAAACAGAAGAACAAAACGTAGAACCAACACAAACAAAAGTTCAAGAGGAACAAGCGATTGAAGCGGTCAGCCAAATAGAACAACCGGTTGAAGAGGCGGAAATAACAGTTGAAAAGCCAGAAGAACAGGAATTGCAAGATAACGAGGAGGGCCAGCCTGAAAATGAAGCTGGACAGGAAGTTAATCCACCTGTTTATGAACATCAGGACGAAGAGCCAGTCAAAGTGAAATTCTTCCTAGTAGAGATGGTGAAAGATTTGTTTTAAAGAAACGGAATGAATTCTGAGGGAAACGCGAGTCCATTTTTAAAGAATCTATGGGAATAAATCGGACAGTAGGAAAAATTAGCTGAGTTGGGCCAGATTAGAGTGGAGAAATAGGGCGGAGTGGTCTCGAGATAGAGCAGAAAATAGGAAAATCCAGCCGAAGTCACTTGGAATCCAGCCAAACTCAGAGAAAATCCAGCCAGCTCAGAGTTCAATCGTTAATTAAGTTCTATTCTCCCTAGCAAATCATATTCATAGAGTAGAGTAATATTTGGTAGAGAAGGGAGAATAGAACGTGTATTATATATCTATATCAAAAAGCGATGATATTGAGGCAATTGAGCAGTTTATTAAAACGCAAGAGCTGGAAGTGAGCCATGCCGATATTTGTTCGGGCAAATTTATTCTTTTAAAAGATAAGAATTTATTAAAGGGCATGATTGGCCTTGAACCTTGCGGAGAATATGGGTTGCTCAGATCCTTCCTGTTTGTACCGGAGGCTCAAGCTCAAGTGCCAGCTCTTTTTGAAACTATATTGGCCTTGGCGAAGGAAAAAGGGTTGAGAAAAATCTTTCTTATCTCAAATAAACTTCAGGCATTAGGCTTTTTTGAAGCTCTTCAATTTGAGCGTGTGGATGACCGGGAGATTCCGGAACAGCTGAAGAATTCTCAGGCTGTGGAAAAGGTGTGGACAATGAAGGAAACATATTTTATGAAAAGAGCCTTGTGAGGATGGATTTATCCACGGTTTTGCCAGCTTTATTCACATACTGTGGATAAAGCTTGTTTTATTAACTGAATTCTTTTATACTTGCAAAGTAAATTTGTGAAAAATGTCGAAGAATCCCTTATTTAATAAGAAATAGATAGAGAATGATGTAGATTGGTGGCAGGTGATAGAAATGAAAACAAAAATGTGGACAGTGGATAAAGTTGTGGATAAAAACGAAAGTTATCCACAAATCGAGGAAGCGGCTCGAAAATTAAAGGCAGGGGAACTGATCGCCTTTCCAACTGAAACGGTCTATGGACTTGGAGCAAATGCCTTAATAGGGTCATCGGTAGCAGCTATTTATCAAGCAAAGGGAAGGCCGAGTGATAACCCATTAATTGTTCATATTGGGGATAAAGAGCAAGTGCATGGTCTTGTAAAAGAGATTCCTGCAGTCGCTGAGAAACTAATGGATCGATTTTGGCCAGGTCCTTTGACGTTAATTTTCGAAAAGAAAGAAGGAGTCTTCCCGGATGTAGTGACAGCAGGGCTTTCCTCAGTAGCGATCCGAATGCCAGATCATCCCGTTGCGCTTGATTTACTAAAGAAAGCTGGCTGTCCAACTGCGGCACCGAGTGCAAATCTGTCCGGGAAACCAAGTCCAACAACGGCAGAACATGTCCGTGAGGATTTGGATGAGAAAATCGCGGGGATTGTTGATGGAGGTCCAACTGGGGTTGGTTTGGAATCGACAGTGCTTGATGTGACAGGGGAGATCCCGCAAATTCTTAGGCCGGGCGGAATTACACGTGAGCAGCTGGAGGAAGTAGTCGGTGAGGTGTCCGTTGACCCTGGTTTGCTGAAGGGAAGTGATGCCCCGAAAGCGCCTGGAATGAAATACAAACATTACGCGCCTAAAGCGCCACTGACTCTTGTAGACGGTACCCCTCAGTTCATCCAAACATTAATTAACGAAGAACGTGCCACGGGTAAAAAAGTAGGCGTATATACAGTTGATGAACATGCCCATCTCTATGAGGCGGACATCATTGTTACTGGAGGAACCCGTGAGGAATTGAATTCTGTAGCTGAAAAAATGTATGGCGTACTGCGCCAATTTGATAAAGAGCAACCGGATCTTATTTTTGGAGAAGTATTTTCGGAAAAAGGGATCGGGCAGGCTATCATGAATCGATTGAAGAAGGCCGCAGGAGGAAGAATCATTCAACAAGACAAGTTCTAATCGATCCGGGACAGGCATATGTTTACTAAAGAGCTAGTCCCGGGAGGTAACTTGAATGGAACAATGGATGGTTGAATTATTTGGCCTGCTTTTTATGGCTATGGCACTCGGAATGGATGCCTTCTCAATTGGGTTGGGAATGGGATCATATAAGCTGAGGCTAAGGCAAGTACTCATCATTGGGTTGACCGTTGGTGTTTTTCATATGTGGATGCCACTCCTAGGTATCTTTTCAGGGAAATTATTGTCCGCTCAGTTTGGATTGTTTGCCTCATACGCTGGTGCTGGTTTATTACTCTTTCTTGGGCTGCAAATGCTCATCTCCGGTATGCAGGGGAAAAGTGAGACAGTTGTGGCTCCGGTTGGAACCGGATTAATTCTGTTTGCGATAAGTGTCAGTCTGGATAGTTTCTCCGTTGGCCTTAGTTTGGGGATGCTGGGGACCCAAGCGCTGATGACTATTCTCTGCTTTGGATTTTCTGCTTTTTTTCTAACGGTGGCAGGCTTGCTGTTAGGGAGGAGAGTACATTCATTTCTCGGTAAATACAGCCTGATTTTTGGGGGAAGCATCATGTTTGCGGTTGGGTTAAAGATCATCCTGCACCTGCATGGATAAAGATGTGTATCAGATTCATCTGGTACATTTTTTTATTGTCCGTAAATATTCTATAATGGGTTCAGGAGGGAATAAACTTGAAGAACATTTTATTTGTTTGTACGGGGAATACATGCCGAAGTCCAATGGCAGAAGCTATTTTGCGAAATTATAAACAAGCTGATTTGGAAGTGAAATCAGCAGGTGTCTATGCATGCGGAGGACAAGCCGCTTCTGAGTATGCCGCAAAGGTTCTTGATCAACATAAAATAGCCCATGACCATGCATCATCCCCTTTAACGGGTGAAGACATCGAATGGGCAACCTATATATTCACGATGACGGAAAGTCATAAACAGTTAATTGCTATGAATTATCCTCAAGCCATTGAAAAGACATTTACCTTAAAGGAATTTGTTAAAAATGATCCCGCAGACAGGGATATTTTGGACCCATTTGGGGGAAATGAACAAATATATGAACAAACTTTCCTTGAATTATCCTACTGGATCAAAAAGCTTCTGGAAAAATTAAGAGACTAGATTTAGGATAGAGGATGGGCAGTTTTTAAAATGAAGGGAGCCGTTTAACATGAAAGTAATTATTGCATCAGATCACGGCGGAATTAATATAAGAAAAGAAATTATGAATTTAATGGACGAGCTTGAGATTCAATATGAAGATCTTGGCTGCGATTGCGAAACATCTGTTGATTATCCAGATTATGCCCTGCCGGTTGCAAAACGAGTGGCAAATGGAGAATTTGACAGAGGAATCCTTATTTGTGGTACAGGGATTGGTATGAGCATTGCTGCAAATAAAGTAAAAGGAATTCGAGCAGCGCTGGTACATGATATGTTTAGTGCCCAGGCAACAAGAGCTCACAATAACAGCAATATCCTAACGATGGGAGAGCGTGTAATTGGTCCTGGCCTAGCGAGAGAAATTGCCCGTATTTGGCTGACTACTGAGTTTGAAGGCGGTCGCCATGAAACAAGAATCGGGAAAATAGCTGAAGCGGAAAAATAAACGAAGAAAGGCAGTATGCAAATGAGTGAGCTAAAAGTAGAGGAAATAAAAACTCAAGTGACTGCCATTCTGAATGATCTGGAAGCTGCTTTTCCAATGAATGGCCGTCTGTTGGTAATTGGCTGCAGCACCAGTGAAGTGATTGGAAAACGGATTGGTACGAGTGGGACGCTCGAAGTGGCACAGGCAATTTTTGAAGCTTTAGTTGAATTTTCCAAGCAAAAGGGAGCCTATTTGGCTTTCCAAGGCTGTGAGCATATCAACAGAGCTTTAATTATCGAACGAACAACAGCGATTAAATACGGATTGGATGAAGTATCCGTTGTACCTGCCCGGCATGCCGGAGGGGCATTGGCAGCCTATGCATTTAGGAATCTGGAAGATGCAGTTGTAGTCGAGCATATTAAAGCAGACGCAGGCATTGATATTGGCGATACGATGATTGGAATGCACTTGAAGCATGTAGCAGTGCCGCTGCGTTCCACGGTTAAGCAGATTGGTCAAGCTCATGTGGCATTTGCCATGACAAGACCGAAACTGATAGGTGGGCCGAGGGCTCAATATGATAGATTTAATGAATAGAAATGTAAGTATTTTACGTCGATGGAATAAATGACTATTACCCTTTATCGTGCTAGAATTGAAGGGACTAGAGTGAAGAATTGTCCGTTTTGACGAAAAGGGAGGAAGCTAGAAGATGAGGTATTTGCAAGAGCAGGACTCACAAGTATTTGATGCAATTCAACAAGAATTGGGCAGACAACGTGGAAAGATTGAACTTATCGCTTCTGAAAACTTTGTCAGCGAAGCAGTGATGGAAGCACAAGGATCCGTTCTAACGAATAAGTATGCGGAAGGATATCCGGGAAGACGCTATTACGGTGGTTGTGAGTATGTGGATATTGTTGAGGATTTAGCAAGAGAGCGTGCTAAACAGATATTTGGAGCGGAGCATGTAAATGTACAACCGCATTCAGGTGCTCAAGCGAATATGGCTGTTTATTTTACAATTTTGAATCCGGGAGATACGGTACTGGGGATGAATTTATCCCATGGAGGACACTTAACTCATGGCAGTCCTGTCAATTTCAGCGGGATCCAATACAATTTTGTTGAATACGGTGTTGATGAACAAACTCATCTTATCAATTACGATGATGTCAGAGAGAAAGCGATTCAATGTAAGCCTAAATTAATTGTTGCCGGAGCAAGTGCATACCCACGTACAATTGATTTCAAGAAGTTCCGTGAAATTGCGGATGAGGTGGGCGCTTACTTAATGGTAGACATGGCTCATATTGCTGGATTGGTGGCTGCCGGTCTTCACCCAAGCCCAATCCCTTATGCAGAATTCGTCACAACGACAACTCACAAAACATTGCGCGGACCACGTGGCGGAATGATTCTTTGTAAAGAAGAGTTTGCTAAAAAAATAGATAAGTCCATTTTTCCTGGTATCCAGGGCGGACCTCTTATGCACGTGATCGCCGCTAAAGCTGTGGCATTCGGCGAAGCGCTTCAGGATTCCTTCAAAGACTATGCGAAGGATATCGTGGAGAATGCAAAACGACTTGGCGAAAGTCTGCAAAAAGAAGGACTCACGATTGTTTCAGGTGGAACAGACAATCACTTATTGCTGATTGATGTTCGCTCCATTAACCTAACAGGTAAAGTGGCTGAAAAGGTATTGGATGATATCGGTATAACGGCAAATAAGAATACAATTCCATTTGATCCGGAAAGTCCATTTGTGACAAGCGGGATCCGTATTGGTACAGCGGCTGTCACAAGCCGTGGATTCCAATTGGAAGATATGGATGAGATTGCTGCAATTATCAGTCTCGCCCTCAAAAACCATGAGGATGAAGAAAAGCTGAAAGAAGCAGCAGAGCGAGTGACAAAGCTATCCAGTAAATATGAATTATATCCTGATTATTAAGGATGTGCTTAAGGGGTATTGATGAGTCCATTAACGGCTTATTGATACCCCTTTTTTAAGGAATTGAGTAAACGTAAGGATTGGATTTTTTAGGAGATTTATCGTTTTAGCCCTTTTGCGACGAAAGAAATGCAACCCGCTATTAAACACTTACTCACTCACCATCCAGGTCTGTGACAAGTTGTTGGAAGAAGGAAGAAATAATAGGGAAGACTGTATAGAATGACGGATTTTTAAAAAACTAAGGCAGGTATATTTTTAAGTTAAATAAGCTTTAAATAGTATATTTTGGTAATCCGAAACTTGATTGAACAAATCGAGAATTTTCTGTACAATAAAACGAGTGTTAAAAAAGGAACATAAAGTGAGGAGAGATCCAATTGGGAAAAGTTTATGTGTTTGACCATCCGTTAATTCAACATAAGTTAACATTTATCCGTGATAAAAATACGGGCACAAAAGAATTCAGAGAATTAGTAGATGAAGTAGCTACTTTAATGGCTTTTGAAATTACCCGTGATCTCCCATTAGAAGAAGTCGAAATTGAAACGCCAGTCAGCAAATCAACATCTAAAACCATTGCAGGTAAAAAAGTAGCGATTATCCCTATTTTACGTGCCGGCCTTGGCATGGTTGACGGCATGATTAAAATTATACCGGCTGCAAAGGTTGGACATGTAGGGTTATACAGAGATCCTGAAACGTTGAAACCAGTTGAGTATTATGTAAAACTTCCTGCTGATGTAGAGGAAAGAGAATTTATCGTAGTTGATCCAATGCTTGCTACAGGTGGATCTGCTGTCGATGCGATCAGCGCAATTAAAAAGCGCGGCGCAAAAAATATTAAATTTGTTTGTTTGGTTGCGGCTCCTGAAGGTGTTAAAGCAGTAGAAGAAGCCCACCCAGATGTTGATATTTTCATCGCTGCACTTGATGAAAAATTAAATGATCACGGCTATATCGTACCAGGACTAGGTGACGCCGGCGATCGCTTATTCGGCACAAAATAAAAAAAACAATAGAGATGTTCAACAGCTGTTTTAGCTGATGAGCATCTCTTTTTTTTATTGAGTTTTAATTGGATAGGGTAGCTGCATAGCAGCTGGTGAATAAAAAAATAACCATTAAGCAGACAATGAATCTGTCTGCCTAATGGGAATATTAAAACAGTACGTTCAAATTTTATTTTTTTCTCGTTCTTTTCTTAACTCTTCAATTCTCTTCATTTCTTCCTGATATTCTTCCTCCACTTTCGAAGTTACCGGAAGAAAGGACTCATTATTATAATCAATCCGTTTTCCATATCGGATCATTTCATAAATGATCATTCCATTGTTCGGCTTTCCATTAAACGTATGCATCGGGATAATATCGAAGAGCACATAATAGATAGCATAGAAAGCGAAGCGATCCCAAAATGTCTTATATTCCGTAATCCATTCATTAACAATGGATGTATTGATGAGGAGAGCAATCGCCAGGTTCATTAAAATGGGTCCCAAGTAGACACAAATATAGGCGAACTTGTTCTCACGTTTTAAGTCATCGTACGAAAACCAGCTGTACAAATGGTAATATCTGCGGATATCAATCATCCCAACTTTAATGAGGCGTGGACCTGATCCAATCGTCAGTCTCGGATTAATAACACCAAATAACCAACTTACGATTAGGTAGCCCATCTCCCGAAGAAAAACGACGATAGGCAAGATGATAAAGGCAGAAGTTACTAATGATAAGAGATCGTAAAGTCCAAACATGTTGTATGCACTCCTATCTTATAGGCTTGTATCCTGACATTCATACCCTCTCCTGTGTGTAAACTAAACGATTTTTTGATAAGAGTAGCATGCTTCAAACAGTCTGCAGCCAATAGAGAAAGGATTCGATTGTTTAGTGGAAAGGGAAGAGAAGTCTTATTTACATGTATAAGAGTTTGCAGTTAAACCATTCTAAAAAATAAGGATGGTGATTTAGAATCAGTGAAACAAATTTTAATAGGAATCTTCATGTTTATTCAGTTTTTCGTATATATTCCGCATGGTTATGCTGAGGATACAGAGGTAGTTGTGATTGAAACAGTAAAAGATGAAGCACCTGACGAAGTAGCGGCAAAGCTGAATACAAAGTATCCAAGTATCAAACCGCGCTATTTTTATAATGTTGTATACACCGGTTTTTCGGCAAATGTTCCTTCCGCAATTCTTTCAAATTTACAAAACGAGAAATTAATTACGGCTATTTACCAAACAGGTTCACTGAAAACCTCTATTAAAAGAGACTCACAACCAAAAAGCCTGACGCACCTGAAATTTAATCATCAGCCATTTCGTGCTACAGGTAAGGGAGTAAAGGTAGGGGTCATTGATACAGGTATCGATTACACGCATCCTGATCTTAAGGCGAACTATAAAGGCGGGTATGATGTAATTGATAAGGATTCAGATCCGATGGAAACCATGGGGAATTCAAAAAATGCAACCATTCATGGGACACATGTGGCAGGGATTATTGGAGCTAATGGAAAAATGAAAGGAATCGCTCCTGAGGCCAGTATTTATGCATACAGAGCGCTGGGACCAGGCGGATATGGAACGACGGATCAAGTAATTGCAGCTATCGAGAAAGCAGTAAAGGACAAGATGGATATTATTAATCTGTCATTGGGAGATACGATGAATGGTCCTGATCTGCCTACGAGTATGGCTCTTGATAAGGCGGTAAAAAAGGGAATTGTAGCAGTCGTGGCCAATGGGAATGATGGACCGGCCATTTGGACGGTTGGATCACCAGGGACATCAGGAGGTGCGATAAGTATTGGGGCCAGTGCAGATGCAGGAAGAGCAAAGCGATTGAATTTTGCGAAGGACTGGACGGATATGAAGATTCAGCCTGTTATTGGTTCCCCGGAATGGAATTTCCCACATTCTATGTTACTAATGGATGCAGGCATTGGAAAAGAGAGAGATTACGACAACATTAAGGTGAAGAATAAAATTGTATTAGTTGAAAGGGGAGTAATCCCTTTTAAGGAAAAGGTGAAAAATGCAACGAATGCTGGGGCTTTGGGTGTAATCATTTTTAATAATGAAGAAGGAGAGTTAAATGCTTCACTTGAAATGAATTCAAAAATACCAGTCATCACTATCAAGCAAAAAGATGGGTTAAAAATGAAGCGGGCGATGAAAGAGGGACCACTTGCCTGCAGTACGATCGAGATAGAAGAAAAAGAAAAAATGGCTAACTTTAGTTCCAGAGGACCAGTCATTCATACCATTGGGATAAAACCTGATGTGGTAGCACCTGGTGTAGGTATTGAAAGTACAGTTCCTGGAGGCGCCTATCTATCTTTACAGGGAACAAGTATGGCAGCACCATATGCAGCGGGGGTTTGTGCTTTGTTAAAAGAGGCTCATCCTGACTGGACTCCTGAACAAATTAAATCTGCTTTAATGACTAGTGCCAATATGTTGAAGAATGAGAAACAAGAAATGTATCACACATTTGAACAGGGGGCAGGCCGGATAAATGTAAAGGGTGCTCTTGAAGAGGATACGTTTTTAGCCCCTTCATCTGTTACTTTCGGCATGGCAGCCAATGGCCGTACGTATAAAGCAAATATAGTAGTAGAAAATAGGAGCAAAGACAAAAAGCAGTATTATTTTTCAATTCCAAAAAAGGAAAGATTTAAGTCATGGAAGCTCCCAATGGCTTTTACGCTTGAAGGAGGCCAAAAAAAAACACTGGAGCTGCAACTTGAATTGGAAGATTGGAAAGAGAAAAAGGATCTTGAAGATGGGTATTTGTACCTCAATGAAACAGGACATTCTAAGGTTAGGCAGATTCCATATGTTTTTGCAATGAAAAATCCAAAGTATCCGATTGCTGAGGGGGTAGAGATTGAGCAAACAAAAGGCAAACGTCAAATAGATTTAAGCATTTATTTGCCGTTTGGAGCAGATTCTGTACGGTTTTCCCTCTATGATTCGGATTCGCTCATTTATATGAAGGATTTGGCGGAATTGAAAGATGTGAAAAGAGGAGTTTTCAAACAAAAGATTACTTTACCAGAAACAATTCAATCAAATTATTACGAAATTGTGACGGAAGTGGAGAAGAATCATCAAAAGGTAGTATTAAAACATACAATTTTCTTACAATTTCAGTTAAAATGAAATTTATATACTTATTTTTAACAGAACTGAGAATTTATTCTAGTATAGGTAATCGATTTACTACCTATCTGAATTGACAATCATTTTTGCCTATTGTATTCTTACATAGGGTATAAATGGTAGGGTTTTCAAATTGACAGACAAATTTCCATCTATCATGTCAATGAGGACGATGATAATTATAGCTTGTCCACCTATTCGTAGCAAAGGAGATTCGATGAAAAATAATCGCGGTACTTTTCATGCAATAGGTTTACTGTCTGCGATTTTATCACAATGGTCAGTCCAATGCTAATGGGAATATTTTTTGGTGGTGGCCCGATAATTAATAATTGGAACCCCTTTTTAAATCCTTTGTCTCCTGAATCGGACTAAGCAACAGGAGTGAATGCTGCTATCCGTTCAATAAATAACTACTTAATGGAGAAACCTATCAAATGCTAGAAGTCCACATTGTTTTCAAACGCTATCTTAAATTCACGTTCACCTTATTATCCATTTATGTTATTCTATGGGGTGTAACCCCATATAAAGCAGAAGCATTGGGAATGACATTGGGTAGTATTATAGGTATTTATAATATCTGGCTTTTATCTAAAAAAACTGCTCAATTGGGTGAAATGGTGCAGAATGGACGCAGCATGAAATCACTTGGGACAATCTCAAGAATGGCAGCAGCCGTTTTGGCTGTAGCAATTGCCATGCAATACCCAGATAGTTTTAATGTCTTTTTTGTTGTATTGGGATTAATGACGGGTTACCTTGTCATTATGATAGATTTAACAATCCATAACATAAGGCGGGGGGAAAAGAGGTGAATATAGATTGAATCATGGAGCACCTACAGTCGAGTTATTAGGCCTTACTTTCAATCTCGGTAATGTTCTGATGATCACAGTGGCGAGTTTGATTGTGTTTTTAATCGCCATATTGTCAACAAGAAAATTGGCAGTGAAACCAACAGGTATGCAGAACTTTATGGAGTGGGTCATTGACTTTGTCAGAAATATTATTAATAGCAACATGGACTGGAATACAGGCGGGCGCTTTTTAGTTCTTGGAACGACGCTCATCATGTACATATTTGTTTCAAATATGCTTGGTCTTCCATTCTCAGTAACATATAATGGAGACCTATGGTGGAAGTCGCCAACAGCCGATCCAGTAGTCGCTTTAACCCTTGCAGTGATGATCGTAGTTTTAACAAACTTCTATGGTCTGAAAATGCGTGGTTTTAAAGGTTACAGTAAAAACTTTGTATCACCAATGCCGTTCTTATTTCCCTTAAAGATTATTGAGGAGTTTGCAAATACCCTAACACTGGGCTTGCGTCTATTCGGTAATATTTATGCGGGTGAAATCTTACTCAGCCTTTTAGCAGGATCTCTTGCTACAGGACTTTGGGGCAATATTTTAGCTATTGTGCCAACGATTATATGGCAAGGTTTCAGTGTATTTATTGGAGCAATCCAGGCATTTATCTTTACGATGTTAACGATGGTTTACATGGCTCACAAAGTCAGCGAAGACCATTAATAATATAAAAAAATCTAATTTAAGTTATACAAATTAAAGGAGGAACTTCATAATGAGTTTGGGAGTTATAGCAGCAGCAATCGCAATCGGTTTAGCCGCTCTTGGAGCAGGTATTGGTAATGGTTTAATCGTATCTCGTACAGTAGAGGGTATCGCACGTCAACCGGAAGCACGTGGTATGCTTCAAACAACTATGTTCATCGGGGTAGCGTTAGTTGAGGCGATTCCTATCATCGCGGTTGTTATCGCGTTCATGGTATTGAACAAGTAATTGACAATATTGATGGCGGAGAATCAAGTGATTATCTTCGCCATTCCTTTATGTTTACTAAAATTTAGCCGTCCTTGTACGGTTTAAACGTATATGCACTAAAAAAGGTAATCCGTAAAGACTTCTGAAGGGAGTGAAATAGGGGTGTTATTTAATAATTTGGTACTTGGAGCTGCAGCACACAGCGGACTAAATACGGGAGACATCGTTTTCCAATTAGTCGCTTTCATTATCTTGATGCTTTTACTGAAAAAATTCGCATTTGGTCCTCTAATGGGCATTATGAAACAACGTGAATCTCATGTTGCAAGTGAAATTGAAGTAGCAGAAAAGAATCGTGCAGAAGCAGCTTCTTTGTTAGAAGAACAACGTACTATGCTGAAAGAAGCACGCCAGGAATCTTTGTCTCTTATTGAAGATGCTAAGAAACATGGTGAACAACAACGCGAAGAAATCATCGCTGTTGCCCGTCAGGAAGCTGAACGTGTGAAAGAGTCAGCGAAACGCGAAATTGAACAACAAAAAGAACAAGCAATGGTTGCCCTTCGTGAGCAGGTTGCATCCTTGTCCGTTCTAATTGCGTCCAAAGTGATTGAAAAAGAACTTAGTGAAGCTGATCAACAAAAATTAATTAACGATTACATTCAAGAGGCAGGAGAAGAGCGATGAGTAATACAGTTGTAGCAAAACGCTATGCAGATGCTCTTTTCCAAATTGCCAAGGAAGATAAACAAATTGACCGTTTGGAAGGTGAAATGCGGACATTGAAGCAAGTATTCCTTTCAAATAAGGAACTTACTTCATTCCTTGAGCATCCAAAGGTTGCTATGGAGAGTAAGAAAGACGCTATTAAAACGGCTTTTGCTACTATGTCTCCATCCATTCAAAACCTGTTAATGATTCTTGTAGAACGCCATCGCGAAAATATCGTGACGACTCTGGCAGATGAATTTATTTTATTAGTAAACGAATACACAGGTGTAGTCGATGCTAAAGTTTATTCTGTCCGTCCTTTATCGAAGCCGGAACAAGAGAGCATTTCAAAGGTTTTTGCCCAAAAAATTGGAAAACAGGCACTGCGCATTGAAAATATCGTAGACAGCAGTCTTCTAGGCGGAATCAAGCTGCGAATCGGTAACCGTATTTTTGATGGTACCGTTTTAGGTAAGTTGGAACGCTTGGAACGTCAATTGCTGGGTTAATATTAGAAGTTAGGGGTGAAATTCATGAGCATCAGAGCTGAAGAAATCAGCGCGCTGATTAAGAAACAAATTGAAGGCTATCAATCTGATATAGAAATGAGTGAAGTCGGCACCGTAATCGTTGTTGGTGACGGTATCGCGCGTGTTCATGGATTGGACAACGTCATGTCCGGAGAGTTATTGGAATTCTCCAACGGTGTAGTTGGTATGGCGCAAAACTTGGAAGAAAATAACGTCGGTGTTATTATCCTGGGTCCTTTCCGCGACATTAAAGAAGGAGACGAAGTACGCCGTACTGGCCGCATCATGGAAGTACCTGTAGGTGAGGCTGTAATCGGACGTGTCGTAAACCCTCTTGGACAACCACTTGATGGTATGGGTCCAATCGCTACAACTGAAACATTACCAATCGAAAACAATGCACCGGGTGTAATGGATCGTAAGTCTGTACACGAGCCTTTACAAACTGGTCTTAAAGCGATCGATGCCCTTGTTCCTATCGGACGTGGACAACGTGAATTAATCATTGGTGACCGTCAAACAGGTAAAACATCTGTAGCGATTGATACTATTTTGAACCAAAAAGATGAAAACATGATTTGTATCTATGTGGCAATCGGACAAAAAGAATCAACAGTTCGTGGAACAGTTGAAACTTTCCGTAAGCATGGTGCATTGGATTACACAATCGTCGTTTCAGCATCTGCATCTCAACCAGCTCCATTGCTATACTTGGCTCCGTACAGTGGGGTAACAATGGGTGAATATTTCATGCGCCAAGGCAAGCATGTCCTTGTTGTATATGATGATTTATCCAAACAAGCAGCAGCTTATCGTGAGCTTTCCTTGTTGCTTCGTCGTCCTCCAGGCCGTGAAGCATTCCCAGGGGATGTATTCTACTTGCACTCCCGTCTATTGGAGCGTGCTGCGAAATTGAACGATACACTTGGTTCAGGTTCAATCACAGCATTACCGTTCGTTGAAACACAAGCAGGGGACATCTCCGCTTATATCCCAACAAACGTTATCTCTATCACAGATGGACAAATATTCTTGCAATCTGATCTTTTCTTCTCCGGCGTACGTCCTGCAATCAATGCGGGTCTATCCGTATCCCGTGTAGGTGGATCAGCGCAAATTAAAGCAATGAAAAAAGTTGCCGGTACTCTACGTTTGGACTTGGCATCTTTCCGTGAGCTTGAAGCTTTCTCCCAATTCGGATCTGACTTGGATAAAGCAACACAAGCTAAATTAAATCGTGGTCAACGTACAGTAGAAGTATTAAAACAAGATCTTCACAAGCCACTTCGTGTAGAACAACAAGTATTGATTCTATACTGCTTGACTCGTGGATTCCTTGATGATATTCCATTGGCTGATATCAGACGTTTTGAAGCTGAAATCATCGAATGGACTGCACGTAATCATAATGAGCTGTTTGAACATATCCGCACAACTGGCGATCTTCCAAAAGAAGATGATATGAAAGCAGCGATTGCTGAATTTAAAAAACAATTTGTTGTATCGGAATAACAGGATAGGCATTAAATACTAGGATGGTGAGAATGAATGGCATCATTACGTGATATAGATGCGCGTATAAAATCAACTAAAAAGACGAGCCAAATCACAAAAGCCATGCAAATGGTTTCCGCCTCCAAATTGAATCGTGCCGAAGCGAACGCGAAAGCTTTTGTACCGTACATGGAGAAAATCCAAGAGGTCGTAGCGAGCATTGCGAATGGAAGCACGGATGCATCTCATCCGATGCTGGTCTCACGTCCTGTGAAGAGAACCGGATATTTGGTTATCACTTCCGATCGCGGATTGGCTGGAGCCTATAATAGTAGTGTCTTACGTAAAGTTTATCAGACAATCAATGAACGCCATCAATCCCCGGATGAATACGGTATTATCGTTCTCGGACGTGTAGGAAGCGAGTTCTTCCGCATCCGTGGAATGAACGTCATCCAGGAGATGGTCGGATTGTCTGATCAACCAAGCTTTGACGACATTAAAGAAATTACAGCCAGTACGGTAAAATTATTCGCAGACGAAACTGTTGACGAAATCTATATGTACTACAACCACTTTATTAGTGCTATTTCCCAAGAAGTAACGGAAACTAAACTTTTACCTCTTGGAAGTGTAGAAGGAAATGCAGCAGCAAAATCTTATGAATTCGAACCTAATGAGGAAGAGATTCTGGAAGTGTTACTGCCACAATACGCTGAGAGCTTAATCTATGGCGCATTGTTGGATGGTAAGGCAAGCGAACACGCTTCACGGATGACGGCAATGAAGAGTGCAACGGATAATGCTTCCGAGCTTATCGGCTCTCTGACATTGACATACAACCGTGCTCGTCAGGCTGCAATTACACAAGAAATTACCGAGATTGTCGGCGGAGCCGCTGCACTCGAATAGATAAAATGGAACTATAGATTCGAACATTCACACGGCATAGAGTAAATAGGAGGGAATGGAATGAACATAGGACGCGTTACTCAAGTCATGGGTCCGGTTGTCGACGTTAGATTTGAAAACGGCAAACTACCTGAGATCTATAACGCTCTGAAGATCAACATTTCCAAAGGAGCGCCTGCTGATGAAGCAGAATACCTTACTTTGGAAGTTGCTCTTCACTTAGGCGATGATACGGTTCGTACGATTGCAATGGCTTCTACAGACGGATTAGTCCGTAATGCAGAGGTAATCGATACAGGAGCACCAATTTCTGTACCGGTTGGAGACATAACACTTGGTCGTGTATTCAACGTGTTAGGTGAAAAAATCGATTTAGATGCTCCTCTAGAAGGAAACTATCAAAAAGATCCAATCCATAGAGAAGCTCCAAAATTTGAAGAACTATCTACTGAAGTTGAGATCCTGGAAACAGGTATCAAAGTAGTAGACTTACTAGCACCTTATATTAAAGGTGGAAAAATCGGATTGTTCGGTGGTGCCGGTGTAGGTAAAACTGTATTAATCCAAGAATTAATCAATAATATCGCCCAAGAACACGGTGGTATCTCCGTATTCGCAGGTGTTGGAGAACGTACTCGTGAAGGTAATGACCTTTACCACGAAATGACTGACTCCGGTGTTATCAAGAAAACAGCCATGGTATTCGGACAAATGAACGAACCACCGGGTGCGCGTATGCGTGTTGCCTTGACTGGTTTGACAATGGCTGAGTATTTCCGTGATGCACAAGGTCAGGACGTACTATTCTTCATCGATAATATCTTCCGTTTCACACAAGCCGGTTCAGAAGTATCCGCCCTTCTTGGACGTATGCCTTCTGCCGTTGGTTACCAACCAACATTGGCTACAGAAATGGGTCAATTACAAGAGCGTATTACATCCACTAACGTGGGTTCTGTTACATCTATTCAAGCAATCTATGTACCAGCCGATGACTACACGGATCCGGCTCCGGCTACAACATTTGCCCACTTAGATGCAACAACAAACTTAGAGCGTAAACTATCAGAAATGGGTATTTACCCAGCTGTGGATCCATTGGCATCTACATCTCGTGCGCTTTCTCCTGAGATCGTTGGAGAAGAACACTATGAAGTAGCTCGTAGCGTTCAATCTACATTGCAACGTTACAGAGAATTACAAGATATCATTGCCATTCTGGGTATGGACGAATTGGGAGAAGATGATAAATTAGTCGTTGCCCGTGCACGACGTATTCAAAACTTCTTATCTCAAAACTTCCACGTAGCTGAACAGTTTACTGGTCAAAAAGGTTCTTACGTACCAGTTAAAGAAACAGTTAGAGGCTTCAAAGAAATCCTTGAAGGCAAATACGACAACCTTCCTGAAGATGCATTCCGTTTAGTTGGACGCATTGAAGACGTTGTTGAAAAAGCTAAGCAAATGGGCGTTGAGGCTTAAACCAAAAGGATCTTATAGGAGGGCACATATATGAGAACGATTAAAGTTTCTGTAGTTACTCCTGGCGGTCCTGTATTGGAAGAAGAAGTAGAAATGGTCAGTACCAAAGCAAAAACGGGGGAACTTGGTATTCTTGCCGGACATGTTCCAATGGTCGCTCCACTTGATATCGGTTCCGTTCGTTTAAAAACGGGTAACAATACAGAATGGGTTGCTGTATCCGGAGGATTCATGGAAGTGAACGGAGAAGAAGTAACCATACTCGCGCAGTCAGCTGAACGTGCTGAAGATATTGATACTGCTCGCGCCAAACAGGCTAAAGCACGTGCCGAAAGACGACTTCAAGACAGACAAGTTGAAATTGACGCACATCGTGCTGAACTGGCACTTAAGCGTGCTTTAAACCGTCTAGATATTGCTGAACACAACAGACGATAAAAGGTCATTTAAAAACTCCAGGGGAGAACCCCCTGGAGTTTTTTTGTACATAACTTGGCATTCGTGAAATATATATAAAGTATGTGGGATGTTTGTTTGGGTGAGAGCGGAAGTGAAGTTGGATTGTGGATGGGGAAGCGCCTATACCTTGCCTATGCTCGGGCTATAGGACGGCTATGGTAGGGCAAAGACCTGTCAAAGGCGGGTGAAAGCCAGGGAAAAGAGACTATCCCCTGGCTATGCTCGGGCTATGAGTCGGCTATGGTAGGGTAAAGGCCTGTCAAAGGCGGGTGAAAGCCAGGGAAAAGAGACTATCCCCCGGCTATGCTCGAGCTATGGAGTGGCTATGATAGGGCAAAGGCCTGTCAAAGGCGGGTGAAAGCCGTGGTAAAGAGACTATTCCCGGGCTATGCTCGGGCTATGAGACGGCTATGATAGGGCAAAGGCCTGTCAAAGGTGGGTGAAAGCCGAGGAAAAGAGACTATTCCCGGCCTATGCCCGGGCTATGGGTAGGCTATGGTAGGGTAAAGGCCTGTCAAAGCCTGGTAAAAGCCAGAGCAAAGCGTCCATCTCCTCCCAGCCGATAAATACAAGTTACGCAATTTATAAAAATACATTCTAAAAGAGTGGTATGACCATAGTCACCGCATGAATCGACACGTATATTCGCCGATGATATAATGTATACGGTTACATATGGGATATTTTGATAATTTTAGAAGGAAAATGGGGGATGAGAGTGGCATCACTACATTGGTATCAGAACAATTATTTAATCGTTCTGGTTTTTTTATGCCTTGGTATCTTACTTCCGATCGTAGCACTGTCTTTGGGAAAGGTATTAAGACCTCACAAACCTACCGATGCAAAAGGTGCAACATATGAAAGTGGGTTGGAACCCTTTCATGATTCGCGGGTTCAATTTAATGTACGCTATTATATTTTTGCGCTGTTGTTTGTTTTATTTGATGTGGAGACTGTATTTCTTTATCCGTGGGCCGTAGCCTATGACAAATTGGGCGTATTTGCACTGATTGAGATGTTCATTTTTGTATTGATGCTTGTGCTTGGCTTACTCTATGCCTGGAAAAAGAAGGTGCTGAAATGGAATTAAAGTTGGATGAGCTATCTCCACGTGAAGTGGATGAATTACAGCGTACAATATTTTTCGCAACTTTAGAGCAAGTAAAGGGATGGGCGAGAGGAAACTCATTATGGCCACTTACTTTTGGACTGGCGTGCTGCGCAATTGAAATGATGGCGGTGGGTTCTTCACATTATGATGTCGATCGGTTTGGTTCCTTTTTTCGGACGTCACCTCGTCAATCTGACGTTATGATTGTCTCTGGAACAGTAACGAAGAAAATGGCTCCTATTTTAAGAAGGCTCTATGATCAAATGCCTGAACCAAAATGGGTGATTGCCATGGGTTCGTGTGCGACTGCAGGAGGTCCATATGTGCGTTCCTATAGTGTCGTGAAGGGAGTCGACCAAATTGTGCCGGTCGATGTCTATATACCCGGTTGTCCCCCAAATCCTGCTGCGCTGATATATGGCATAAATAAATTAAAAGAGAAGATTAAATATGAAGCGAAAACTGGGAAGCGGGTGTTGTAGTTGAGCGAAAAAGACTTATCCCAGCAAAAAAAAGATGCAGCAGAAAAGGCAAAAGAAACAGCGAAACGAAAGCTTGCTGAAAAACAATCCTCAGAACAATCTACTCAAACAGATTCCCAACAAGATAAAGATGAAATCGCTCTCGCTAAAGCAAAAGCGGCAGCCGTGGCAAAAGCGAAGGCGGCTGCGCTGGCCGAGCAAAAACGGACAGAGGGAGAAGGAGACTCCCAGTCGGCCCTATCCGCATCACCAGAAAAACCGGACAAAGAAAAAGCAATCGCTCTCGCTAAAGCAAAAGCGGCAGCAGCGGCAAAAGCGAAGGCGGCTGCGTTGGCCAAGCAAAAACGGACAGAGGGAGAAGGAGATTCCCAGTCAGCCACATCCGATTCACCAGAAGATACGGACAAAGAAAAAGCAATCGCCCTCGCCAAAGCAAAAGCGGCAGCAGCGGCAAAAGCGAAGGTAGCTGCGCTGGCCAAGCAAAAACGAACAGAGGAAGAAGGGGAGTCCCAATCGGCCCCATCCGATTCACCAGAAGATACGGACAAAGAAAAAGCAATCGCCCTCGCCAAAGCAAAAGCGGCAGCCGCGGCAAAAGCAAAGGCAGCTGCCATAGCCAAGCAAAAGCGAACAGAGGGAGAAGGAGATTCCCAGTCAGCCCCATCCGCATCACTAGAAGAAGTGGACAAAGAAAAAGCAATCGCCCTTGCTAAAGCAAAAGCGGCAGCAGCGGCAAAGGCAAAGGCGGCCGCGCAGGCCAAGCAAAAACGGAGAGAGGGAGAAGGAGATTCCCAGTCAGCCACAGCCTTATCACCACAAGAAACAGACAAAGAAAAAGCGAAAGCAATTGTAGTAGCAAAGGCAAAAGCAGCTGCGGCCGCTAAAGCCAAGGTAAAAATGACAGAAAAACCTTCTACTCCAACACCAGAAGAAGCACCATCACCAAATCAATCTCAGCTAGATTTATATAAAACTACCCTGGAAATCAACATAGGCTCAGATAGTTTAGAAGATGCCTATATTAATAAGCTTTCCAAAGATGTGCCTACAATCGTGGTAAAAAGGGAGGCGTACTATAAAACACTTGAGCTTTTACGAAAAAATGAGCAGTTGAAATTTAATTATTTATCGGAAATTCACGGAACGGACTTTATTACCCATTTCGAGGTATATTTATATTTGTATTCTTTTCCATATCAGCGTGATATTGTCATTAAAGTGAAGCTGGATCGTGATCAACTTGAGTTGGAATCTGTTGTCCCGTTATGGACAGGTGCAAATTGGGCAGAGTCTGAAATATACGACTTACTCGGAATCACCTTTACAGGCCATCCGAATTTAGAGCGTATCTTTCTCGGGGAAGACTGGGTTGGTCATCCACTGCGTAAGGATTATGAGCAGTATGATGATGTGGAGGTGTAGAGGGATATGATTCGAACGGAAGAAATGCTGTTGAATGTAGGACCTCAGCATCCAAGTACACATGGTGTCCTGCGGATTGTCGTAAAAATTGATGGGGAAATCATTACAGAAGCGAAGCCGGTGATTGGCTATTTACATAGAGGAACAGAAAAACTGGCAGAAGATCTGCAATACACGCAAATTATCCCCTACACAGACCGGCTTGATTATTTATCAGCAATGACCAATAACTATGTGCTGTGTCATGCGGTCGAAACGATGATGAAGATTGCAGTGCCGGAACGAGCTGAATATTTAAGGGTCATGGCCATGGAGCTCGGCCGGATTTCGAGTCATCTTGTCGCATGGGGGACATTCGTGCTGGATTTGGGAGCGACCAGCCCCTTTATCTACGCTTTCAGGGAAAGAGAAATGATTCTTAATTTCCTAAACGAGCTCTCGGGGGCCAGGTTGACTTTTAATTATATGCGTGTAGGCGGTGTGAAATGGGATGCCCCGGATGGATGGATCCAAAAGGTTGCTGACTTTATTCCATATATGCGTGAACAGCTGGAGGGCTATCGGGAGCTGGTCAGCGGAAATGAAATCTTTTTAACTCGTGTAAAAGGCATCGGAATTTACTCGGCTGATGAAGCGATTGACTACTCATTGAGCGGGCCCAATTTACGCTGCACGGGCGTAAAACAGGACTTACGCAAGACGGCGCCATACTCCATTTATGATCGATTTGATTTCAGAATTGTTACACGTGAAACAGGCGATGTGTTATCGAGATATGAGATTCGACTTGATGAAATAGAAGAATCCTTGAAAATTCTCGAGCAATGTATCGAGCAATTTCCGTCCAATGGTCTCATTCTGGCGAAGGTTCCTAAAATAATTAAACCGCCAAAAGGAGAAGGATTTGTCCGGATTGAATCACCACGTGGGGAAATTGGCTGTTATATCGCGAGTGATGGAAAAAAAGAACCGTATCGACTTAAATTTAGACGTCCATCTTTTTACAATCTGCAAATTCTGCCGAAATTATTAAAAGGGGAGAACATAGCCAATTTAGTTGCCATATTGGGTGCAATTGATATCGTCCTTGGGGAGGTTGATGGGTAATGATTCAGGATTTACTTACCTCAACTCCGAGCTGGAGCTCCGTAGCTATATTTGCAGGTTCGGCGATTGTTCTGATGTTCGTCATTCTGGGCTTTGTGACATTTGCGATTTTGGCAGAGAGGAAGGTAATGGGTTATATGCAGTTGCGCCATGGCCCTAATCAACTTGGGGGGAAATGGGGGTTGCTGCAAACTGTCGCCGATGTCCTTAAATTATTGCTTAAGGAAGATACAATCCCGAATCAGGCGGATAAACCATTATTTAAATTAGCTCCCTTTATCGCCTTCGCACCAGCCATGGCAGTTGTCGCCGTATTGCCCTTTACAGAAGCTCTTCAATTTGCAGATCTTGGCGTAGGGCTGCTTTATTATATTGCGGTGTCAGGAGTTAGTACGGTCGGGATATTGGCAGCCGGATGGGCGTCCAATAATAAATACTCTCTCCTTGGCGGAATGCGTGCAGGGGCCCAAATGATTTCCTATGAAGTGCCGCTCGTCATGTCGGTCATCGGGATCATTCTGTTAACAGGCAGTCTCAATTTAAATGACATTGTCGAAGGTCAATCCGGTGTTTGGAATATTATCCGTCAGCCGATTGCGTTTGTTGTCTTTTTAATAGCAGCAGTAGCGGAATTAAATCGTGTTCCCTTTGATTTATCAGAGGCTGAATCGGAGCTAGTCGCCGGCTTTCATGTGGAATACTCGGGCTTCAGGTGGGCATTCTTTATGCTCTCAGAGTATGTGTATATGTTTGCCATGGCCACATTGGCAGTGATCCTGTTTTTTGGAGGATGGCAGCCGCTTCCGTTCCTTGAATGGATTCCAGGTGCCATATGGTTCAGCTTAAAATGGTTTGCGGTCACCTTTTTCCTGATCTGGATTCGTGTGACGTTTCCGCGTTTACGGGCAGACCATTTAATGGAGTTTGGCTGGAAGGTGTTACTGCCGATTGCCTTGATTAATATTTTCATAACCGCCTTAGTTATCAAAATCGTCGCCTAGATTGAGAGATTACTAGAGGGAGGGAGAAAAATGTTCGGTTTAGCTAAGGGACTGAAGTACACGTTGAAAAATCTCACTCGTGAAAAAGTAACCTACGATTATCCAAACAAGTCGATTATGGTACCCGACCGTTTCCGGGGCATTCAAAAATTTTATCCCGAAAAATGTATTGTATGCAATCAATGTATGAATATCTGCCCTACAGACTGTATTCATCTGACAGGCAGTAAACATCCTGACCCTACTAAAAAAGGCAAAATCATCGACACCTATGACATCAATTTTGAGATTTGTATTTTATGTGATCTATGTACAGAGGTCTGTCCAACAGAAGCCATTGTCATGACCAATAATTTTGAACTGGCAGAGTATAGCCGAGACGAGTTATTTAAGAACCTAGAATGGCTTGATGAAAATGATGAAAACATTCGAAAGGTGAATCAATAATGAGCGGAGAAATGGCGGCATTCATTGTGCTAGCGTTAATAGCAATTTGCGGCGCTGTGCTGATGATTCATTTAACAAAGGTCATGCATATGATGGTGGCGCTTGTGTTTACCTTCATCAGCATCGCCGGAATCTATATTTTACTGTCAGCAGAGTTCGTGGCGGTGGTCCAGATCATGATTTATTCTGGAGCCATCACAATTATTATGCTTTTTGGGATTATGCTGACCAAACATCGCGACCCAAGTGTATCGAAGGCAGGCATATGGAGAAAAGCCTTTATTATAATCGGAATTTTAGGATTTGCAGGTGCCGTCTATGCAGGCATTTATAATTTAAACTTTACAGAAATCGTCCAAACAGGCGCCGGTGATTCTAATGTGGTCAACCAACCGAGCACCTTGCACAGTAATAATACGGAGAAAATTGGACTCGCAATCTTTACGAAATTTGTGATTCCATTTGAGCTTGTTTCTGTATTGCTGTTGGTTGCCTTAGTTGGTGCTGTGGTGCTGGCAAGAAAAGATGATCAAAAGGAGGATGAGGAAAAATGAGTGCTGTTCCGCTTCCTGCTTATTTAACACTGGCATTAACCCTATTTTGCATAGGGCTTTATGGAGCTCTAACTAAGCGTAATACCATCATTGTTCTTGTATCAATTGAATTAATGCTAAATGCGGTGAATATTAATCTGGTCGCCTTTAGCAAGCTCGGACCGGCGCCTGCGATTACCGGGCAAGTATTTGCTCTGTTTGCCATCGCAGTGGCAGCCGCTGAAGCTGCAGTAGGCCTGGCGATTTTATTCTCGCTTTACCGGAATCGTAAGACCGTCCATATCGATGAAATGGATACATTGAAAAATTAACGTCAACGGATAATCTCGTATTGAAGAGGCGGAACTCCTAATCTTCAATCGTAAGGGGAAATGTTACTATGATGAAACTTGTATGGGTCATCCCTCTTTTCCCGCTCTTGTCCTTTGTTCTTTTGCTTGTGATAGGAAAGAGGCTGAAGGCTTCGAGCGCGTATATAGGGATTGGCTTCACGTTTCTTACCTTTTTTTCCTCCCTGCTGGTTCTCTTTGCCCGCTTTCAATCACCAAACTATCGCGCAGTGGTGGATTGGTTAAACATTGGCGAGACAAGAGTGAAAATGGGAGTAGAGGTAAGCCAGCTAAATGCGTTAATGCTGGTGATTGTTTCACTTGTTAGCTTATTAGTACATATTTATTCAATTGGCTACATGCAAGGTGATCAAAGATTGCCCGTTTTCTTTGCTTACCTGGGACTATTTACGTTTGCCATGCTGGGCCTGGTGGTTTCACCGAATCTCCTTCAGCTCTATATATTTTGGGAATTGGTCGGGTTGGGATCCTTCCTATTAATCGGATTTTATTTTTACAAGGATGCCGCACGGCGCGCAGCGAAAAAGGCGTTCATCATGACTAGAATTGGAGATATCGGCCTTTTGATCGGCATCATCCTCTTATTTTGGAAAACGGGAAGCTTCGAATACGGAGTTATTTTCTCAGCCGTAGAAAATGGGGATATGACACCAGGCTGGATGACAACCACTGCTTTGTTGATCTTTATTGGTGCCATCGGGAAATCCGGACAATTTCCTTTGCACACATGGCTGCCTGATGCGATGGAAGGCCCGACTCCTGTATCAGCGTTAATCCATGCCGCTACGATGGTGGCAGCAGGTGTCTATTTAGTAGCGACCATGTTTCCTTTGTTCGCAGCGAGCGAAACTGCCTTGCTGACAGTAGCGATTATAGGTGCCTTTACCGCCATCTTTGCCGCGATCATTGCCACGGTCCAAAAGGATATTAAGCGGATTTTGGCTTATTCAACCATTAGCCAGCTTGGCTATATGATGTTGGCGCTCGGAACGGCAGGCTATGTAGCAGGCGTATTTCATTTAACCACACACGCCTTTTTTAAAGCCCTCTTATTCCTGGCCGCCGGCAGCGTGATTCATGCCGTTCACACCCAGAATATCGACGAGATGGGTGGCTTGTGGAAAAAATTAAAGCGTACCGGGCCACTATTTCTAATTGGAACTTTGGCCATTACAGGATTTCCATTCTTCTCCGGATTCTTTAGTAAGGACGAAATTCTTGTATCTGTTTGGGCGAGCGGCCATTATGTCCTATTTATTCTCGCTTTGTTAACGGCTATTTTAACGGCCTTCTATATGTTCCGTCTTTTCTTTCTTGTGTTCACTGGGCCTTCCCGACATGAAACAATGGACGTGCAGGAATCACCTCGTTCTATGACTGTTCCGATGATGATCCTGGGTGCTCTTTCAATCTTCGCCGGCTACATGAACACTCCTTGGTTTGGCACATTTCTTGGAGACTGGCTGGTTGAAGGGAATTCATATGTCGGCCACACGCATGCAGAGGGACCCATGTGGATTCCCATTGCAGCCACCTTTGCCTTTTTGATTGGGAGCGGAACAGCTTATGTGCTCTATCGAAAACAAGGTCGAGTTCGTGTGGAGGGGAAAGTGCCGAGACCGTTGTATCAATTGGCAGTTAATAAATTTTATGTAGATGAATTTTATACCTATACAATCGTACGTATCGTGAAATCCATAGGGGTTCTCCTCTCCTGGGTTGAAAAATATATCCTGCAAGGAATTTTGGCAACGGTTCATTACGTAGTCAATCTCGTATCGATCAAGGGTTCCCATGCCCATAATGGCCAAATGCAGATATACGGAACGATTGCCCTGCTTGGCCTGGCTGCTGTACTTGTGATCTTTGCCTGGACAGGGGGGTACGTCAGATGAATTCATCTATTCTTAGCTTGCTCGTTTTCTCCCCATTAGTAGGGATAGCCGGGTTGTTGTTTGTTTCGAGAGGAAATGAAAAAGCATTGAAACGATTGGGGTTGTTGGGAACCATTCCACCACTAATCTTTTCTTTTTATTTATATAGTCAATATTTATCAGGTGTAAAACTCACCACTTTTGCTGTTTTTCACAAGTGGTTTCAATTAGGAGATGGGGGAGCCAGACAAAGTCAATTATATGCAGTGCCTTTTGAGTTAGGGCTCAATGGGATTTCGCTTGTCATGGTCTTATTGACAGTTATTTTATGTACGCTCGCGGCTATTGCCTCTGTTCTTCAAATTAAAAAGGAATGGAAGGGCTATTTTATCCTGTTCCTCCTATTGGAGATGGGCATGCTCGGCGTCTTTCTGGCCCAGAACCTCATTTTATTTTTCCTCTTCTTCGAGGTTACATTGGTGGCTATGTTCTTTTTGGTGGGAAAATGGGGGTACTTTGACAAAGAGAAGGCCGCTTTTAGTTTCTTGATCTATAACGGATTAGGTTCATGTATTCTCCTGTTTGTAATCATGGTGCTTTTTGCAAGAACGGGGACAGCCAATATTGATATATTGGGACAAATCCTATCAGTGGGCGGCCAAACGCTGCTTGCCCCGATTAGCTCAGAATTAAAATATGTGCTCTTTGCTGGAATCATCCTTGCTTTTGGAATCAAGCTTCCCATTTTTCCATTCCACTCCTGGATGCTTAAAGTCCATGTGCAAGCTCCGCCGGCGATTGTCATGTTACATGCCGGTGTATTGTTGAAAATTGGTGCCTATGGGTTAATCAGATTTGGGATGGGATTGTTTCCGGCAGAATTTAAGGAGGTTTCCTTTCTCATTGCCTTGCTTGGCGTAATCAATCTCCTGTACGGAGCGTGGCTTGCTTTACGCCAGACTGACTTTAAGCTCGTGCTTGCGTATTCCTCTGTTTCTCATATGGGCATTGTTCTGATCGGGTTGGGTGCCTTAAATAAAGCGGGGATCCAGGGAGCTTTATTTCAAGCGGTATCTCATGGATTGATTGCGGCCTTGCTCTTTTTACTGGTCGGCTACCTTTATGAAAGAACCGGAACAACGGAACTGCATAAGCTTGGCGGATTGGCTAAATCGATTCCGGTTTTTTCAGGTATTTTACTAGCAGGCGGGATGGCATCACTCGGATTGCCGGGAATGTCCGGGTTTATCAGTGAGTTTATGGCATTCATGGGATTATTTCAAAATGCCCCCATCCTGGCTGCCGTCGGTACGTTGGGTCTTGTGTTGACCGCTGTATATGTGCTGCGCGCTGTTCTTACAATCACGTTTGGTGTTCAAAAGAATCAATTGCCTCTGGCAGATTTAAAATTAAGAGAAGCCGTTCCGGCCTATGTATTACTTGGCTTGATTATTTTGATCGGTATCTGTCCAGCTATTTTAGAAGGACCGCTACAGGCTGGAATGGCTGAAATGATAACTGGGATAGGGAGGTGATCGCCGTATGGACATGGAAACGTTACTGTCGATGAACTGGAATTTAATGATACCGGAATTTATCATTCTGGGTGCGGCGGTCATAATCTCCGTATTGGATTTATGCATGCCTAAACAATTTGCACGGAAGATACTTGGATGGTTTGCGTTTGGCAGTATTCTGTTGGCGATCATCTCGTTAATTGGCTTGATTGCGATGGATGCGGAATCCATTTTGTATGATACGTTTCGACTGGACTCCTTTGCCAAAGCGTTTAAGCTCATTCTCTTGATTGGATCGGCGTTCGTCATGGTACTGGCTGTTGAGCATAAGCCGAGAGCCGGAATGCAGCCATATCAGTCTGAATTTTATTATTTGTTCTTAACCGCTTTATTGGGTGCGATGTTCATGACATCAAGCGGAGATTTAATTACATTGTTTGTGGGGCTGGAACTCTTGTCCCTCTCGTCCTATATCCTGGCTGGAATGCAGAAAAATAACCAGAAATCTGCTGAAGCTTCTATGAAATATGTAGTCAATGGCGGGATTTCGACGGCCATTATCCTGTTTGCTCTGAGTTATTTGTATGGTGTAAGCGGTACGACTAATATTTTTGAAATCGGGAATTTATTTGCTACCCAGGAAAATCCGCAGCTTCAATATATTGCTGGCCTATCCTTCTTTATATTCGTGATTGGCATATCCTTTAAGCTGGCAACCGTACCATTTCATATGTGGGCTCCGGATGTATACGAGGGATCGCCGACGCCAGTTACTGCCTTTTTAAGTACCGTTTCTAAAGCAGCCGGCTTTGCGCTCTTCATACGTATTGTGGTTACAGTCTATTTGACAGCGACCATGGATGACATTGGATTCTTATCCATATTTACAGCCAACCAAAACTATCTGGCTGTCCTGGCCGCCATTACGATGATTGCCGGTAACCTAATTGCCTTAAGGCAAAAGAATCTAAAACGGATGCTTGCCTATTCGAGTATTGCCCATGCAGGATACTTGCTTGCAGCGGTGGCGGCCTTTGGAGAATACACGATTGAATCGGTCTGGTTCTATTTTGCCGCCTATAGTTTAATGATGACCGGTGCATTTGCTGTCATCCAATTGATTGCGGAAGGCAGGAAAACTGGAGATGAGGATCAATACATGCTTGCCGGTCTGTATAAGCGGTCACCTTTTTTGGCAGTCTCGATGAGTATCTTCATTCTTTCATTGGCAGGAATTCCGGGGACAGCGGGATTTATTGCAAAGCTGAATATATTTATGAACCTTTTTGCAAAAGAACATGGCCATTATGTGTTGGCGGGAATTATGTTAGTGACAACAGTGATTTCTTATATTTACTATTTCAGCCTCATCGCTCATTTATTTATGAGGCCGGGAGAAGAAACGAAAGTCAGAAGGAAACCAACTGTCATTCATTATGTGATCGGTCTCTGTGCAGGGGGATTGATCCTATTTGGTCTATTCCCTCACTACTTGCTCGATTTCTTCCACCAGAACTTTACGGATATATACCAAATGCTGAAATAGATTTTACATAACCAGGAGGTAAGCAGACCTCTTGGTTTTTTTATAGAAAGAATGAGCTTAACCATTTTTAGTAGAATAGAAGAGGTATTAAAACACAGGATTTTATAACCAATAAGTTCCTTTAATTTGTGAACTATTGAACATAGATATTTCCATTTATTTTTTGTAAAATAATAGGTGGTGTACTAGATATGAATGATGTTGAATAATGGGAAGAGAATATGGGTTAATCTGCACGTTGCTGACTTTTTTGTTAGAAATAGTCGATTATTTGTCTTAAAAGAGGAACCTTCCTTTTAAATATGTTACACTGTAAAAGTATATCTTTTTGTATGAAAGGAAAAGGTCATGAATTCATTCGGAATGCAAGCTTTACTCAGCATAGTGAGCCATTTATTTTTTATAGCAGTTACATGGTGGGCCTTACAAGCCTTACACTTTGATAAGTTGCTGAGAGCGGGAAGAGTTATTCAGGCAAGAGTACTGTATATTTTGCTGACCATTGCGATTGGCTCAGCTGTCAGTGGATTTTTCCTTGATTACTGGAGTTATGCTCAGCAATTAACGAATCTCTTTAATTAGTCACAGTTGTCAGAAAGTGACGAACAGATTTCGGTATGCGTAACAATCCCCAAGGTAAGACTAAAAGCAATAGGGGAGAGTGGCATACATGAAAAAAGCGATTCTTTTAATAATTGTTGGTTTGATGGTTTTATATGTAGGGAATAGGACGACAGAAGCTTTGGCTAAACCTGATTTGCTAATAATGGCAGAGGGCATAGAACATGTGGATCCAGCAGCAGAAATAACGGATTGGATGATTTTAGCCCGTGCAAATACGGATAAGCAATTCCCTGTCGTGACAGCTGACATACAGAATATACATACCAATTTTGTTTGGAAAGAAGACAAAAGCAGCAATGGAAAAACATTGGTTGGTACATATCTGGATGAAAAGTTGAATATTGCGTCTACCATTAAAATCATGTCCAGTGATTCACAAAAAACAGTTCTGATTTTTAGCATAGAAGGAACTGAGTGGACACCGGGACAGGTGGATTTTATTCAGAACTGGCTCAAAACTGGGACAAAGGGCGTATTTAAGGACAAACCCCTATATTTCTCTTGTATCAAAGGGATAACCGGTGCTAATATGAATAAGGTCTTACTAAAAAACTGGATGAATGAATTTGAAGCAAAGTCAATGGAACGTGCAATAGAGAGTAATTTTATTTCTGTTGCTACAAAGAGCAAACAATTTACAAATAATCTGACCAATGGAGTAAACCTCCAACTGGCCTTTCGTGAACAAAAAGCGGATCGAATGGACAGTGGGATACAGTTTACGATTGGCACACCGATAATAGCATTTGAATACTAATATAGAGATATTGAACGCGGAGGGGAATAACTTTGGAAAAAATCATTGTCCGCGGCGGAAACAGGTTAGAAGGTACAGTTCGAGTAGAGGGTGCTAAAAACGCCGTTTTACCTGTATTAGCTGCAACATTATTAGCAAGTGAAGGAAAAAGCGTTCTTAAAGACGTTCCGGAACTATCCGATGTATATACAATAAATGAAGTAATTCGTAATTTAAATACAGAAGTTAAATTTAGCAATAATACTGTCACAGTGGATGCTTCAGGTCCATTAGCAGAAGAGGCGCCGTTTGAATACGTTCGTAAAATGCGTGCATCTGTTCTTGTTATGGGCTCATTATTGGCTAGAAACGGAAAAGCTCGCGTAGCTTTACCTGGCGGCTGTGCAATTGGTTCACGTCCGATCGATCAGCATTTAAAAGGATTTGAAGCAATGGGCGCTAAAGTAAAAGTCGGTAATGGCTTTATTGAAGCAGAGGTTGAAGGTCGTCTGAAAGGTGCAAAGATTTACTTGGACTTCCCAAGTGTGGGCGCTACTGAAAACATCATGATGGCTGCAGCATTAGCTGATGGTGTTACGATTTTGGATAACTGTGCAAAAGAACCTGAAATTGTTGACTTGGCGAACTATTTGAATAAAATGGGCGCTAAAGTTAAAGGTGCAGGAACAACTACAATCCGTATTGAGGGTGTAGAAAAACTTTATGGTACAGAACACCACATCATTCCAGACCGTATTGAAGCAGGTACTTTCATGGTTGCTGCTGCTATTACAGGCGGTAACGTGTTGGTACAAGGTGCTTTAATGGAACACTTATCTTCTCTTGTTGCCAAAATGGAAGAAATGGGTATTACAATCAAAGAAGAAAAAGACGGATTGCGTGTAATCGGATCAGAATCCATGAAAGCAGTGGATATTAAAACGATGCCGCATCCAGGATTCCCAACTGACATGCAATCTCAAATGATGGCATTATTGTTGCGTGCGAATGGAACGAGTATGATTACTGAAACTGTCTTTGAAAATCGCTTTATGCATGTGGAAGAGTTCCGCCGTATGAATGCTGATATCAAAATTGACGGCCGTTCTGTTATCATTTCTGGAGGAGCAAATCTTCAGGGAGCTGAAGTAGCAGCTACCGATTTACGTGCAGCAGCAGCCTTAATCTTATCCGGCCTTGTAGCTGACGGTGTTACTCGTGTAACAGAGCTTAAGCACTTGGATCGTGGATATGTGAATTTCCATGGTAAACTTGCTTCGCTTGGTGCAGATATTGAGCGTATTAATGAATCTGAACAGGCAGAAACAAAAGTTATTGCTGAAAACGCCTAAATGGTGATTGGAAAGCCAGACAGAAATGTCTGGCTTTTTTGTATTTCGTACTAGGGAGATGTACATGTTAAGAAGTTGCTTTGGAACCAAGCTGTCGTTTTTATTGTTATCCACAGCTATATAAACAAATTAACAACAAGTTATGCACAGTAAGTATATACTTATACACAGGTATATCCACATTTTTAAACTAAAAATAGGGTTTTAGAATTTTAAACCTATATTTATCAGGTTTTTAAGAGGAATTCATAAAAATTATTATTCAATTATGAGTTATGCACAGACTTATCCACATTGAGTGTGTTTCTGGGGAAAACTCTCTAAATAGTTTGAAAGTTTGGTAGAATGATATTAATTAGATGAAGGGAGAGTACAAGATTGAAAGAGATAAGTGTATCTACTATAATCAAAGTTATTTTAATTGTTTGTTTGGCGATTTTAATTTTTAAGGTGGCTAAAGTTTTATTGGATCTTTTGTTATTTGGACTTATTCTTTATATTTTATTTAGTCTTTACAGAAACTATGAGAAGAAAAAGAAGAATCGTCCTTAAAGCGAAAAAGATCATTCCTCTCTATATAAGTTATACACATATTCATAGTATTCAGTTCATACATATGAAGAGTGTTGGACAGTTTGACTGATTAGAGGGGAGACTAGTATATGAAGCATTGGAAGCCAATTATTTTTATCATTAGTCTGATAGCAGCCGTAACTATTATGATTCCCACCATCTTGGTCGCGCCTTTTAAGGAAGAAGAAGTGGAGGCTGAACAGCAGGTGTTAAAGGAACCAAAAAAGCAGGTGGAGAAAAAAGCAGAACTCCAAACAACAATTCAAGTTTACAGACATAGTCAAAAAAAGGTGGAAACAATTGACCTGGAGGATTATGTAGCTGGTGTAGTGGCGGCTGAAATGCCTGCTAACTTTGAATTAGAAGCACTAAAGGCTCAAGCGCTCACCGCCAGGACCTTCATTGTAAAGGCACTGACCGCTAAAACAAAGAAAGATATACCGGAGGGCGCCGATATAACGGATACCGTGAATGATCAGGTATATATGAATACCAAGGAGTTAAAGGTCTCCTGGGGTAATAAGTATCAAACGAATATGACAAGGATTAAGGAAGCTGTTTCAGCAACGAAAGGCCAGCTTTTAACCTATAATAAAGAATTAATAACTCCATCCTTTTTCTCGACGAGTAATGGGTATACAGAGAACTCAGAAGATTATTGGCCGAATGCCCTTCCCTATCTGCGCAGTGTGAAAAGTCCCTGGGATGAAAAATCTCCAAAATACTTAAGTCAAACAACCATCTCCTTATCAGAATTTGAACATCTCCTAAATGTTAAAATTGACAGCAATGAGGATGTAGGTAAAATCATTCAACGAACAGACGGAAATCGAATTGGAGAAATTGAAATAGGCGGTAAGCGCATGACAGGGAAGAAAGTAAGAGAATTACTCGGACTGAAATCAAGCGACTTCTCTTGGTACAAAAAAGGTGACCAGGTCATCATCACAACAAAAGGATATGGCCATGGGGTGGGAATGAGTCAGTACGGGGCAAATGGAATGGCGGAGTCCGGCAAATCTTACAAGGACATTATTGCTTATTACTATAAAGATGTAAAAATTTCAGAAGCAACCGCCTACTTGCCGACGTATACAGCGAAAAAATAAGATATTCAAAAAGATAGAGGAAACGAAACTGTTTTCTCTATCTTTTTTTGTGTCGATAGACAGGAGTGATCGTGTAAGGAATTGAATTTTATGTCGGATGGCAGGAAAGAGAGACTACTATCATGCATTTTTAATTCTACTAAGAAGGAAATCACTCTTTAATCCTTTCATAATCGATATTAATGAGTGAATTGATATCGTTGAGAGTGGGTTAGAGAGAAATGAACGATCATATAGAAGATCGAGCGAAAAAAAAGGGTCTTTGAGTGAGAGAGTAGAGGTAAGTAAATTCTCCAAGACTCTTGTGATCAGTCCAGAAATATCTATTATCATTGGAACAGGCCAATTTCTCTCAAACCGGCTGGGATCTAGTATAAAGAGATATACGATGAAATAATCATCGATTTATGCATAATTTAAGCTTATTTAACAAAAGATATAAATTTTTTCATCACCCATGTATATATTTTCTGAAAAGTGTTCAGAATGATGGCAGAGGTGATGAAAATGAGAGAGGAAGAAAAGAAACAATCTTCTCAGTCGAAAGTGAAAAGCATAATGAAAAAGCGTTGGTTCCTGCCGGCAGTCTATATTTTAAGTGCAGCTATCCTTTTGACAGGTGTTTTAGTGTATCAAGCACGAGATAATGAATTTTCGCAAGATCCATCTGAGAACAAACAAAACGTTACGTCTGAAAATAATGAGCCATCCATTGAAGTAAACAACTCGCTGGAAACATTCTCTATTCCAATGGCTGAAGCTGATTCTGCAGTCATTAAAAAGGAATTTTACGATGTGAATGGAGATACGAAGCAACAGGAGGCATCCCTGGTTGTCTACAATAATACGTATCAACCTAACACAGGGGTCGATTATGCCATGAAGGATGGGAAGGGCTTTGAGGTTACCGCAGCTATGAGCGGGAAAGTGAAAAGCGTACAAGAAGATGCATTGCTTGGTAATTTAGTTGTAATCGAGCATGAAAAAGGTGTAGAAACTCATTATTCTTCTGTAAAAGATGTTAAGGTAAAAGAAGGAGACACTGTTAAACAAGGTGAAACCGTTGCTGCCGGAGGGAAAAGTGCTATTAATGAAGAGGCTGGCACTCATGTCCATTTTGAAGTAAGAAAAGACAATGTGGCTGTTAATCCATTAGAGTATTTAGATAAACCGATCAGTTCACTGAAAGTGGAAAAAAAGGCAGTTGATACAAAAGATTCAGATTTAGCTGATCAAGAAAACGAAGAAGCAAATGAAGATCCAGAATCCAATCAAGGATCAGAAACAAATGAAGATCCAGAATCTAATCAAGAAACAGGTAACTAACCATACCAATGCCTTCAGACTGTTTTGTCTGGGGGCATTTTTTCGACGTATTGAGAGTTATTTCTCGGGAAATAGTGGGGGAAAATAGTTTGTCGAATTCATCTATATTCATTAAAAAATCGCAATAGTCATGTCCTTATTGTAGGTTTCATGCATAAAATTGGAACCAAGCTAATAAACTTTTACAAACCTGACACATAGAGAGTGCAAGAGGTGAGGACTCGTTAAATCCCAATAGGAATCCATGAAAAGGAATGACTCGTTTATATATAAAAATACATACGCAATGTTTTCAGCACAGCGAATCTCTACTTCGCACTTCTCAAAAAAATAGGGAGGGCGAGTGAATTGCACGATTACATCAAAGAAAGAACTATCAAGATTGGAAAGTATATCGTGGAAACGAGAAAAACAGTTCGCGTAATAGCGAAGGAGTTTGGTGTATCCAAAAGTACTGTCCATAAAGATTTGACTGAGCGACTGCCAGATATAAATCCGGAATTGGCTAATGAGGTCAAGGAAATACTTGATTATCATAAATCAATCAGGCATTTACGAGGCGGAGAAGCAACGAAACAGAAGTATAAAAAAACAGAGGAAGAACCGGTTCAGTAATTTGAATAAGGAGTAAGGGGCCGGGGAAGAATCAACGGCCTTTTAAATTTGTGTCAAATTACTCAGTCAGTTCCTATAAATACCAATTTTTTTGGTAACTTTGTTCCTTTTATTCTACAAAATATGATAAAATTTTTAATTAGTACAGTAGAAGGATACCGTAGTGTTCCTTGAGGAGGATTATTAGTTTATGTTTTCGAGAGATATTGGAATCGATTTAGGTACGGCGAACGTGCTTATCTACGTAAAGGGAAAAGGAATTGTGCTGAATGAGCCATCCGTTGTAGCCCTTGATAAAAATACAAACCGCGTATTAGCTGTTGGAGAAGAAGCCCGCCGTATGGTTGGACGTACACCAGGGCATATTGTAGCCATTCGTCCGTTGAAAGATGGCGTAATCGCTGACTTTGATGTAACAGAATCAATGCTAAAGTACTTTATTAACAAATTGGACGTTAAAGGATTCTTATCAAAACCACGTATCCTGATTTGTTGTCCAACAAATATTACAAGCGTGGAACAAAAGGCTATTCGTGAAGCAGCAGAGAAAAGCGGCGGCAAAAAGATCTATCTCGAGGAAGAACCAAAGGTAGCAGCAATTGGCGCGGGCATGGACATCTTCCAACCAAGCGGAAACATGGTCATTGACATAGGTGGAGGAACAACAGATATTGCGGTATTATCTATGGGCGATATAGTGACATCAGCATCCATAAAAATGGCTGGTGACAAATTTGATGCAGAAATCCTAAATTATATTAAGCGTACATATAAACTTTTAATCGGAGAGCGCACCTCTGAGGATATAAAAGTAAAAGTGGCGACCGTATTTAAAGATTCCCGTAATGAAACGATTGATATTCGCGGACGTGATATGGTATCAGGGCTTCCAAGAACGATCACTGTTGGTTCAAAAGAGATTGAAGAGGCTTTGCGTGAATCGGTCCAAGTCATTGTTCATGCAGCAAAATCTGTTTTGGAGCAAACGCCGCCAGAACTTTCTGCTGATATTATTGACCGCGGAGTGATTTTAACGGGTGGTGGTGCCCTTCTTCACGGTATGGATACGTTATTGGCTGAAGAATTAAAGGTGCCTGTGTTAATAGCAGAAAATCCGATGGACTGCGTAGCTTTAGGGACTGGTATGATGCTTGATAACATTGACCGCATTGCTGGGCGTCGTAAATTAATATAACAACTTAGACTAAGAAAAAGACTGGCTTTTTAGAGAAGCTGGTCTTTTTGTATAGATATGCACAAATCATGGCTAGACATTGATTTTTAGGAAAAAAGTCCGTATCTAATATAGGTGTTACCTATATAATGGTAATATGGGCATTTATTAGCCTATTTGGAGGTGGAGAAATTGTTTAAAGGATTTTATACGGCAGCATCCGGTATGCTCGCGCAACAGCGCAGAACGGAGCTCCTTTCCAATAATTTAGCAAATGCCAATACGGTCGGATATAAAGAAGATCAATCGAGTATACGCTCCTTTCCTGCTATGTTGCTTAGTAGTTATGAGAAAGTGAATCTTCCCGTTGAGTCCTTATCAATCAATAAATCGAAGTATGTGGGCTCCCTGAATACAGGGGTTTATTTACAAGAGACCATTCCAACATTTTCACAAGGAGATCTGAAGAAAACCGATAATAGTACCGATTTGGCCATTGTGGATCAGTCTATGCCTACGGATCCTGAAACGAATCAAACAGGTACTGTTCTATATACGATTGAAACGGCTGAGGGATTGAGATATACGAGAAACGGTAATTTTACCTTGGATGGTTCAGGGTATTTAACAACGTCGAATGGGTACTACGTCCTGAATGAGGATGGTGAGCGTATTCTTTTGAACTCCGAAAACTTTAGTATCAGCCCTGAGGGGGAGATATCTGAGGGAACGGTGGCAAACGGACGGATTGGAATCAGTTTTAGCGCGACTCCTTCTGCGCAGTTAATCAAGGAAGGCGATGGATTATACCGAATTAATGAAGGAGAACTACCTTCTGCCTATACAGTAGATAATGTTGAATTTGCGGTTCAACAAGGTTCCATTGAGCAGTCCAATGTAGATTCATCCAAAACGATGACGGATATGATGGCTGCCTATCGAACATTTGAAGCCAATCAAAAAATTGTGCAAGCCTATGATCAAAGCATGCAAAAAACAGTAAATGAAATAGGAAAGCTTTGATGGTTCTTTAGTTAATTGAAAAGGAGGTTAAATTTAGAATGAATCGAATGATGATCACCTCATCCAATACGATGGGGCAGCTACAAAAGAAACTTGAGACAGTTGCCAATAATATCTCAAATACATCAACGACTGGTTTTAAAAAGAAGGAAACCTATTTCTCAGACATGCTGGCTCAGGAATTCAATAATCAGGAGCGCGTGGAAAAAGAAAAAGGCCGATTAACCCCAAATGGAATTCGAGTAGGAGTGGGGGCTAAAATGAGCCAAGCTCAGTTGAATTTGGCGCAAGGCAGCCTGCAAAAAACAAATCGTGATCTGGATGTCGCTCTTACAAATGAGAATTTATTTTTCTCCATTCGTGCCATAGACGGAACTAGTAGAGAACAGCGCTTTACAAAAGATGGAGCTTTTTATCTGAGTCCAGTTGCTGCAGGTTCTGATCAATTGCGTTTAGTGACTTCCGACGGACATTTGGTAGTAGATGAAAATAACCAGGAAATTAGGATAAGTGGGACTCCGAACGAAATAAAGTTTACTGAGAATGGTCAACTGAATGTCTCGACTGAAAATGGGATGCAATCATTTAATCTGGGGATTGTCTCTGTGGAGAAGCCTCAATTTATGGAAACGAGAAGTAATAATACTTTCGCTCTCCCGAAAAATATGGCACAATTGGATGTAACAGAAAACGACATCTATACCCAACTAACTGGTGCTACGAGAGAGCAAATTTCCCTGATACAAGGGAATTTGGAGCAATCTAACGTCGATATGAGTACAGAGATGACAGAGATGATGCAAACTCAGAGGCTTTATCAGTTTCAATCGCGCACAGTTAGCATGGCCGATCAGATGATGGGATTGGTCAACGGTATTCGTTAAAGGAGTAAATGAATGCAAGCATTGGTTAAAAATAAGGGTGAGCAGGCGGCGTCTGAAAATCAGATAGAGAAAAAGAACCAGGATAAAGACCAAAAGGTCAGAATCCGGTTAGTGCCACTTTGGGCTCGTATTATAATCGTCCTTGTGCTCGTGATTATGGCACTCATTGGAGGAGCCATGATTGGATATTCAGTCATGGGTGATGGAGAAGCATTGGATGTATTTAAGAAATCTACATGGACCCATATTGGTGATCTTGTTAATAAAGGTACACCGGACCAAGGTAAATAATACGGGCAGGAAGGCAAAAAAGTACCCTTCCTGTTTTTTTATTTAAATATGGTGTGATGATTGGTTGGAGTGATAGGAGGGGTTTGGGGGAAGTGGCCATACCACGGTGTTTGCTCTTCATGAGTGCTTATTGATATGCTCTTTACGAGCTCATCTAAGTGCCTATCAAACCAGCCGTTTTAGCTTTTTATGTAATCCAGCTTCGACTCCTAGGAGCTCGAGTCATAAGCAAATACTCTGCGGGAGAAGAACCCTCCCTCCGAGTATTCGTCTTATGCTTGTCGCTCCTAAACCAGTCGTCTCAGCTTTTTAATCAATCCAGCTTCAGGGCCTAAGAGCTCAGGACATAAGCAAAGCACTGCGGGGGAGACCATCCCCTACGTGCCTTTGTCTTATGCTCCTCGCTCCTAAGCAAGGCCCTTCAGCTTTATACGCAATCCAGCTTCAGGGCCTAACCGCTCGAGTCATAAGTGTAGCTGCTGCGGGAGAGATAAAGCGCTCTCCCTACGCACCTCCTCTTATGCTTGTCGCGGCTGACCAAGGCCCTTCAGCTTTATAATTAAGGGGGATATATTATGTTAGATATTCAGCAGATTAAGGAGATTATTCCGCATCGGTATCCGTTTTTGTTGGTGGATCAGATTTTGGAGGTTGAGGAAGGGAAACGGGCAGTGGGTGTGAAGAATGTGACGGGGAATGAGGAGTTTTTTACTGGTCATTTTCCGGATTATCCAGTTATGCCGGGTGTGTTGATTGTGGAGGCATTGGCACAAGTTGGAGCGGTTGCTGTGTTGATTAAAGAGGAAAATCGGGGCAGGCTTGCGTTTTTTGCTGGAATCGATAAATGTCGCTTTAAAAGACAAGTGCGTCCCGGTGACCAGTTGCGTTTGGAAGTGGAATTAACCAGAGTGCGCGGGCCGATTGGCAAGGGATTAGGGAGAGCGACGGTTAATGGTGAGCTGGCTTGTGAAGCAGAAATCACATTTGCTCTAGGCGATCAACAATAGTAATATTTACGCATCGTGAAAAAGAATAAAATAAAGCAGAGGTCATTATAAAAATGATCTCTGCTTTTTGTTAGTCGTTATTCATGCATAACGACAAAAGACAAGCACCGATTCCAGCAACTATGGCTGAGGTAAGGAGAGGGTGTTTGGATGCTTTCACATAATAGCTTGTCTCTCTTATCCAGCCTTTGTTGGTGCCACGTTCATGCATTCCATATCCAGCTGTATACAAGGCGCTGTCATCCGGTGAATTGGATGGCCGATCATCATGCTGTGTATGGTACATGGTCTTTTCCATAAATTTATCGGTAAACTTAGGGGCAAACCTGCCAAGCATGGCCAAAAATTTAGCCTGAGACCCAACATACATATCTCGTTTTGGATGCTCTGCAGCGTAAAGGATTGCCTCGGCTACTGTTTCAGGTGCGTAAATCATGCCGATATGGGTTGGCTGTTTGTCCAGATAACTGCGGGCATGCTCATTGTAGGGGGTATCAATTCTCCCTGGATGTATGAGCGTAACTGAAATAGGGTCATTTTCCTTCTCCAATTCCATTCGTAAATTTTCCGTCCAGCCATGCAAGGCAAATTTAGCGGAAGAGTAGGTAGACTGTACGACTGTTCCTCGGTCACCAAAAAAGCTGCCGATATTGATAATAGCACCAGGGATGCCCCGGCTTTTATAATGTTCAACTGCAATTCTGGATCCATAAACGACGCCCCAAAAAACGGTATCAAACATTCGGCGCATATCCTGAATGCTGACTTCGGTTGTTTTTCCATAGATTGAGACGCCGGCATTGTTTACCCATGTATCAAAGCCACCAAAATATTCGATGGCTGTCTCTGCAATTTTTAAGACATCTTCTTCTACTCCTACGTCCGCTACAACCCACATTGCTTGATGGCCCTTGCCTTGTAATTCATTGACCAACTCTTTAAGTGCATTTTCATTACGAGCGGCTACTACGACCTTGGCACCTTTTTCGGCTGCCATACGTGCCGTGACAAGCCCAATTCCACTGGAGGCACCAGTAATAACGATTACCTGGTCTTTGAGCTCTTTCAGAGCAAGTCTTTTCATTGATAGGTCTTTGTAATGTTCGACTTTTGAAATTTCCATTGAAGTCCCTCCTCGTTAAACTAAAACCTTAAATTTTTTAGCCTTATAAAGTGCTTAGAATCATCAAAGGTTTTAGCTCCATTAGTATGAACGAATCGTTCAATAAAAATTAGAGTAAGCGGGACTTAAAAAGAGGAAAGACATTTGGTTACTTAGGACATTTAATTCGTTAAACTCTAACTGGCTATATGTAAGAAGTGAGGAACAGTAGCTAATTAAAAGGGAATTTACAGAAAAACGTTTAGAATTTACCTGAATGTGTTATTAAAGGAGTATAAGCTGGTGGATTTACGCCAGCACGTGGATAACCATATCACTTCTCCCTTTTTGACAGGTCCTTTTGGCAGGGGCCTGCTTTTTTTGGCACCTTCATAATCCGGCTTCTTCTGGGTACTCTAAAAGAGACCTGTTAAGGTCATAAAAGTATGAAAGGAGCATGCCGAATGCAGAAGTTTTATAAAGCGATTATGGGGGTTGCCCTGGCATCCGTGTTAATGGTGGGTTGTAATAATAACGATAATAATAACCCTCCTCCTGAAGATAACAATACGAATCAAGGGGAAAATAACAACGGCACCAATGGCAATAACAATAATGGTGTAGATACAAATCGCAGCACAGATGGAAATGGAATGAACGGAAATAATGGTACCAACGGTAATAATAATGGTACTAACGGTAATAATAGTGGGACTGATGGCACTATGAATGATAATAATAATTTAGATTCAGACATACAAAATGATACGGATGGCGTCCTAGATGATGCAGATCGCGATGCAAATGACATCCTTGATAACAACAATAACAACAAAAATAAAGATAAAAACAAATAACAAATAGGAGAACTGACGGGTTTTAGCCCGCCAGTTCTTATTTGTTTTTATATAAAACACCTTGTTCACGTAAACTTTCTTTAAAGGCTTGTTTTAATTCTTCTCCGTTGTATCCCTCATCAACTAACGTATCTAGTACGAATTCAGCGATTTCTCTTCTGCGATTGCGAATCTTTGCCCGTAACATGATGCTGACGAATTGATCCATTTTGCGGACAGCGGCAATGGTTGCGTTAAAGTAAGCGGGGATATTATCCTTCTTTGTGATGATACAGCTGACGGTAAACTCTTCAAGATCGGCAGTGATTTTTTCAAAATGTTCGAATTGATCGTAGTTAACACATGCCTCAATCAGCCAAGTGCTGGCCTCATTTTCTTTGTTAATAATTAATCCGTCCAAAAGTCGTAAATCTGTTGGATTCTGATTGTCTGGAAGTAACTGCAAGGAAACGAGCTTAAAGGTTTTCATCAACTTACCTCCAATGATTAGATTCGGGTACCTTAATTATAGCATGGAAAAAATAAGAAATAATACTTATTGTGTTTGTCGAAAGGTTTGCCAAATCATTCACAAACGTAAAAAATAAAATAAAAAGGCACCATTTAGTAGGATAAACAGAAAAAATATTAGAGAATTTCCATTCAAAGTTCCAAAGTCTCTTTTTTACTTTTAGTCGTCAATCTTTTATGATACCTCTGTAAGCTACATAAAAGAGAGGTGAAGATGGATGTTGAATCAAGTTGCTCTCGTTGGCAGGCTCACGAAAGAACCCGATCTCCGCTATACACCGGACGGAAAAGCTGTATCAAATATTACCTTGGCGGTTACCCGGAATTTCAAAAACGCTGATGGAGTCTATGGGGTAGATTTTGTGAACTGTACTCTTTGGAACCGAGCGGCCGAAAATACGGTTTCTTATTGTCAAAAAGGCTCTGTTGTCAGCATTGTTGGCAGGATTCATACGCGTAACTACGAAAATCCTGAAGGGAAACGTACGTATGTAACGGAAGTCATCGTGGAAAGTGTAAATTTCTTAGATCGTAAACGAATAGAAGAGGATCTTCATGATAATCCAGAAAGCAGTCTGGAAGCAGACACAGCGCCCATACTATGAATGAGCGTGAGGTAATCGCAGATATGATTAGAATCGTTGGCAGTGTAAACAGCCGTGTAGCCAAGAATGAATCGGATTTAAGGAGAATTGAACAAACCCTCCAAATGCTCATGAAAGAATTATCAAGTATGAAGGAACTGCAATACCAATTATGTGAACAAACGTATCAGCTCCACGAACATTAATTCCTCCATAAACGTACCTACAGACAAATCCTCCACTGCAAATAATTAAGTACATCCTCTCGACAGCCGCCCATGCGCGGCTCTTTTTCAATTAATTGGGATAATTTTTTCATTTTAGGGTAAAGTTCTATTAGAAATTCAATTGAAATTATTGGTAAAATAAAAGTAGATACATAATTTAGGAAAACAGCAGGAGGTATTTAAGGTGAAAGCAAAAGATTTTATGATTAAAGATGTAATCAGCTTAGACGAAAATGCAAGTGTTAAAACATTGTTGGAAATACTGATGAAACATAAAATCGGGGGACTTCCTCTGGTCGATCAGGATAATAAACTATTAGGGATCGTGTCAGATGGAGATGTCCTAAGATATATGAATCCGAAAGCATTCATTTCCTATTATGTTACTTACATAGAAGAATTGGATGAAACCTTAAGATCTAAAAGTGAATCTCCGGTTAAGGCCATCATGACGAAGAAAGTTATCTTTGTTCGTGAGGAAGATGAACTTGAGGATATCCTTAAACTGCTGGCAACCCATCACTTTAAAAAGATACCTGTCATCAATGATAAGCGCGAAGTCGTTGGTGTCATAAGCCGTGGGGACATGATTCGTAAATTAGGCGAGCTTATGCTTGATAAAATTTAAAAAGAAGGAGGCCTATTTTTTAGGTCTCCTTTTCATATAATCTACTGGCGTACGATGGTTACATAAAAACGTCCCCAACAACTTTTCCATAAGAAATCGATATTTAAAATAGTATTAATCGTGTCACGGTGCTTTTCAATCATTCTTTGTGCAAACATATTAGCATCCCGTTCAACCCATTGTGATTGATAGCCGTTGCTGCCTGTGTTGATATAAGGCCTATTATACTGCCTTTTCATATGGACACGCTGGTAAGCATGCCGTATTTCATGAAAGAGATCCTGCAGTAAAAATAGCTGCATAAGGCCGCGTTCATATTTTTTATTTTTCACTGTATGGTTAAAGGGGAATAAAGCGATCTTTCCAAGTTTATGATATCCGCCCAATGTGCCGTTTAATGCATCCTCGTAACACCAATCATCAATAAATTCCTTGCCGTAATTCTCACGATCATGAACCACTTGATCGGGATGATCGTAAATGGAAACAGTCATTCCTAAATATTTATAATCGTCATGAAGTAAGTGAAGTATTTGTTTGAGCTGGAGTTCTGAAAGGATATTCGAATGATTACGTAAAACCGTTTTGGCTAATTTGGCGGGGCGACTTAAAGTTCTTTCAAGCAATAGGTTTTCTTCTACTATCATTAATGCAAGCAACTCCTGTTATTTAATCTGGCTGTTGTTGGGCATATTTCAGTATATGCCGGGCCCGCGACTAAGCATTCACAATAAATTACGTCAAAAAAATGATAAGAAAAATGTGGAAAAAGAAGGAATAATGTAGAGAAGTATACAATGAAGATGAAATTTCGTCAAATAAGTGGTTTAACCTATAGTTAAAGAGGGTAAGTAAATAAATTGCTAAAAAGAGTTACTGTTTCTACAAAATACCACACTTTGATTAGTACGGTAAAATTAACCAAGAAGACAAGTGGTTCTGTACAATTTAGAACGTCCATGAAACATATTTGATAAATAAAGGTAGGGTAAAATGATTACTGAAACTGAGACATATGTATCGCCCTTTACACAGTGGGCACCCATCACTATAGTAGCAATAATTGTTTTAAGCATCGTTGCTATCGTTATATTAGGTGTTTACTTATTTAAAAAGGCACGAAAGAAATAAGTATATAAAAAGATAAGCTACTGTATTTAATAAATTATGCCTATTGAGATTGTACATTTAGTACAGTCTTTTTTTTCATATATGTTTCTTTAGTGGGATAGGTAATCCTACAATCCAGCTTACAAAAAACCAGGCAGAGATTTTCTCTGCCTGGTTTAAATTTACCTCGCCAAAACTTATCTCTCCAACACCAGTAAATCCTTCAATTCGTCTGATGATAGTTCGGTGATCCAATTGTCGCTTTGGACGATTTCGTCGTTAAGCGATTGTTTTTTCTCGAGCATGACATCGATTTTTTCTTCGAGCGTGCCGGAGGAGACCATCTTATGGACGTGGACAAAACGGGTTTGCCCAATTCGGTAGGCACGGTCGGTTGCCTGATTTTCAACGGCCGGATTCCACCAGCGATCATAGTGGATGACATGATTGGCTGCTGTCAGGTTGAGTCCCGTACCGCCGGCTTTCAAGGAAAGCAGAAGGATCGGGAACTTGCCATCCTGAAAATCGGCTACCATCGTATCCCGTTGTTTTTTACCGGAGCTACCATTCAGGAATGGAACGACATGGCCGTACCGGCGTTCTGCAATATGTTTGATCATGTTGCCCATTTCAATATATTGAGTGAAAATGAGCACACTCTCGTTTTGTTCGTAAATGATATCGAGCAATTCGATTAGCTTCTCCATTTTGCCGGAGCGATGAAGAATATGCTTAGGTGATTCTTCTTTTAAATAAAGGGCAGGATGGTTACAGATTTGCTTCAGCTTGGTCAGCATTTGCAAAATAAGTCCTTTTCGTTCAAATCCGCTCAGTTTTTCAACTTGATCAAGCGTATCCTTAACGAGCTGTTCATATAAAGCGGCTTGCTCAGTGGTCAGACTGATAAATTCCTTTTGCTCCAATTTATCAGGCAGATTAAGGGCAACCTCTTCATCCTTTTTCGTCCTTCGCAATAGGAAGGGTTGAATAAGCTTCTGCAAGGTGACGATTTTTTTCTTATCGCCATTGCGTTCGATTGGCCCAGCAAAGGTTTTATCAAATTGCGTTTGAGAGCCTAAATAGCCTTTATTCGTGAAATCAAAAATGGACCAAAGCTCACTCAACCTATTTTCCATCGGAGTCCCTGTTAAGGCGATGTGATGGTTTCCTTCAAGCTTGCGGGCCGAGCGGGATTGCTTTGTATGGGAATTCTTGATATTTTGCGCTTCATCAAGTACCACTGCATTCCACTGCATCGATAAAAAGTCTTCCTCATCCTGATGGAGCAGTCCAAAGCTTGTCAGAACCACATCGGCATTGCCAAGCCCTTCCTTAAACTGTTCACCCTTCATACGAGTAGGACCGTAATGGAGATGGACGTTCATGGATGGAGCGAATTTTTCAATTTCCTTCTGCCAGTTTCCGAGTACGGAGGTCGGACAGACAATTAAGGAAGGTGTTTTCGCCGGGCCGTTCTTCGCTTCGACCGCTAATAAGTAGCCGATCAGCTGAATGGTTTTCCCTAGACCCATATCATCGGCCAGACAGGCGCCAAATCCATATTCACGTAAGAACATCAACCAGCTCATTCCCTGTTGCTGATACGGTCGTAATTCTCCCTGGAAGGCAGACGGCACCGGAACAAGCGGGATATCTTTCAGCGAGTTAATTCGAGTCATAAATCGTCTCAAATCACTGTTCAGCTCGAATTGGATGCGGGCATAGTCCGCTTCATTCTCATCCTCAAGATCCTTATCCTGTGCCAGTTCCTGCTGAAGCAAATCATTGATACGCAGTCCACGCTCATCTGCTTCTTTTTTCAGTTCCTGCATTCGTCTCATCAGGGCAGGGTCCAGTTTCACCCAGCGGCCTTTAATATAGACAAGTTTGCGTTTTTCCTCGACCAGCTTGTTAAATTCATCCTCAGAAAGCTCGGCGCCGTTTACGGAGAAACGCCAATTATAGTCGAGCAGAGCGTTCATGCCCACAAAAGATTTTCGTCGGCTTGGCGAATTTTTCACCTTCGCTTTCATGGCAATCTTGGCATCTTTAATCGCCTGCCACCATGATGGCAATAGAATTTCAACGCCAAGCATATGCAAGACTTCAGATGCGTCGGTTAAGAAATCCCAAGCCTGATCCTCGGTGACGATATCGTTAATCCACGGGAATAATTCCTTCCAGCGGGCGATTTCTTCTTCCGCTTTCTCCAACTGCTTCTTCCAGGCAAATGGAATCTTTGCGCGATCAGCCCAAAGGAAAAAATGGTCTTCATTTCGCTTGCCGCGCAGAAACGGTTCAAGCTTCCACTGATCAACCTCATCCCCAGCCGCAAAATCAGGCTCGCTCAGGCGCATCCCGAGCGTGAAGGGCAATTCATCGTCCTTGGCACCGGTCCAAATTTCCCAGCGATCCCCGTCAAAAAAGCGGCTCAGAGCCTTCGTGGAAATATTTTTTTCAGCAAACAGGTCTAACAAATCACCGACCCGATGATTGCCGGGACGATCTTTAATCGCTTCATTTAGCCATTCCTCGGCAAAGCTCCGGACTGTGATGGTCGTAGCGCCATCCCCCTCATGTTTGGCCATTTCCTGTTCCCAGAAGGAGTCCTGGAAGTCCTCGAGAATTTCCTGAGGAAGAGGGAATGTGATAGCATCCTGATTGGTATCGCTAAAATCAGGCATAACAGTACCACTTTCAACTGTTTCATATAAGGATTGTGCCAAGGCTAAACAGATGGAGGCCCAATTAGACCAGGACCAATTGATAAAGCTGTTGAAAGGCTCTTCTGCCAGCACCTTCATCCATTTATGAGCAGAGAGCAGGACACCGCTTTTGCCATCGAACGTTTCGATATCCACCTTCGTTCCATAGAAACTGTCTGCGTCCCAAAGAAAGAAGCTTGTCGCCCACAGTTCGGCAGGAACAGGCTCACCCTCATCCGTTCCGTAAATAAAGACGCGTCCGCCTTCAAGTAATTCAATTTGAATGTGAAGAGTCTCAATCAGCTGCATCAATTAACTTTCCTTTCTTTAGTTCTTCCTGAAAAGCACGTAATCGCTTATTTGTATCACTGATATAGTGAATATAGGAATCCCAGACATTCACTTGCTTCATTTTTTTATAAATCATCCGCAGTTTTTTTAAATAACGAACCGCTTCCCGGTAGGAGGCACGATTTTTAGATGCAATCAGGCTGACCACCTGCAGATGAAAAATCGGAAGGAGGACTTCAGGCTGCTCCTTTTGAATTTCCTTCGTTTGATTGGCCCATTCATACAGGACGTCGACTCGTTCAGCGACCTGGAGCTCGACCCATTTTTTATACTCCTTTTTCTCAAATAAGTAATGGGAATAGGGAATTAGGGAGTAAGGAATCGATTCCCTGAGTATACGCTCTAGTAAATCAAATCGTTTCGCCGCTGAGCAAAATGGCCGAATCACCTGCAGGGCATTGTACAAGAATCGCGTTCGTTTATACTCCTGGGTCTGGTGGTCATGTAAGTAGGACCTGATATTTTTCGAAAAGAATTCAACAAACGGAATCATTCTTGTCTGTTCCTTTGCCGCCAGCATTTCTTCCAATACAAAGAGAAGGAAGTAACATGCGATGGGCCCCAATTTATTCAGACATGACAACGCATGATCATCCTTGCCATCAACCAGGTATAAATGAATCATCATCCAAAAGGTTAACTCAATCTGAAAGGAGTTGTTGAGAGCTGGAAGCTTCGCAGATAAACGTTCAAGTTCAGCCATACGCTCTTCTTTTGTCGTGATGACAGTAGACCATACTAGACGATAGATCTCCCAACGATAATAGCCGCCTTCCATATCTCCAGCCGTCAGCTGCTTCGTTTCGGCAATAAAGGAGTGAATAAACTCCTCCGAATCAAATGGGCGTATAGAGGATTCGAACCGATGGACCTCATCCTTAAAGGCTAAGAATAGTTCATGAATCATCGAATCCAGTGTCTCTTCCTGGAAATGATCCTTTTTCTCGCTCTGCAGATCAAATAAATGAACTAAGCCGATATAGTACGCAATGCTTCGGTATAAAGGCACCCATTGACGGTTGGAAGGCTCGCTGCGCTGAATGACCCGTTGATAATTAGACGCAGACCGGTTCATCCCGACCATAAAGAAAGGAGGAACCGTCAACTCTTCGCGTGCAGACCGAATAAAGAATTCCTTCCAGGCGCTGTATTGGTGATCCGGTTTAGCAGGCAGGCTTTTATCCTTAAATACTGGACCGTTTTCAAGTGACTTATTTAAATGGTACATTGGGTTCTCTTTGTTCTTCCAGTTATCCACCCATTCCGTTACACTGGCTTCCTTACTGTAAGCAGCGAAGAAGGTGGCAACTTGATGCCGGCAAAGATCAATGGCTGGGCAAGAACACGAGCTATTGCTAGGAAAACTCAAATCCAATGTGACATTTACCCGTGTTACGTCTTGGACGACACTATGAATTAAATCCGAATCAACCGATAATTTCCCCACCGCTCCCTGACGATAAAGAACCAGTCCCTTCGTAATTAAATTAACGTCATTAATTGATTTTGGAGAGAGAATATCCGAAATACGCTCTCCATAGAATTTTAGTTGCTCCTGCATACATCATTCTCCTTACGAGACAGTTTAACCAAGTTTATTCTTAATTGTAACAAAACTAGCCGAAAAAACGTATGAAAAGGGGGCAGGAAGTAGAAGACTAGAGATAAAAACTAAAAGAAGAGAATGCGATGAACGTAAATAAAGGTGCAGAGAAGCGAAAGAAATATAGATGGATGTGGATCACTGGGTCCGTATTCGTGATTTTACTTATTGTAGGATATCCTATTTATCAAGCGTTTCATGCGATATCAGATCCTCTGAAGGAACGCCAATCAACCTTAAGAAAAGAACAGATTGATTTAACGAAAAAGGACCCGTTTTCGTTATTGCTGATCGGGATTGAAAAGAATGGCAGACCGGACACAACGATGGTCATAACCGTCAATCCACGGAAAAATACAATTAAAATACTTGGTATTCCACAGGATACAAGGGTACAGATGGCAAGGTCCGAGGAAATGGATAAAATCAGCCATGCTTATGAATCAGGTGGAGTCGAACTGTCGATGGAGACGGTCGAAGAGTTTTTAGACATTCCCATTGATTATTATGTCAGCATCAATACGGATGGGGTGGAGGATCTGGTCGATGCCATCGGAGGCATTACAGTCGAAAATCAAATGGAATTCTCGTATGATGGTCAACATTTTGCTACAGGGAAAATCAGCCTGAATGGGGAGGAAGCATTAGCCTATATGCGCATGCGCAAGCTGGAGCCAAATGGCGAGGAAGGCCGGCAGAAGCGTCAGCGTGAGGTAATCGGAGAGGTCATTCGAACGGGTGCCAATCTTCACAGCCTAACGAACTATGATAAAATCGCTACCACTCTCATGAATAATGTGAAAACAAATATAACCCTGTCAGAGATGATTAAAATAAAGAATAACTACCAAGAGGCGGTGCAACATATCGGCCATATCAACATGGAGGGCACGGCCGAAAAAATAAATGGGATTTATTATGAAGTAGTCAATGCCGATGAATTAGAAAGAATTAAAAGGATTTTGAAAAAACATATGGAATATAATAGGGGTAAACAATAGATAAATCATAGTCAAAATATTCATCTAGGAATATTCCCTTAGTTATAAAATAAAGCGATTGAGCTAGCATAATGACATGAACATGCCGTTTCATAATTATTTTGACCCTAAATGGCCAGACCACTTTCGGAGGTTCTCCTGTTACACTAGGAACAAATAACCAATGAAGGAGGCTGGGCATAGTGGATTTAAACGTAAAAGTACAACCAAAGTTTATTGACGGTGAGTGTTCAATTGAATTTTCGTTCTCTTTTGACCGAGAAAATATGAAAATAGGTGAAGCGGTTATCCTGACCTGTGAAGAAGAAATGGATGCACAATTGATTGAAGAAAAGCTAATGCTTAACCCAAAAAAGCGTGAAACAAAATACCCGAAAATTGCCTTTGTCACGGATCTAGTTATCATGGACGGACATAAAACAGCCGCAATCAATGAAATTACAAAATTTCTGGACGTCATTGGAATCCAAAACATTCGGTACCAGGATCATCAACTAGCCACCATGGCTTAAATCATAGATAAGGCCAAATTTCCCTCGAGAAGGCGGAATTTGGCCTTTTTACATGAGTAAAATGCTATTTTCCTTCGCTGATTTTATCCTTGGAATTGAATATAAAAAGACTAAGTAAAATGACTTTTCCATTTTAAAGGAAAATCCTCTGAGAATGTAGAATGATAAGCATTAATAGGAGGGTGATAGTATTGGAGAATAGGGAAGCAGCAAAAGCAAGGAAACGATATATTAGAGACATGACTTTATTATCTATCGTGTTAGGCCTATTAATTATATCGGGAATCGGTTTTCTCTTACACAACTCGTACCCACAATTTGCATACGTATCAAGGTGGTTATATTTAGTCTCGCTAGCCTTATCTACCACTTATTTGATTTATTTAAATGAAACCGCGTTTAAAAGAGCCTATCTGATGATTTGGATAATGATTATCCTTGGAATGTTTGCTACAGCCAAAGTGTTAATAGCCTTGACATTTTAATGCCCTTTTAGGGATAATGATGACTAAAAAGTTCCCTAATTTTAAGCATTTCCTCCTAATCAATCGATTGATTAAGAGAAAATGCCCGGTTAAGGATTCTTTACCATTTACCTGATCGCTGAATTCCAGTAGGATAGGAATATGAATAATACTAGGAAACAGATTATATACCGTTTAATACCGTTATTGATGATTGTGGGAGTCGTCTTTTATTCGTCCTCCCAGCCATACTCTGAACAAAATATCCAGCCGCTCCTTGGTGAAAACTTAAATCTTCCGGATTGGGTAGTGGCCTTGCTTTCGAAAATCAGCTTTACGTATGTTGGCTCTGAGGTCAGTGTGGAAGCAAGAGGATTGCCAGGTTTTATTGAGTTTTTCATCCGAAAGGGTGCCCATTTTGGCGTTTACTTAGCGATGGCTTTCGTATTAGCGAGTATCGTTAGGATATGGGTGCAACGGGCTGGGAAAATAACAGCGATTACCTTGGGGATTGTCTTTTTATATGCCTGCTCAGATGAATGGCACCAGTCCTTTACTGGTGAACGTACCCCGCTCTTTCAGGATGTTATGATTGATACAGTCGGTGGATTAACAGGAATTTCCCTATATTTCTTATGGAAAAGATATCGAAAGCCACAATAATGTAGAGGGCTTGTTTTCAAGTTAGTTGAAAACAGGCTCTTTCTTATGGCGAGTTTACCCATTATCTAAATCACCAACCGCCGGAAACGAAAAAGGCTTCTTAAATCCGAAAAAATATGGCGGCCTAACCTATGAAATACTTGGCAATCCCCAAAAAGATGTGTACACCATTCAGACAAGCTCATTTGGAAAAGTGAATGTATACGCAGCCTCTTCAACTGGGGCGAAGATTGTTACGGTTTAATAAAAGAAGCTGATCATTCTGCAACATGATCAGCTTTTTTACTGTATAAATCCTCAAGTTGGGATTTTTTATCTCTTATAATTTTCATGTATTTTTCGTCCTCTATTAGTTCAAAGATCATGATTGTCTTATTTAAGTAGAGAAGAGCTGTAGAAATATTTCCGAGCTTTTCATAATTATAGCTCATATGATAATGCAATTCACCGATTGGAAATAGGTTGTCTTTATCCAAGCAATATTTGATGGCTTCCTTACAATAAACGATAGACTTATCATATTCAGTAAATCTTGTGTATACTCTAGCCAGATTATAATAAAGCCTTGGCATAATCGTATGGTCACTAAGATAGAACAACTGGTCCAAGTGGGTTTTTGCTTCAAGGAAAATATCAAGAGCGAGTTTGAGTTCATTTTCAACAAAATAGACAGATCCAATAGATAAAAGAAGCTCAATCTCTCGTTCAGTCCAAACCTTGTCTAATGTATGGGTAATCGAAATAGCTGATTTTAATATTTCAATCGACTTATCTGCATTTTTATGAACGACATGCTCACAAATCCCTTTATGCCAAAGAATAAGCTGACGGTTTCTCCCGTTTTGCATGAATAATGGATTTTTTTCCTCTAGTTTTATAATGCGCTGCATTTCATCATAGCGCATATTTCTTCTTGCCAATCGAAGCTGGCGGGTTACTTCGTTTACATAGTCTACTCGGGGAGTTGAACCAATTTCAAAGAAATAGTTGACATCGACACCTAGTTTTTGTGATATTAGGTATAATGTATTCGCATAAGGAAATACATCGCCTTTTTCAATCTTGCTAATTTGAGCTTGGGTACAAATACCCTCTGCCAATTCCTCTTGTGATAGTTTTAAAGATTTCCTCAACTCTCTAATCCGTTGCCCTATAGCGGAGAAATCCATCATAGAGTTCCCCCTCCCTAAAAGTATTCCTAAAGTTATATTTAACTAGATCTGTGTATGTATATATTTGTTTTTATCTAATAATCGTGCCTAAAGTCCTTCATTTTGAACGTTTGGTAAATTGTTGAAGTGTGATTAACTATATGTATAGCACATATAACAATTATAACTCCAAAATATTGGAATAAAAGGAGAATGAGCATGAAAATGAATTTTAAGACTATTGGCACAGGAATTCTGGGTATTACCGTATTAACATCTGTATTGACATTCAACGTGAAGCTGGCAGAGCTACCACAAATGTATAATGTAAAACCAGATGTTACCGTGGTAGAGTTACCACAGATGTACAACGTGAAACCGGGTCAAACAGTAGCTGAGTTACCGCAAATGTACAACGTGAAACCGGATCAAGCAGTAGTAGAGCTACCACAAATGTACAACGTGAAGCCAGGCCAAACAGTAGCTGAGTTGCCACAAATGTACAACGTGAAACCAGGCCAAACAGTAGCTGAGTTGCCACAAATGTACAACGTGAAACCAGGCCAAACAGTAGCAGAGCTACCACAGATGTATAATGTGAAACCAGGAGTAACAGTAGCTGAATTGCCACAAATGTATAACGCGAAACAGGGCCAAACAGTAGCAGAGCTTCCGCAAATGTATAACGTAAAACCAGGTAATGGAGTGAAGAACTTTGCTTAGTCGTCATTCATTTATAATGTTGCAAAAAAAAGAGCAGGAAGACAATCATTCTGATGAACTACCTACTATTTATAGAGCATGGAAATAATACATTCTTACTGATATTAAAATAGTTACAGAATACAGAGGAGGTAGCTGCCTCTGTATTTTTATATAATTTTCTAACCAACAAACCAAATGGGCTATGGATATATGTATACTTACATTTCTCATAGGAATAATCTTATCGAATGTTCGTTTTCCTTGCTTGATTCAAACTTCCTATTTATATCGGTGAAGAAAAGTTTGGACAGTATAGTATATAAAAAGGCCTAACGTGCTTTTCTGTTACTAGGGTTATGATATTCCAGTATATAGTTTGACAGGTTTAACCAAATAAAAACAGACAAAGATCCGAGACCTTTGTCTGTTTTATGGTGGAAGATGTTTATTGATCTGCGGTAGATGAATCGACTTTGATATCCTTATCTTTTAAATTCAGGCTGATTTCCTCATCACTATTCCACAGGACGACCTGTTTTTGTTCATTGAAGTTAGCATCATTTGTTTTCAGAGTGGCTTCCACTTTGTATTCTCCGGGTAAAAGGGGACCGACTTTCTTTTTGTATATGGCTTCGTCAGCTTTTACGACTTGTTCCCCGTTCACCAGTAAGGTGGCGTGTTTGGAATTCGTACGGACGGTCAGATAGACTGGATCAATTTCGATTGAATAGCTGTCTGGAAGCCAGGAGTGGGTTTCCTTTTTCAGTGTTAAAAATCCTTCAATTCGGGGCTGTTCTTTTTCCTTTTTGAATGTTTCTTCGTCAGCATAGTAACGGGATTGTTCGTGGAGAACAGTCAGAAGGGATTGAGTGTATTCAGGATTTTTTTGGAGATAATCAAGCAGGATTTGTGTATTTTCTTCATTAATAATCAGGTCTTCATCAGATGAGGTTAAAACCTTGGAGAGCTGATGTGCGTCTTGATCGGCAAGGGCAGATTCAACTTTTTTTACAAGAGCATCCTTGTCATGAAAGGGGCCTTTTATGTAATAAACGCAACCGAATAATAGGATAGAAAGTATGATTATCAGGGATATTTTATAGAGTGGGGATCCTTTGAGGTTCACCATTTTTCTCACACCACCTTTTGGATTGGGTCATAAGTAACAACGCTAACTTACTATTAACTATATCGGCATTTTGAAAGGAATTTCAACTGTTAAGTTTTGTGATTTTATGGCATGAATGTCTGATTGATACCTATATATGTAGTATATTTACAACCGGATAATCTAGAAGATTAAATTCATTCATCAATTGATTAATAAATCTGAGCCAAATAAAATAATCACCCGCCTGAGGTACGGATGATTGGTCACTTGCATGCAACGATTGAGGAGCATTGGGTAGGTATAAATAAAAAGATGGCTGTTTTATTTATATGGCTTGAAGCGGCGGAATGGGGAAAAGAACCTTGACCTATTTTTCCGTCCCTCAAAAGAGATGAGGAATGTCCGATTGGCGATGATTAAAATGTACGTCGTTGACTGACTGCATTCAGGATAAAGATCTTTTCTTGTTTAGAAAGCATTCTCCAACTGCCTGCTCGGATTCTCATTTCTTCTTACCTCCTTTTTTATACATAATTTGGATGGGTTGTACTCTATTTATACCGTAAAAAAGGGATAGTGAAACAAAACAAATACCAACAAATACTAAGCATTAATGAAACAGTTAGCCAGCAAGTGTGTAAAAGTGATAGGGAAACCTGTAAAACAGCTAGCAGAAAGGCATGAGATGTCGAGAGAATTTTTGATAAAAATCAGTTTATTGTTAGATTAGGAGATAGAAAACCGGTTATAAAGGAGGAATTATGCCATTCAGCTATCATAACCTCTATTATGCCTTGAAGGTTTATTGAAATCTCACGAGAAAAGCCCACGTTACGAATATATAAAAGTGAAAAAACAGGCAGAAATTTCACGCTAAGACCTAGTTGAGCCAGGATTCTCCCTGTTTTTCCCTTAAACTAAAATGGGAAATTGGTCCGCAGTTTATAGGAGAAGATAGGCATAAACAAGGTATCACCCCATTCGCTGAATTACCAAAGGAATTTTTTAATGTAAATGTCCTCTTGTACAAGGTTATTCTTCGCCAGCTCCTTGTGTTTCCTGTTTTTCCTCAAGTTGTTGACCGATGGCAGAGAGAACGGCTCCAATCGCTTGAATCCAGCTACCAACCGCGATATAAGTTTGCCCTTTTTTTTCATCAGTGGTTTGAATTTTGACACCGAATGCCTGGATGACGCTTCCGATGGTTTGAAGAATATTGCCGATGAAAAGTTCCAATGCTCCTGATGTGCTGTTATCGCCAAATTCGTCAGCAGCACCGATCCCACTGCCGAGTGCTTGCAACAAATTCCCTTGGATGGAAATGTTCGTGTTTGTCCGTTCGGGGAAATCAATAGCGATCGCTGTAAAGCTTTCGAGAGAACCAATGCTGGATATAGCGTTGCCTGCGTATTCAAGCGAAAGAGGATTTCCTTGTCCGTCCGCAGCTAAGCCAGCCCCGATTGCCTCCAAAGCGTTGCCGGTTAAATTCAGGTCATTTTGTAGCTTGCTTGATAATCTACTATTTGGTGTAGAGCCAATCGCAACAATTATGGCACCTATGGCCACCAGCCAGGCCCCGTATATTTCTTTTAACTGATCTGACATTTCATCACGTCCATTTATGGATAATTATAATAATGTATTCAGAAGAAGTGGTTGTGATTGGATGTTGAGGAAAAACAAAAAGCCTCCATCGCTGGAGGCTAAGGATGTTAGTTTGATTTGAAATAAGCGTTTAATCCATTTAAGATTCCCTGTGCGGCTTTTTTATGGTAGCTGGTTTGGGCTATTGTTTTTTCCTCGGTTTGATTTGAGAGATAACCTAGTTCCAGAAGGGCAGATGGTTGTTTATTTTTACGTAAAACCTGATAACTTCCCTTTTTTGCCCCCCGATTTCTCAAACCTGTTGCTGTTACTACTTTACTCTGTATAGCACTTGCCAGACTGCTATTTTGATAATAGTACGTTTCTATTCCTGTTGCGGAAGAATTTTTATAGGAATTGTAATGAATACTCAAAAATGCGTCTGCTTTTCTGGAGTTACTGAGACTTGCCCTGGCGTCCAACGAAATATATGTGTCATGGCTGCGTGTCATGACGACCGTTGCACCAGCATTCTTGAGTAATGTTTCCAATTGCTTGGCCGTACTAAGCACAATATTCTTTTCCTTTGTTTTTAACTTCACACCAATTGCTCCAGAATCTGTGCCGCCATGACCGGGATCAATGACGATAACTTTTCCTTTAACACTTTTAGCTACTGGCCCTACTGGATTGGTAGTGGTGGCTTTTTTCGTTGAGATGTATTGCAACGCAACCCAGCCGATCTTTCCATTGGAGGTTTTTACTTTCCCCCAAGAACCGCTTTTCTGCTGAAGGGTCACAGCGGCATTTTTCTTCACAGAAGTAATGACTTTGGAAGAAGTACTTGCGCTAGCGCGAACATTTAAACTGGTAGCTGTCACATAATAGGTACCAAGATTAGTAGCTGGTTTAGTAGTAGAAAGATAGGATAGAGAAACCCAGCCGATTTTCCCATTAGATGTTTTAATTTTCCCCCAGGAGCCGCTTTTCTGTTGAAGCGTCACAGCGTCACTTTTCTTCACAGTGGTAACCACTTTAGAAGAAGTGCTTGCACTGGCGCGAACATTTAAACTGGTAGCTGTCACATAGTAGGTACCGAGATTAGCTGCCGGTTTAGCAGTGGAAAGATAGGATAGAGAAACCCAGCCAATTTTTCCGTTAGAGGTTTTAATTTTCCCCCAAGAGCCACTTTTCTGTTGAAGCGTTACAGCCGCATTTTTCTTCACAGAAGTAATGACTTTGGAAGAAGTACTAGCACTGGCGCGAACATTTAAACTGGTAGCTGTCACATAGTAGGTACCGAGATTAGCAGCTGGTTTTGTAGTGGAAAGATAGGATAGAGAAACCCATCCGGTTTTTCCATTAGATGTTTTGATTTTCCCCCAAGAGCCGCTTTTCTGCTGCAGAGTCACAGCTGCATTTTTCTTCACAGAAGTAATCACTTTGGAAGAAGTACTGGCACTGGCGCGTACGTTTAAACTAGTAGCAGTCACATAATAGGTACCAAGAGTGGCTGTACTAGCAGCCGGCTTTGTTTTGGTTAGGTATGAAGTAGATACCCAGCCTGTTTTTTTATCATATGTAATCTTACTCCAATTATTTTGCTCAGATTGAACCGTTACCGCTTTGCCTTTCTTAATTTTTCCAATGACAGAGGATGTAGTAGAAGGCTTTGAGCGGACATTTAATGTACTGGCGTTAACTTTTGCTGAATAGCTGGCCGCATCTGCTTTCTCCGGCAGGAGAGTAATGAAAAATGATAGCACAATCAACAGGCTGACAGCTTTAATAGAGAATTTCCCCAAAGATCTTCACCTCTTTATTTTTTATTCCTTTCTTTTCATCGGATGAATCTATCAAATCTAAAGCTATTCGGTAAAAATGAAAAGAAAGATTGTCTAATAGGGTATACCTTATAGGAAAAAGTACCCCCAATATTACATTAAGGTAGAAGAACAGAAGGGTTCAATGAGAAAAAATTGCCAAATGGTAGACAACAAAAAAGCACCTGGATTGGGTGCTTGGAAAACTCTTTTATACTAAGTTTTTATATAAATAGTTCTAATAAAAGGCTAGTTTCCGATTATATTAATAATTTTCTAATCTATTTTAAAAATAGTATGACTAGAGAGAATAAAAACTTTGTTAGATTTTCTCGACTATCTTATAACCCAAACAATCTTAAGACCTCTTTACTCCAAATCTCAATTCCTTTTTCATTCGGAGCACTTTTATCCTCTTTTAGGTACATCATTAATTCAGTTTCATTCATATAATCAGGCCAAAATTCCCAATGATCAATGTAAGTAATATTATTTTCTTCTGCATATTCCTTTAATGCTTCTACTTGTTTTGGATAGATAGTGGCATTGGGAATTGGGTGAGTAGGCATAAGAATCACGTAAAGATCTTCATTTATGGATTTCAATTCTTGAATGATCGTTGAAATATTTTCATGATTATCTTCTACTGCAACTTCTCCATTATCGGCTAGGGTAAGGGCTTCGAGAATAAGAACATCTGGTTTTGCATCCTGATAATCATTGATTAAACCTTCTTGTATTAATTGATTTGATGTGCCAGTAAACTCAATGAATGAAGACGAAACATTTGATCCAAAAGATTCCTGCAGTTTCTTACTTATTGTTATCCCCAACCCACTATTCTGATCTCCCAATGCTTTTGAACCGGCAATCAAAATATTCGCTTTACCATGATTGCTGACAGCTTTTTCGAGAGCGTGTTTAAGTCCGTTATCTTTAATATTTTCAAAAGATGGGGAGACTTCCTTCTCTTTTTTTGGCTCCGCTTGCTGGTTTTCGTTCTCCATCGCAACGGTTTGTTCAATTTGATTGCTCCAGTATGTTTGTCCAAAAACTAAAACAAGGATGGTGCATATGGTGATTAAAAACATCGTGACATATTTCATTTTGCTTCCTCCGGATGATTAATAAGATTTTGATTTGATAGATATATGCAAAAGGATTCAATTCACACTTCCTTTGAATAATAAAAAGAGAGACCTTGAAAGACTCAGATACAGTTTAACGTAGACAATAAATTTTTGGAAGAGTATGGCATAAATGCGGATTTAGATAACTTCGCAAAAGTTTTGCGAGTGAAAAAAGAAAAAAATCTTATACAGTTCAGTTTATAATACACTCACCTGTACTGGCGAGATTAATATTTTATGTAATTATTACAAAAAATTTAAATAGAGTATATTTTACCACTTCCCTAATATTTAAAATTGCATTATTCTTAAAAAGGTGAATGTTTAATACACAAGATGATATTTTTAACTTACATTCTGTAGTCTATAAATATCATCTTGAAATTCTTATACAGGATTAAGGATTAGATAGATACCAAATTATAATGTTTGATTACATATTACATTTTTTTAGAAATTATATAAAATTTCCAAAAAACAGATGAATTTTTGTCGGTTTATTGTATAATGTTTAATATTATGTTAATCGGAGGATGAAATGGAAGAAACTATCAGCTTGAAGGATTTGTTTGAAACCTTAAAAAAACGTGCATGGTTCATCATCATGATCACCGTTTTGGCAGTTTTGATAAGTGGAGTAACAAGCTTTTTTATTTTGACTCCAATCTATCAATCTTCTACACAGCTGCTCGTTAATCAAACGCAGAGTGAAGAATCAGTATATAGTCAAAACATGGTTCAAACGAATCTACAACTCATCGAAACATACAATGTCATTATGAAGAGCCCGGTTATATTGGATAAGGTGATTGAAGAACTGGATTTGAACCTATCCGCGAGCGAGCTCACAAATAAAATAACGGTAGCCAGCGAACAGGAATCTCAAGTAGTAAATGTATCGGTTACAGATGAAGATCCGCATATGGCTGCAAATATAGCAAATACGACAGCGGAAATTTTCAAAGAAGAGATCGTCAATATTATGAATGTCGATAATGTTAGCATCCTTGCGAAAGCAACGGTTTCAGACAATGCTTCACCAATTAAGCCGCAACCGCTTATGAATATAGCCATTGCATTGGTCGTAGGATTAATGATTGGTGTGGGGATATCCTTCTTGATGGAGTACTTGGATAATACCATCAAAACCGAGCAGGATATTGAACGAATTCTAGATTTACCTGTAATTGGCGTGATTGGTGTCATTGAAGAAAGTAATGCGCAAATGGAAGCAAGAGGAAGAGCGAAGAGATCAGGAAGAGGTGAACCACGTGGCGCGTAAGAAAAATAAACAGCTTGGGAATGGCAATCAACGGAAGCTTGTGACCTATTTGGAACCTAAATCACCGATTTCAGAACAATTCCGTACCTTGAGGACAAATATCCAGTTTTCTTTCGTAGACGAGGAAATGCAAACGATTATGATTACTTCCTCAGGACCAACAGAGGGGAAATCAACGACAGCTGCGAATATTGCGGTTGTATTCGCCCAGCAGGGAAAAAGGACTTTATTCATAGATGCTGACCTGCGTAAACCTTCTTCGCATTATACGTTCTCATTTACGAACAGCCTAGGATTAACAAGTGTATTGACGAAACAAATAGAGTTTGAAAAAGCCTTACAGGTTGTTGAACCTTTAGGGTTACATGTGTTAACAAGCGGACCATTACCACCGAATCCGGCTGAGTTATTGTCATCAAGAGCAATGGGGGAATTGATCAATAAGGCAAAGGAAGAGTTTGATGTCATAATTATTGATACCCCACCGGTTACAGCCGTTACGGATGCGCAAATCATTGCGAATCTTTGCCAAGGTGTCGTGCTGGTGGTGAGCAGCGGACGTACACAGATAGATGATGCGATTAAAACAAAAGAACTTTTAACGAATACTGGGGTTAAAATCCTAGGAGCTGTTCTCAATAACAGGAAAATGAAGGACAATACGTACTATTATTATGGTAAAAAATAGGTAGCTTACTAGACTTTTCTGCAAAAAGTGAGTAAGATGGGTTCAATGATTGGAATAAATATACAGTGAGGGGTTGCATGACAAAATGATTGACATACATAGTCATATCTTGCCAGGTTTAGATGATGGTGCACAGAGTTTAGAAGATTCGATGGATATGGCGAGGCTTGCCGTCAGCGAAGGAATCGACACAATCATCGCAACCCCGCATCATAAAAATGGTGCATACGAAAATACAAGAACAAACATATTAGCTGAGATTGATCATTTAAAAGAACAATTGGAGAAAAGCCAAATACCGTTAAATATCCTACCTGGCCAGGAGGTCAGGGTGTATGGTGAATTGCTCGATGATTTCGAGCAGGGCTTCATCCAAACCGTAAACAATTCCTCTTATCTCTTGATTGAATTTCCTTCAAATCATATACCAAGGTATGCTAATACGTTATTTTTTGAACTGCAGCAAAAAGGAATCAACCCTATCCTCGTTCATCCCGAACGGAACATGGCCATAGTTGAGAATCCAAATCTCCTCTACGACTTTGTTCAGAGAGGTGTTAGTACCCAGCTTACATGCGGCAGTATCGCCGGTAAGTTTGGCAAGAAAATTAAGAAAGTATCTATGGATTTACTATCATCTAACTTGATTCATTTCGTGGCATCTGATGCACATAATGTTTCAACCAGACAGTTTTGGATGAATCAAGCATTGGATGAACTAGAAAAACAGTTCGGATTAGACCAAATCTATTATTTTGAAGAAAATGCAGAGTTACTCATTAGCGGGCAAACAATCATGAGAGAAATGCCTCAGCCAGTCAGACAGCGTAAGTTTTTAGGGCTTTTTTAATGATAGATCATGTAGGTGATGCCTCCTAACCTTTATCAAAGGAGACACTCGACCATACTGTGGGAGGTAGGAAAAGCTTCCTTAGATGCAAGTAGTCATCAATAGTATGGTGTGAGGGTGGGTTAGATGCCCATTTGTTTTAAAATTAAAATTCTGAGTATTTCATATAAAATAATTTGTAAGATTATAAAGCGCTTTTGGGAAATTACCCTTACTTAGAATTATTAAACACATTTATATAAATTGTCTAATGTTTTTAGTTTATTTTGATAATTTGATAATATGTACCCATAAAATGCGTGTTTGGATAAAACTTTAGGAGGAGATTTACCTTTGCAAAAAGTAAGAAAAGCAATTATACCAGCTGCTGGACTCGGAACACGATTCCTGCCAGCCACAAAGGCGATGCCAAAAGAAATGCTTCCAATCGTCGATAAGCCGACCATTCAATATATTGTAGAAGAAGCGATTGAATCCGGGATAGAGGATATTATTATCGTGACCGGTAAAGGAAAGAGATCCATCGAGGACCATTTCGATCATGCGTATGATTTAGAGAATAACTTGATGGAAAAGGGCAAGTTTGATCTTCTCGAAAAAGTGCAAGCTCCTTCCAAGGTCGATATCCATTATATTCGCCAAAAAGAGCCAAAAGGATTGGGTCATGCCATTTGGTGTGCACGTAATTTTATTGGCAACGAACCATTTGCGGTCTTACTTGGTGATGATATTGTCCAGGCAGACAAGCCATGCCTTCGTCAATTGATGGATGAATATGAGAAAACATTTTCTTCTATTATAGGTGTACAGCACGTGCCAATGGAAGATACCAATCGATACGGCATTATCGATCCAATTGAGCAAAACGGGCGCCGCTATCAGGTGAAGAACTTTGTGGAGAAACCAGAAAAAGGAACTGCGCCGTCTGATTTAGCTATAATGGGCCGTTATATTTTACGTCCAGAAATCTTTGCATTCCTTGGTGAGCAAAACATAGGGGCAGGTGGAGAGATTCAGCTGACAGATGCAATTCAAAAACTGAATGAAATACAACGAGTATTTGCCTATGATTTTGATGGGAAACGTTATGATGTCGGTGAGAAACTAGGGTTTATTGAAACATCGATTGAATTTGCCCTTCAGGATTCATCCTTGCGCAATGATTTATTGCGCTTTATGGAAGAAAAATTAAATGTAGTGAAAAAATAATTTGTATGGAAAAAGATCGGCATATGCCGGTCTTTTTTAGAGGAGAGGGTAAAACGTGACATACCGTAAAAGGCTAACCACATTGGTATTATTAGACTCCATCATCGTGTTAACAGCTATTTATTGCAGTTACCTGGTTCTCCATCCGTATTTGGGAATTTTTAAAAAGGAAACTTTACTAATCACCTCCCTTGCTCTGTTAATCAGCCATCATGTATATGCATTTATTTATAGACTTTATAACAAAGCATGGGAGTACGCGAGTGTACGAGAGTTATTTGCAATTGTAAAAGCTGTAACGTTCACGATTTTAACAACTGCCATCATTCAACTGATTGTTTTTCAAGATGTTTATGTACGTGCATTGGGGATTACCTGGATGCTTCATATCCTGCTAATTGGGGGGTCGCGATTCTCCTGGAGAGTATACAGGGACCGTTATATGGCTATCAGTGACCATTCAAAAAAGCGGACGTTAATTATCGGAGCCGGTGCAGCCGGAACCATGGTAGCGAGACAGCTGCTTCAAAAGGTGGATGCTGATTTAGCACCAGTAGCCTTTATTGATGATGACCCAAATAAACAAAGGCTCCAAATCCATGGTTTACCAGTAGTAGGTGAGACTGCAGATATCTCAATGGCTGTTGCCTTACATGAGGTTGAAGTTATCATTATTGCAATTCCTTCTCTGTCAAAGGGAGAGATCAAGCGAATTTATGAAGAATGCTCGAAAACAATGGCAAAGGTTCAAATTATGCCCATGATTGAAGAGATTATGTCCGGAAATGTATCAGTCACACAGTTTAGAGATGTTGAGGTTGAAGATTTATTGGGCCGTGAACCAATTCAGCTAGATATTGAGACCATATCTGAATATGTAAAAGGAAAAACAATTCTAGTTACTGGTGCCGGCGGATCGATTGGATCGGAAATATGCCGTCAGATTTGCAAGTTTACACCTGATAAACTCCTTTTACTGGGACATGGTGAAAATAGCATTTATTTAATTGATATGGAATTACGGAAACAATACGGAAAATCGATTGAGATTATTCCCATTATTGCAGATATACAGGATCGAAATCGAATTTTTGATGTGATGGATAAATACAAACCAGACGTTGTTTATCACGCGGCAGCGCATAAACATGTTCCAATGATGGAGTATAACCCGAGAGAAGCAGTGAAAAATAATGTGTTTGGCACTCGGAATGTTGCAGAAGCGGCAGATATATTTGGTGTTGGTACTTTTGTCATGATTTCAACTGATAAGGCAGTAAACCCTCCAAATGTTATGGGGGCAACGAAGCGTTTTGCTGAAATGATTATTCAGAATTTGGCAAAGGAAAGTAAGACGAAGTTTGTGGCGGTACGGTTTGGAAATGTGTTGGGTAGTCGCGGCAGTGTTATTCCATTGTTTAAGAAACAAATTCAAGCCGGCGGTCCTATAACGGTAACGCATCCTGATATAACGAGATATTTTATGACAATTCCAGAAGCTTCAAGGCTTGTGATACAAGCTGGGACATTGGCACGTGGAGGAGAAATATTTGTCTTGGATATGGGGGAACCGGTTAAAATTGTTGACCTTGCTAAAAATCTAATCACCCTTTCAGGATATTCTGTTGATGAGATTGGAATGCAATTCTCTGGTTTAAGGCCTGGTGAGAAAATGTATGAAGAGCTTCTTAATGAGAATGAGGTTCAAAAAGATCAGGTGTTTCCTAAGATTTTTATTGGGAAAGCTCAGCCGATGGAGAAGCGCGAACTTTATGAGGTGATTGAGACTCTTCTTGATATGAATTCGATTGAGATGAAAGAAACGCTTGTTGGGATTGCAAACACGAAGTTTAGTGAAAAACATTCTTTAATGATTGGTAGTTAGGGATTAGTGAAAAAAAGTAAGCCTAACTATTTTTACCTTCACAAATAACAATATCGTTGTTTAGATAATTAGGGGTAATCGTTGGTTAGTGAATGTGAAAAATTGATTCACTAACCAACTTTTAGCAACCTTAAATGTGTTTGAGAGGTTAAGAGTGTCTTTAGTAGCTTAGTAGTTAACTGGAATGATAATTTTTCGAATTAAATCCTAATCTACTAAAGAATAAATTTAAAGGAGTGTTACATAATGTATATGAAGATTAAAAGATTGATAGATATCTTACTATCTTCAATTGGCCTAATAATTTTGTCACCATTTCTTTTGATTTTAATTATTGCTATTAAACTTGATTCAAGAGGTCCGATTCTATTTAAACAAAAACGTATTGGAATCCATAAGACGCATTTCAATATTTTGAAGTTTCGAACGATGAGGATGGATACACCAAAGGACACTCCAACTCATTTACTAAAAAACCCTGATCAGTATATTACTAAAGTAGGTAAGTTTTTGAGAAAGACTTCATTAGATGAGCTACCACAAATTTGGAATATTCTAGTTGGTCAGATGAGTATTATTGGGCCTAGGCCAGCGTTGTGGAATCAATATGACTTAATTGCAGAACGGGATAAATATGGTGCAAATAATGTCCAACCTGGACTGACTGGTTGGGCGCAAATTAATGGAAGAGATGAACTTCCTATAGAAATAAAAGCAAAGTTGGATGGTGAATATGTTAAAAATATTAATTTTGTAATGGATGTTAAGTGTTTCATTGGAACCATCATAAGTGTCGTTAAGAGTGATGGCGTTATTGAAGGTGGGACGGGAACTATTGAGAAAAAGAATTTATTGAGCAATAAGGAGAGCGTTCCTAAATGAAAAAAATATTGATAACAGGTATAAACAGTTATGTTGGGAACAGCCTAAAGGAATGGCTAGGGAATTACCCTAATAGATATCTAATCGATAAGATTAGTTTAAGAGATGATTCTTGGAGAGAGATTAGTTTATCTGAGTATGACGTGATTTTCCATGTAGCTGGAGTAGCACATGTTTCAACAGACCCCAAATTGGAAGATTTATACTATAAAGTTAATCGCGATCTTACAATAGAAATTGCTAAGAAAGCTAAAGCAGAAGGTGTAAAACAGTTTATATTTATGAGCAGTATTATCGTATATGGAGACAGTAGTAGAGAAAAGAAAATAATAACAAAGACTACAGTGCCTACACCAAGTAATTTTTATGGAAATAGCAAACTACAAGCGGAACAAGGTATTAGAGGACTGCAAAATGATAATTTCAAAGTTGTTATTATAAGACCACCAATGATATATGGAAAAGGCTCTAAAGGGAACTACCCTATACTTGCAAAAGCAGCTCGTAAGTTACCTTTTTTTCCTGACATTGAGAACCAGCGTAGCATGCTTCATATCGATAACCTTTGTGAGTTTATTAGGTTAATGATTGATGAAAAAGAAAGTGGCCTATTCTTTCCACAGAATAGTGAGTATGTCAGGACCAGTGACATGGTAAAGTTGATAGCCGAGGTGCATGGTAAGAAGATTATACTTACAAAATTATTTAATCCATTTTTAAATATTATTGGTTTGAAGTTTGGAATAATTAATAAGGCATTTGGAAATTTAGTATATGATAAATGTTTATCTAAATATGATAAGGACTCCTATCATGTAGTAGATTTACGAAGTTCTATTGAAAAAACGGAGGCAAAGTGGTGAAAAAAGCGCTAATATATGCTTCTGTTGCCTCAATGATCGATCAGTTTAATATGGATAATATTTATATACTTCAGGAATTAGGATACAAGGTTGATGTTGCTTGTAACTTTGAGTTTGGAAGTACTACATCTCAAGAAAGAGTAAATGAACTAAAAAGAGAATTGGATAAAATTGGAGTAAATACTTATCACATTCCTGTGCCAAGAAAGATATCTTTGATAAAGGACATGTTCATGGCTTATAGACTAACAAAAACATTAATAGAAAATAATAAGTATGATATTGTTCACTGCCATTCCCCTATAGGTGGAGTCATTGCAAGATTGGCTAGCAAAAATAGTCGAAAAGAAGGAACAAAGGTTATATACACCGCACACGGATTTCATTTTTATAAAGGTGCACCTAAGCTTAATTGGATGATATTTTATCCTATTGAAAAATATTGTGCTATGTTTACTGATACACTGATTACCATTAATAGTGAGGATTTCAAACAGGGAAATCGATTGAAAGTTAATGAAACATGTTATGTCCCTGGAATAGGAATTCATGTAGATGAAATTAATAGTATTAATGTAAATGTTGAAGAAAAGCGAAAAGAACTTGGTGTATCGAATGATGACTGTTTATTATTATCTGTCGGCGAACTTAATGATAATAAAAATCATGAAGTAGTGATAAAAGCTCTAGCTAAAATTAATGCTTCATATAAATATATGATTTGTGGAATTGGTGAAAAAAGGGAATGCTTAACAAGACTAGCTCAAGAATTAAATATCGAAGATAAGGTGATCTTTGCTGGGTATCGAAATGACATAAAAGAAGTATTAAAAGTGGCAGATATATTTTGTTTGCCTTCAAAAAGAGAGGGTTTATCAGTCGCTTTAATGGAAGCTTTAGCTGCTGGGCTTCCTTGCATTGGCAGTAGGATTCGTGGAAATGTAGATCTTATTCAGAATAATCAAGGTGGATATTTAGTAGATAGTGAAAATGTGCATGGATTTAAAGATAGTATTGAAAAGTTAGTAAATAATAAAAATACAAGAAAAACATATGGGGAATTCAATAGGAATTATATAGAAAAATTCAGTGCGGAAAATGTAAAGGAACACATGCTAAAGATTTATAGTAGAGACTGACTTACAGTGTTCAAGTAAACGATAAACTAGGCTCAACAGATATCCATAGATAAGTATAAACAGATAACGATAAAAAAGGTTTTCTATGCTTTAGAAGCTTGTTTTTTGAAGCCTCTATACCAAATAAATCACTCGAATATTTAGTGTTATATAGGCTTATCTATTGAATTATTTGTTTTTAGAATGAGTTTATAAACACAAAGTATTAAAACAATTATGGGGATAAGTTGGTGATATTATGAAAGTTATCTTTGTCCGCTCCAATCCTGTTGACCCGGATTCAAGGGTTGAAAAGGAAGTGAATAGCTTATTAAAAGCTGGGCATGAAGTAGAAATATTAGCCTGGGATAGGAGTAACAAATATAGAACTAAAGACAATGTATTAAACTTAGAAAATGGATCAGTTATCATTCATAGGGTGGGCATTTTGGCATCTTATGGTGGAGGATTAAAAAAAAACCTGGTACCATTAATGAAATTTCAAATCAGATTAGGTATTTGGTTATATAAAAATAGAGATAAATATGATGTTATACATGCGTGTGATTTTGATACAGCTTATGTATCATCTAAAATAGCCAAGTTTCTTAAAAAGAAGTTTGTTTATGATATATTTGATTATTATGTTGACTCTTTTAATGTGCCGAATTTCCTAAAAAAAATAATCAAATCTAGTGATCATAAGATTATTAATAGTGCAGATGCAGTCATTATATGTACAGAAAAGAGAAAAGAACAAATAAAAGGAACTAAGCCTAACAAATTAACTGTAATCCATAATACACCGCCTAAAGTTAAAATAGGACCAGAAGTTCTTAATTTAAATAAAAATAAGATAAAGATTGTCTATGTGGGAATTTTAGCAGATGGTAGATTTATAAAAGAAATTGCAAATATAGTTAAAGACAATATGAATTATGAATTTCATATTGGGGGATTTGGAAAGTATGAAAATTATTTTATTGATTTATCAAAAACATTAGACAACATTAAGTTTTACGGAAAATTACCATACAGAAGAACCCTAGCTTTAGAGAAAAGTTGTGACATTATGGTAGCAATATATGATCCAACTGTATCTAATCATTATTATGCAGCGCCCAACAAATTTTATGAAGCATTAATGCTAGGCAAACCAATAATTATGGCGAGAAATACAGGAGTAGATTATATTGTAACTCACCATAGTATCGGTGAAGTAATTGAGTATAAGACTGATAATCTTAAAGTTGCATTAGAAAATTTAGTTAAGCGAAAAGATGAATGGCCTGAAATATCCAGGAAGATGAAACAACTATATTTAAATGAGTACAGTTGGACGGAAATGGAAAAAAGGCTTATAGAATTATATAGTGAATTGTGTGAAAATGCGTAAAGAGTATAGACAATTGATTTTTATGTAACAAATGTAGTTAATAACTTCTAAATAAAGAGGTGAGCATATGAAATTATTAATTGTTGCACAGAATTTCCAGACAGGCGGAATCCAACGCGCGTTAATAAATATGTTAGATGTAATAAGTAATGACCAATATAATATTGATCTATTTGTTTTTGGGGATGGCTCCATGTTAAAGGAAGTTCCGAAAAATGTAAATATCATTAAAGGGAAGCGCTTGTTACGTTTAGCCGCTACGCCATTTTCTATTATTAAAAGTGAGGGAACTTTTTTTGATAAGTTGTTAAGATTGATTTTGATGTTACTAGTTAGATTAATAGGACCCAAAAGATTTTATCAATTTTTATTTAAATTGGAGAAAAATACAGGTGAATATGATTTTGCGATTTCATATTTTAATGATCTTCCCAATAACTATTTTAACCAAGGTACAAACCAATATGTATCTAATTTCGTGCGAGCTAGAAAAAAAATAGCTTGGATTCACACCGATCCAATATTGGCAAATTTTAACCAAGAGGATTGTAGAAATAAGTATAAAGACTACGACTATATAGTGTGTGTATCGAATGCTGTATCAGAGAAGTTCAAAAAATTCTTGCCTGAATATGCTACTAAAGTAGTAACTGTTTATAACTTCTTTCCAATAAATAAAATTAAACGTTTAAGCAATGAAAAAGTTATACAAACATATGCAGACAGATATTCTCTTATTACAGTGTCTAGAATAAATAATGATCCAAAGAGATTAAACATAATTCCTGAAATTGTAAATAGATTACTACAATCTAATGTCAGTAATTTCCGATGGACCATAGTAGGAGATGGCCCTGATTTAAATTTACTAAAGAAACAGGTGGAAGAATTAGGCGTAGAGGAATATATTAACTTTGTTGGTAATCAACAAAATCCATATCCATATATTAAAGCAAGTTCTTTATTCATATTGGTTTCTAAGTATGAAGGTTATCCTATGGTGATAGGGGAATCGTTAATTTTAGGTACACCAGTGCTAACAACTAATTTTGCTGCAGCTACTGAACAAATAATAAATGGAGTTAATGGTATTATTGTTGAGATGGATGAGGAGTCTATATATTCAAAATTAAAAGGGATTTTAAAACATGGTAATAAAATCTATGAATTAGAAAGATATATTACTGAAAATCCATATACAAATAAAATAGCAAAGCATCAATTGAAGACTATTCTGGATACAGAATACGAAAAATAATCAAAGAGTTTTTGAGCTAAGCTACAGAAAAATCAAAAATTGTTAATTAACGGTATTGATCTAATTAAAAGCTAAATGTCCAATAGTATTTTTTGGTTGGAGACGGTCCATTAAAACAACTATAGCGAACTAGTAGATAAGCTGAATTTTAGGGTATCGCACGGACGTTCCTAACCTGATGGGATTATCTGATATAGCCGTATCATCGTCAAGACAAGTAAGCTTATCAGTCAATGTTATAGAAGCCTTGGCAACTGCATAACCACTGATTGTTACAAATTCAAGAGGAAATAGTGATTTGGTGAATCATGGATAAAATAGATTTGTAAGTAAAAAGTTTAACGATAACAATTTACCGATGCAATCGTTCAATTATATAAATCTAAAGAAATCAGGAGAAAGTTTAGCCGACTCAACCTTCATTTGGTAAATCAGTATTTACAAGAACGAATTAAGAGAAGTGAATGGAAAACTGATGTGAAATATTATAACTGTTATATGAGGAATTTAATCTGTGAAGAAAGTGAGTGTAATATTGTTGCGTTCCAATTCTGTAGATTCCGACTCACGAATTGAAAAGGAGGTTGATTGCCTCTTAAGCAGGTTATAATGTAAAAGTTTTAACTTGGGAAAGAAAATACAAATATAAAATGAAAAAGAATTTCTACAATCACGAAATGGACAAGCAGATATATTGAACATAGTAAAAATATAAATACGATAAAAGAAAATATTAAATTTGATAAGATTTCAAATGAAGATGTCTCAGTTTCTAGCTTGTTTCCCAATAACGTACACTTTGATTTAAATAGGATGTGTTTCTTTGATCATTTCGCTTTTTACCTATATGTCTTCTTTTATAATCTCTGCTATCATGGCTGTTATTTATCAGAAAAGATTTATAAAATTTAATAGTAACACTTTATCTCAGAAATCTAGTAGTAAAGTGATATGGATGATATTTATCGTTGGAGTTCCAGTCTTTTTAGCTTCCGTACGAAATGGAGTTGGCACGGATTTTTACAATTATTTATCTATATACAATGCAACTAAAGGTCTTTCGATAAAGGATATATTTGATTCAGCTTTAAGTGAACCACTGTTTCTTCTAATTAATCGAATTGCAGAGTTAACTTTTGGAGAATGGGGATTATTTTTATTTGTTTCTTTTTTAACATTAATGTTCATTTTTATGACTGCAGATTATTATAAATCCAATCTTAGTATAGCTGCTGTCATGATGATTTTTTATTTATCATATTACTCTACTTCACTCAATATCATGAGACAAATGCTTGCTGCAGCTATAGTGCTTTATTCATTTCGCTTTATTTTAGAGCGTAAGCCAATCAAGTACTTGTTTTTTATTCTCATTGCCTCACAAATTCATACAAGTGCATATATTTGTTTATTATATTATCTAATTGGATTTAAAAGGAATGGGTTATCACTATTAAAAAAAATAATGTATTATTTAGCAATTATTTGTTCATTTATTATAGCTGTACCCTTAATGGAATTAGTGATTCGGATGCCTGTTTTTGCTAAATATTTGCATTCCTATTCGGTTACAGAAAATGGTGTAGGCTTTGGATTTTTAATCCTTATCCTGCCAGTATTATTACCTATATTATTTTTTAGAAAGCAAATAATTAGTAAAGGAAAAAAATATGACATCCTTATTGATTTATTCATATTGCAAATTCCATTGCAATTTATGGGGTATTTTAGTGACTTTGCAATAAGGTTGACGATTTATTCAGAAATCATTCAAATTATTCTTATACCAATACTAGTTAAATCCATAAACGATAAATCTGAAAGACTGATTGTTGGGGGTTATTACACTATTTGGTATGTAGGTTATTATTTTTACTATATGTATTTCTTGAATAACGGAGGAACTTTCCCTTACGAGTGGATATTATTATAGTAGAGGAGGAAAATAATGGAGCCATACTTAAGTATAATTGTACCAATTTATAAAGTAGAACCATATTTACACAAGTGTATTAATAGTATATTAGAACAGACTTTTAAAGACTTTGAATTAATTTTAGTTGATGACGGATCTCCGGATAATTGTCCTGCTATTTGTGATGAATATGCATTAAAAGACGACAGAGTAAGGGTAATTCATAAAAAAAATGGAGGACTAGTAGATGCACGTAAAACAGGATTAGAGGCTGCATGTGGAACATATATAGGTTATGTAGATGGTGATGATTGGATAGAAAAGGATATGTTCGAATTACTCTGTTCAGCTTCTAAATATCACGATGCTGATATCGTGATATGCGATATTTTAGAGAGTTATCCTAATGTAGAGATAAAATTAACACAAAATATAGCTCCAGGTTATTATGATAAAGAGGCAATGAAAAAATATATCTATCCTTTTATGCTCTATTCAGGCCATTTTTTTGAATTTGGATTGTACCCAGCAGTCTGGAATAAAATATTTAAAAAGGAAATTTTGGAGATTAATCAATATAGGGTAGATAGTAACATTCGTATGGGCGAAGATGCAGCTTGCACATATCCATCTTTACTTGATGCGACTAGTATCTATATTTTAGATAAAAAGTATCTTTATCACTACCGTCAAAATTCCTTGTCAATGACTAAGAAATATGATGATAAGTTTTTTGAAGGTATTATGACATTGCACATACTACTTAAAGAAATAATTGCTGAAAAAAATATTTATGATTTATCTGTTCAACTTGACTATTATCTAGCGTATCTTACAATTGGAGCAATCGATAATGAGCTCAATAAATCAAATAAAAAAAATAGTCGAGAAAAACAAAATTATATTAAGAATATACTTTCAAATGATGAAATAAATCATGCTTTACATGTTATTCCATTAAAGGGGATTCCCATTAATACAAAAATATATTTATGGTTATTGAGAAGGAAACAGATTACATTGTTGAACTTGATACTAAAGGGGTACCGAATAATGAGGAAAAAGGACGTAATTAAATTGTAATTTAGACCATTGACATAAAAGGTACATGAAAGGTAAAGAGGAGAAAGAATATATGGAAAATAAAATCGATTTTGTGCTTTTATGGGTAGATGGAAATGACCCCGAATGGCAAAAGGAAAAGATAAAGTTTTCTCCGAATGAAAAGGAGAATGTCTCTATTAATAGGTACCGAGATTGGAATAACTTACAGTACTGGTTTCGTGGGGTAGAAAAGTATGCACCTTGGGTAAATAGAATCCATTTTGTTACGTACGGTCATTTACCGAATTGGTTAAAAATAGATCATCCTAAGCTAAATATTGTAAAGCATTCAGACTTTATGCCCAAAGAATACTTGCCAACATTTAGTTCCCACCCGATTGAGTTAAATTTACATAGAATAGAGGGATTATCGAATCAGTTTGTTTATTTTAACGACGATATGTTTATCATAAATAGGGTTAAGCCGGAGGATTATTTTAAAAGTGGAATGCCATGTGACAGTGTTAGAATGTGTCAGCTTCAAACTGTGCCACAATCAACCTTTAATTATATTTTATTAAATAATAGTAGTGCCTTAAATCAGTATTTCAATAAAAATAAAGTTGTAAAAGCCCATTTCACAAAGTTTATAAATTTAAAATATGGAGTAAAGGGTAGCTTGAGAAACATTCTTTATTCTATTTTAGATAAGAATGAATTTCCTTCCTTTATTTATGATCATTTACCAGCGCCTTATTTAAAATCGACTTTGCAGGATGCATGGGAAAAGCTTCATAGTGAACTAGATAAAACTTCAAAAAATAAATTTAGAAGTATGGAAGATATAAATCAATATATCTTTCGTTATTGGCAATTCGCGAGCGGCCGATTTTATCCAATTAATATGAGAGAATATGGTAAGGGATTTAGTGTTCCTATTGATTTAGAAAGAATTTATAGCACAATCAAACAGCAAGAATACAAAATGATTTGTATTAACGATAACGATGACAGCATTGATTTTGAGGCTATTATGAAGGAATTGAATAGTCATTTTGATAAAATATTTCCCGAAAAATCCACTTTTGAACTCTAATAACAGAATCATTTAAAGGATAGATAATAATGGAAGATAGTAGTATGAAATTCAATGTTCTAACGAATTTATTTTGGAAATTTATGGAACGTGGTGGATCTCAGATTATCCAGTTTTTGGTTCAAGTTCTCCTTGCTCGTGTATTGTTACCAGAGGACTTTGGCTCGATTGCTATATTAACAATTTTTACAAATTTTGCAAATACAGTTATCCAAAGTGGATTTAACATGGCTCTTGTGCAAAGGAAAGATGTTAATGAAGTTGATTACTCATCGGTTTTTTATCTAAGTTTGGGTGTATCAGGAATTATCTATACATTTTTATTTTTAACCGCTCCTTTTATAGGTGACTTTTATAACAATCCACAACTTTCCAGTATGCTTAGAGTACTGTCTATTATATTATTCTTTGGAGCATTTATTTCCATTCAAACAGCAATTGTATCTAGAAGGATGGAATTTAAAAAATTGTTCTTAAGCAGTCTAGGTGGTTTAATTATTTCGGGGATTGCGGGTATCCTGCTAGCATATAATGGGTTTGGGGTCTGGGCACTGGTATATCAGCAAATAATAAACCAAGTAATATTATTTTTAATACTATACTTTACTGTAAAGTGGAGACCTACGCTTGTATTCTCAATTAAGAGAATACAACGACTTTTTTCTTTTGGTTGGAAAATTTTGTTGTCGCAGTTGTTATACAATTTATATAACGATACAAGAACTATTTTAATTGGAAAGTTATATAGCCCACAAATTCTGGGTTATTATAATAGGGGGTCACAACTACCAGAATTAATTGTTGGTAATATTAATGGTTCAATTCAATCAGTTATGTTACCTGCCTTTGCTAAGCAGCAAGATAATAAACTAAGATTAAAATCTATGATGCGAAAATCAATTATTATCAGCTCGTATATTGTTTTTCCGTTAATGGCAGGACTATTTGTAGTTGCAGAACCGCTAGTTGAAGTTTTATTAACTGATAAATGGCTGCCTAGTGTTCCTTTTATAAGGATTTTTTGTGTAGCCGTTGCCTTCATCCCAATTCACACATCCAACCAACAAGCAATCAACGCGTTAGGAAGAAGTGATATCTCTTTAAAACTAAATATCATAAAAAGGCTAGTTGATTTTACTACGCTAGGGATAACGTTTTATATGGGCATCTACGCGATTGCATTTGGTGGAATCATAAGTGGAATAATAGGGACATTTATTAATGCGTATCCGAATAAAAAACTTTTAAATTATGGTTATATTGAACAGTTGAAAGATATAATGCCCTCATTATTATCTTCGATTTTTATGGGAGCAGTTGTATATAGTGTTCAATTTGTTCATATGTCTGTATATCTTACTCTAATTGTTCAAATCATAGTTGGTATTATATTATATTATATTATTTCAAAGCTATTTAAACTTGAAAGTTACGGTTATTTGATACAGACACTTAGAGAATATTTCTTTTCAAGGAAGTAAAATATAAAATTTAAAAAGGGTAGGGAGAGCTTTGAATATACTAGTAACGGGCGGTGCCGGATATATTGGTTCACACACATGTGTTGCTTTATTGCATGCAGGACATTCAGTCATTATTGCCGATAATCTTTGCAACAGCAAGAGTGAAACTGTTGCAAAGATTATGAAAATTGCAGAAAAGGAAGTTGATTTTTACGAAATTGATGTTACAGATGTAGAAGTTGTTAATAATATTTTTAAAAATCATAAAATTGATGGGGTTATCCATTTTGCTGGATTTAAGGCAGTAGGTGAATCTATAGAAAAACCGCTAGACTATTATTACAACAACATAGTAAGTACAATGGTTCTATTAGAAGCTTGTCAGAAATATGGTGTAAATCGATTTGTATTTAGTTCATCAGCGACAGTATATGGAGATAACAAAGTGCCATTTACAGAGGAAATGGAGCTACTACCAACTACAAATCCGTACGGTGAAACAAAAGCAATGAGTGAGCGGATTTTAACTGATATAGCCAATGCAAACCCTGCTTTCTCAGTATCAATCCTTCGATACTTCAACCCAGTAGGAGCTCATGAGAGCGGATTAATTGGTGAAGATCCAAATGGAATACCAAATAACCTTATGCCATATTTAACTCAGGTAGCCAAAGGTAAGCTTGAGAAATTAGGGATTTTTGGTAATGACTATGCAACTGTTGATGGAACAGGAGTTAGAGATTATATCCATGTAGTAGATCTTGCAGAAGGTCATGTTGCTGCTTTGGAAAATGTAACTGAGGGTGTTCATGTATATAATTTAGGAACCGGAAAAGGTACTAGTGTCCTAGAATTAGTGAAAGCTTTTAAAGAAGCTAATGGCATTGAGGTCCCTTATGAGATTGTGGATAAGAGACTCGGTGATATTGCTTCATGCTATGCTGATACTTCAAAAGCAAAGAGAGAATTAGGTTGGAGTGCAAAACGTGATATTACCGCCATGTGCCGAGATGCTTGGCGGTTTGAGGAAAATCATAAATAAGTTAAAAACATTATTCTTAATGTAAATTACTTAAGTAAAAGTTGGTAGATAAAAATGAAGAAAAAAATGATGATAGTATTTGGGACTAGACCAGAAGCTATTAAAATGTGTCCCTTAGTAAAAGAACTAAAGACTAGAACAAACTTGGATACGAAAGTTTGTGTAACAGGGCAACATAGAGAGATGCTAGATCAAGTATTGGAAGTTTTTGGTGTAGTTCCAGATTATGATTTATCAATTATGAAAGCAAACCAAACCCTATTTGATGTAACAATAAATATTTTGAATAAAATGAAGAATATATTGGAAGAATCAAAACCTGATATGGTATTAGTCCATGGGGATACATCTACAACTTTTGTTACATCTTTAGCTTGTTTTTACTTACAAATACCAGTTGGGCATATTGAGGCTGGGCTAAGAACTTATAATATTTATTCGCCTTTTCCAGAAGAGTTTAATCGCCAGGCTGTAGGTATTATAGCAAAGTATAATTTTGCTCCTACAGAAATGTCTAAACAGAATCTTTTGAAAGAAGGAAAAGATCCTTCAACTGTTTATGTGACTGGTAATACAGCTATTGATGCACTCAGGACTACGGTAAGAGACGACTATTCACATGAGCAACTTGAGTGGGCAGCAGATAGCAAACTCATTATGATAACCGCCCATAGAAGAGAAAATCTTGGAGAGCCTATGCATAACATGTTTAAAGCAATTAAAAGAATTGTGGATGAACATATGGATATTAAGGTTATTTATCCTATACATATGAACCCAACTGTCAGGAAGGCGGCAAATGAAATATTAGGGGAAAATGATAGAGTGAAAATTATTGAACCTTTAGAAGTGCTAGATTTTCATAATTTCCTTTCTAAGTCTTATTTAATATTGACTGATAGTGGTGGTATCCAAGAGGAAGCACCAAGTTTAGGAAAGCCAGTTTTAGTTATGCGTGATACTACTGAGAGGCCTGAAGGAATAGCCGCTGGAACACTCAAATTAGTAGGTACAAATGAAGAAAATATCTATAAGAACTTTAAATTACTCCTAGAAGATAAAGAAGAGTATGAAAAAATGAGTAAAGCTAGTAACCCATATGGTGATGGTTTTGCAAGTAAAATAATTGCAGATATATTAGAAGGTAAATAATATAATCCACTCTATTAATTTGTAAAAAACGGTGTTTTCTGGAAGTTGTTTTACCAAGACTTACCTTTTATTTTGGGCTAAGTAGATTGAAAGTTCGTATTACAGTTATTATAAAAAATAAGTGATTAAGAAGACCGGAGAAATCGTTTAAGATCTCTCCGCTCTTCTTAAGGATTAAATACCTCTAACAATTAACCTTGTTGTCACTCTTGAAAAAAATCCACCAAAATGATTGTATAGAAATGGTGATATTTCACAAAGGAGAGTATCTTAACAAACATAATTTTTAGTATAAAGTCTAAATCATTCACCCTTTCTTCACGACATAGATAAGAAAATTATCTTAATATAACCGATATTTTATAGGTAATATTGCTTTTAGTGAAGAAATGAGGGATATAGGTTGAAGCATAGAACGCTTAGGTGTCCAGAGTGTAAGACTTGGTATGATTATGAGGATGAAGTTATACTAGATTTTGCGAATACAATCTATCATAAAGATTGTTATGAATCTCTTGATAGAAGGTTTACTTTGGAGGATACAGGTACATTCTTAGAACTGTGTATGAAACATGGTTTCTTAGAAGGAAGGCTCTTCTTGCATTAAATAATAAGGTGGATGAGTATAAAAAAGAATGGAACCTTTGTTCCATTCTTTTTACATATTGTAGAGTAGTACTTGTAATCCTAAAATAATTCCAACTGCTCCTACAACTAAGATCGCATAGGTTACGTTCTTTTTGATTTTCCTTTTTCGATACATTTCCTCAGGAGTTTGATAGTAATTCAATTCCGTACCTCCTCGTTTCGGTAACTGGCTGACTTAGCGTGAGTTAAGCCTTAGTCCCTTTAGTTTTGCGTCACCAGTTTTCGCTGGCTTTGCCGTTATCAACGTATAGTATAATGGTACAAAATGTAATATATAGAAAACAGGGTCCAAAGTCGCATTTTGTCAAAATATAACTAAAAGTATATTCATTATTCTTATTGACAAATGAAAAGATATCAGCCCTATGGGAACTGATATCCTAAGTATTCTAAGCTATAATCCTTTCAATCAGCCAATAGGCTCCCATCATAAAGGTAAGAATCGATCCGATGACCATAACGTTTCGATAGAAGTTTTTCTTTTGATACCAAACAAGGAGCGGCAGTAAGAGAATTACAATGATAACCTGTACAATTTCGATTCCTACATTAAAGCTGATCAGCGCCGTAACCAACCCCTCTTTTGAAATGTCCATATCCTTTAAGATATTGGCGAAACCCATTCCATGAATTAATCCGAATAAGAAGGTTAATAACCAGCGTTTCGAGACATGTTTCTTAAATATATTTTCAATCGCCACATAGCAAATACTTAAGGCAATCATCGCTTCTACAAATCGGGATGGTAAATCGGCGATTCCAAGAACAGCTAATGTTAACGTAATACTGTGTGCCACGGTAAAGGCGGTGACCAGTGCGATATATTCCTTTAGGCTTTGGCGTCTGATTAAGAGGACGAATAAAAATAATAAATGATCATACCCAGTCAGGATATGCTCCATCCCGAGCTTGAGGAACGAAAGCCAACTGACATTGCTTTTTGGTTCTGCTGCAGTTGTCTCAGTAACTGGTTGCTCTGATTGTTCCTGCTGTCCGGGAGCCAGCAGCATCGTCACTTCCCGATTCTTTTTCCCCTGCAGTGCACTTTCATAGCTTTGGTTGTCATAGGTAATGCTGACAAAGTTGGTATAATACTTGGTGTTGCTACCTTCCAAATAAATACCGTCCGAGAATTCAATCGATTGGCCTTCCTTTAATCCTGGTAAGGTGAAGGTTAGGGTGGCGACATCCGTTTCATTTTTACTTTCGATTACTAAATCCTGCAGTTCAGGTGATTGAGGTTCCCCATCCGCCTCGAGTAAAAGGCCGTGTTCGATCCATTCCTCAACGCGGTGAGAGATCTCCTTCACTTCTTCTGCATTCAATGTATCATCTTTGTTTGTATCTCCCCCGATTCCTTCAATGATAGATAAGGTATCAATCGAATAGATTAACGTAGATTCCTGTTCTGTAATCATAAGAGATGTATAGGCAGCGCTTAATGGATGAGCATACGAAATACCTTGAAAAGTCAGTGTAGAAAGAATGAATATCATAATACCGGTGAGCCATTTAGAAATAGGTAGCTTTCTCTTATTTTTCGTCAATATGTGTCAAATCCTCCCTAGATTGTTGTTTGTTTTACAAATCTATCATTAAAAATTTTGGAACAAATGTAAAGATATTTTTAACAATATTATATAAAAATGTTAATAATATGTTATTTTTGAAAAATATATATTTAATAAATAGGAAATTTGTTATGATAGATAAGCAATAAAAATATTCCAATAATTGGGGGAGTTTGTGTGAAGAAGCAACGGAAATGGTTTGGCTTACTATTATCCATTCTGTTAATTGTAAACGCTTTCCTGCCACCCTTTATGAGTGGTATCGCACATGCCGAGGAATCGACACGTGTCGCTGATCATCTCGTGATCAGTGAAGTATATGGGGGAGGAGGAAATAATGGAGCTCCATATCTGAATGATTTTATCGAACTATATAATCCAACGGACAAGGATATGAGCCTGGAGGGTTGGTCTATTCAATATGCTTCTGCTTCGAATGATGGAACGAAACCTTTTTCAGGACTTCAAGATCTGACTGGAACCATTAAAGCACATGGCTATTATTTAATCCAGGCAGCACCTGGTGCGGGGAATGGAGTCGCTTTGCCAATGGTTGATGCAACGGCACCTTCTAGTTTTAATTTATCTGGAACAGCCGGACATATTGCATTGGTAAATGGAAAGACGGCTATTTCAAGTAAAGATGATTCAGCTGTCATTGATTTTGTTGGTTACGGCACCACTGCCAAACAGTTCCTTGGTTCAGGACCAACGATAGCGCCCTCGAACTCAGAAAGTGTGGAGCGGTTGGCAAACGATGGCTCAGATCCATCAAATGCTGGAGTCGGTAAAGGAAATGGGTGGGATACAGAAGACAATGCAATGGATTTTGCGAAAGTAAAACCGAATCCGCAAAACAGTTCTTCACCCATAGAGGATGGCTCAGGTACAGGTGAAGTGCCAGGTACACCTGAAGAACCTGAGGTACCGGCTGACCCGACGACTGTGACCAAAATCGGGGAAATCCGCAAATTACAAAGTTTAACTGGATCACCAACGAATGTGGGTACCAAATATTTAATCGAAGGTATCGTATCCGTTGATGATCAGATCTTAGATAACAGCAAAAGCAGCTTTTACATACAAGATGAAACAGGCGGCATTAATGTCTATGGATATACAGGCGATGTAAAGGTGAAAAAAGGGGACAAAGTAAAAGTCCTTGGCCAAATTTTATTTTATAATGGCTTAACTGAATTCGTTTCTCCAACGGTAGAAGTGATTGGTTCGGCTGATGTGCCGGCTCCGGTAGAGATGGAGATAGCTGATCTAGCAAACTACGATAAAGCTGAGCCGCTTGAAGGAATGCTGGTTAAGGTAAAAGGGAATATTTCCTCACTTCCAGACGCTCTTCCTGCCAATGTGACTTTATCCGATGAAGATGGCAAAAGCATCACTCTTCGGATTATGGCAAAGACCCAAATTACATTGGGAACAGATATCAAGGCAGGCGATTATGAAGTAACCGGTATTTTAGGGCAATATGCATCCAAATCACCGTATACTTCAGGCTATCAGATCTACCCAAGGGATAAAGCAGATTTAGCTATCTATTATCCGCTTACCTTAAAACATGAAGCGCTTAAAGAGGCGTATACAGAAACAGATGTCACCATTTCTGCACAAATTGCCGGCGCTGATTCTGCCTCACTTTTTTACAAAGCAAAGGATGCAACAGAGTATGTACAAAAAGAATTAGTAAAAGGGGCTCAACAGCAATACAGCTATACGATTCCAGCCAGTGACGTACCGCAAGCAGGCTTTGACTATTATATAGAAGTAAAAAATCAAAGTGCGACGAAAACAAGCGGTTCAGCTACAGAGCCACATAGCGTGATGATTGTAAAAGATGAAGCTGGTCCGGTGATTTCTGATGAGAGCCCGGTTAATGGTTCTCAAACGGAATCTAAACAGCCGACCATTTCAGCCCAGTTGAAGGACCCAAGTGGGATTGATAAAGCATCCATTAAAATGACCATTGATGGACAGGCTGTTGAAGGTGTATTTAATAAGGAAGCTATTGAATATACTCCGGCGAGCGAGCTATCCCTTGGTGAACATAAAATTAAGGTGACAGCTGCTGATAAAAAAGGCAATCATACAACATATGAATGGTCCTTTACAGTCACGAAAGTATTTACCGAGGGCAAACATTTCCGTGGAACGACTCATAATCATACGAATCTTTCCCACGATGCAGCAGGTACTCCTGAAGAAGCCGTTAAAGCTGCACAAAAGTATGGCTACGATTACTTCGCCTTCTCTGATCACTCACATGATCTTGATGCCGAATTGGTTGGTCAGGACACAGTGAATCGTGACGGAATGCAGGAACGTTCCGGTGGCGCTGATTGGAAATTAACAAAGGATGTTGCTAAACAATATTCGACTGATCAATTTACCGTTTTCCCGGCCTTTGAAATGACCTCCACAACATGGGGACATTCCAATGTATTTGGTACCGAGAACTTTATTGATCGAAATATAAACAGTAAGCAATATCAAACACTCAGCCAATATTATGCGTGGATCCTGACTTACGATGATATCGTAGCCCAGTTTAACCACCCGGATATGTCGGCCAATGCGTTTAATAACTTTACGCCATATGATAAAAATGTTGATAAGTTATTTACGATGTTTGAAGTGGGTAATGGCTCAGGGCATTATTCCTATGCGAATGCAGAAAAGAAATACTTCACTGCCCTTGATTTAGGATGGCATATCGCACCGACTTACGGTGAGGACAACCATGATCAAACATGGGGCGAAACGATGAGACGAACTGTCATTGTTGCGGATGAAAACTCGAATGCTTCTTTGCTAAATGCGATGAGTAAAATGCGTGTCTACATGACAGAGGATCCGAACTTTACGCTTGATGTGTTAGCGAACGGAAGATATATGGGATCGATTGTAGATGGAGATACACTGAAATTTGATATCTCTGGTTCCGATGACGTGGCGGAGAATAACTCAATCGCTGAATATGACTATCTCGATGCGAAATATGTATCGAATGATGAGATTGAAAAAGTAGAATTAATGACTAATGGCGGTAAAGTGATTGATACGTACAAGCCATCCGGTAAATCATTTAACTGGAAACCTGAAGTAAGCATTAAAGGTGGCCAGCAATGGTTTATTGTCAAAGTCACTCAAAAAGATGGTGAACAAGTTTACAGCGCACCGATTTGGTCTGAAGAGAAAGAAGTAGATGTTCGGATCAGCGGGGCCGAGCTGGCAGATGGTGTGGCAATCACCGGCAACCCAACCACTCTTTCAGCAGGTATCAGCAATCTTGGTACTGGTGATTTAACCGGCTTAACGGTTAAATTTTATGAAGATAAAGTGGATGAGGCCAATCTGATTGGTACGGCGCCTATTTCTAAATTAGCTGGTAAAACAGCGACAACGGTTTCTGCCGTTTGGAAAAGCAAAACAAGTGGTGATCAGAACATTATTGTTGTGGTGGATACACCAGAGGGCGACAATGCAGATGATAACCAATTCGTACTGAACGTGAAAGTAAAGGATGCTCTTGGTAAAACTGTCTTGATTGATGCTTCTCATAAAAATGAGAATACTTCAACAGATGGCGGCTCCTATAAGGACAATTTCAAAGCGTTTACGAAATTGATTCAAAATGAGGGCTATAAGGTAGAGGAAAATAAGACTCCTCTAACAGCGGAAGTGCTGAAGGATGTATCGGTTCTTGTGATGACACATCCGGCAAGCAGCTTAACTGCAGAGGAACGTGTGGCTGTGAAGGACTTTGTCACGGCGGGAGGCTCTCTATTCCTGGCTGCGAAAAGTAATAACAGCGGCGGTTCAACCAGAAGCAATGACTTGCTTGCGGAGATCGGGGCAACGATTCGGGTAAGTGATGACCAAACGAATGACTTATCTAAGGAAGGAAACTTCTGGTCCAATCCGGAAACATCTCCATTCGCGATTCGTTTACATCCGGGTCTTGTGAACAGCTTAATCACAGACCGCGTCGCCACGATTGAGTATTACAGTGGCTCCAGTCTGGAGGGGGCTGGACATAAACCATTGGTAAACTCAGATACGGTAAGTGTCCTTGTATCCGGTAATGAAACGACCTTCCAGAAAAACGCGAGGAATGAAACATATGTATATGATGCCGTTTCGGATGAAACAGGCGGCTCAGCCATTCCGATGATTGCATCTGAAACGATCGGAGAAGGAAAAATCATCGTTGCTGGCAGTAACTTTGCGAATGATAAACAGCTCGATGAATCGTATAATCCAAAGGGCAATGATGAAATGGCCCTAAATTCGATTAACTGGCTGGCAGAACGTGAAACGAAAGTAACATCGGTTAAAGAAGTAAGGAAGCTGGCTGATGGAGAGAGCGCAGTCATTGAAGGAACGGTCACAACAGCAGCGGGAACTTTCTTTGATGCCTTCTATGTTCAGGATGAATCGGGCGGAATCATGGCCTTCAATGAAGTACCGACTGATGCTGACTTGAAGCTTGGAGATAAGGTTCGTATTTATGGACATATCAAAACCTTTGATAATAATAAGGAAATTGAATTTGATGCCTTTGCGCTGGACGTAATAAAAACAGGCAAAACCGATCCAGTCGCGCCAAAAGTGCTTACAACAAAAGAAGCCGGTATGGATGAAAATCAAGGCTTGCTTGTAAAAGTAACGGGTCAGGTTGTATCGAAGTATGATGAAAGATCCTATGTCATCAATGACGGTTCCGGAGATATCCTTGTCTTTACAGATGGGTATATCGAAAATCAAGGTGAAAAAGTGAAAGTACCTTCCTTGAAAAAAGGAGATACGCTTGAAGCAGTCGGATTAACCGGTGATTTTGCTGACGGGAAACGGATCCGTGTCCGGGATACGAAAGAGTTGAAAAAGATAGCAGATGCACCGCCTGGATCTCCAATTGTTAATGAAGAAATTAAAGACCATACGAAAAAAATAACAGGTAAGGCAGAAGCGGGCAGCACGATTATTGTCAAAGTGGGCACTACCATCATCGGGGAGACCAAAACGGACGCGAGCGGAAGCTTCACTGTTGAAATCAAACCGCAAAAAGCAGGAACTGTCCTTAACATCCTTGCTAAAGTTGGAGACAAAGAAAGTGTTGTCCTCACCAAAACAGTTACTGATGGAACAGCTCCAACTAAACCAGTTGTTGATAAGGTAACGGATCAATCCAAATACGTAACTGGGAAAGCGGAAGCGGGATCGACAGTAACGGTTAAAGCCGGAAAAGCTAAATGGGTTAGTAAAGCTGATAAGAATGGGAAGTTCAGCATCAAGATTACGCTTCAAAAAGCAGGAACAGTTTTGATTGTTACGGCGACGGATTCAGCGAAACATATCAGCCCCGAAACGAAAGTAACAGTAGCTGATAAAACGGCACCTGCTAAACCAACCGTTAATCGGATAACAGACAAAGCAACGACTATAACCGGGAAAGCAGAGGCTAAATCAAAAGTTACGGTTTATAAAGGTACTCAAAAAGTTGGTTCTGCCACTGCTGAGAAAGATGGCAAGTACTCTGTAAAGATTTCGAAACAAAAAGCGGGTACAGAGCTGCGCATCACAGCTACTGACGCAGCTGGCAATAGTAGTTCTGTAACAAAAGTGAAGGTTGTCGACGCAACGGCACCTGCTAAGCCGAAGCTTAAAACAACCATCACTGACAAAACAACTAAGCTTGAAGGATCTGCTGAAGTTGGTTCAACGGTATCCGTCAAGGTTGGCAAGAAAACATGGACAGCTAAAGCGGATAAAAAAGGCCAATTTAAGTTGTCCATATCCAAGCAAAAAGCTGGAACCACCGTGACCATCTGGGCTACCGATGCAGCTAAAAATAAAAGCCAATCTCTAACGGTTAAAGTGAAGGACAAGACACCACCGGCTGCACCAAAATTGTATCCGGCCTATTCCTTCCAACGGCAGCTTTCTGGAATGGCTGAGCCAGGAGCAACCATTACCGTAAAACACAAAAACCGTGTGATCGCTACTACTAAAGCAAATACAAAAGGCTATTTCAAAGCACGCATCAATTACAAAAAAGGGGTTGTTATAACCATCACCGCAACCGATGCTGCGAAGAACAAAAGTAAGGCAACATCTGTAAGATTAAAATAATCGAAGAAATGTAAACATCCTGCTCTAACCGGAAGATTGGTCACGAGCAGGATGTTTTTTTCGTTCCTAAAGGAATAGAATGGGATATAGAGTATTAGATATATAGAATGATTATATTGATGAGCAAAGGGGATTCGTATGAAAAAAATCACGAAAGCAATTATACCTGCAGCAGGCCTTGGAACAAGGTTCTTACCAGCGACGAAAGCCATGCCGAAAGAAATGCTGCCAATCGTCAATAAACCGACCATTCAATACATAGTAGAAGAAGCTGTAGCATCTGGGATTGAGGATATTATCATCGTGACGGGTAAGGGAAAGAGAGCGATTGAGGATCATTTCGATCATGCTTATGAATTGGAGCAGAATTTAAAAGAAAAGCGTAAATTTGATTTATTGGAGGAGGTCCAAAAGTCATCCGAGCTTGCCAATATTCATTATATCCGTCAAAAGGAACCAAAGGGGCTCGGCCACGCTATCTGGTGTGCGCGTAATTTTATCGGGAATGAACCGTTCGCTGTTCTGCTTGGAGACGATATTGTCGTCCATGATAAGCCGTGCTTACTCCAATTAATCGAACAGTTCGAGGAATTGGATTCATCGGTGATTGGAATTAAGTCTGTTCCGGAAGAAGAAACAAATCGCTACGGTATCATCGATCCAATTCAGGTGGATGGACGTTGCCATATGGTCGGTAGCTTTGTAGAAAAACCGGCACAAGGAACAGCACCCTCTAATCTGGCCATCATTGGACGGTATATTTTTAAGCCTGAAATATTCGACTTTCTCGGTGAAATGGAAATAGGAGCGGGCGGTGAAATTCAATTGACGGATGCCATCCAAAAGCTCAATCATATTCAGCATGTGTATGCATACGAGTTTGAAGGAGAACGATATGATGTCGGTGAGAAGCTTGGGTTTATCAAGACGACCATTGATTTTGCTTTAAAGAATGAAGAGATACGGGAGGAAGTATTGCGATACCTGGCTTCGAGGGTGGAAATAGAAAGAAGATAGAATATATTAAGGAGTAGAATGATCAGGGTTCCCTGAATTCTACTCCTTCTCTGTATCTCTTATCGGTTGTAATTTCCGTTTCCATGAAGGTCTGACAGGTTAAACTGTTCGATTTCGTTAAGCTTCAAGTGTAAGGAATAGATTTTTTTATTGATATCTTTTTTCGTTTCGGGATGATTACAATAATCTGCTTTATTGATAAGGTATTTCAATCTACTTTTATACCAATATCGTTTGAGTAGAATCATTTTAACACCTCATTTTTTTCAGTATATAAAATGGTTATTCCCTCTTGATTATAAAATAATCCATTTATACTGGATATAGGAAAAAAGTCATAGGGTTATATGGCTGAAAAAAGGCTGAGTTAGCTCAGTCGTCTAGTAAAATCATTTCTCTTTTTGCTCAATCAAAGGAGTCAGGTCCTGTAAAACCTCTTTCAGTTCGCTGCTTTTATGCTTGGAGTCATCATACACTTTTTTGATCGTCTTATGGGCCTCTTGTAACTTTTTCTGCCCAGGAGTCGGTATGGATTGCCTCTCCTTCTCAAGTTCAGCTTCAGCCAAGCTTAAGTTTGCCTGCTCCTCTGTATATTGCTTGTACGCATTTGCACGTGTTTCCTCTATTTCCGCATGGTAATGACGATTTCCAAAGACTAAAATTCCAATACAAAGCAAAGCGGATGCACCTGTAATCCAAATACGCTTCATAGTTCACCTCTTCTGTTTTTCCAAATAATAACATGTTGATTGACGGCTGGAAAGGCTATTTCAGTATGTTTGTTGGGGTTGGGAGATGGGTGTTCGATATAGTGATTGAGGGAGGAAAGGGATGTTATTTCGGCAGAGTTATAAAGGTCTATTAATTGGAAAGCTGACGAATCCAAAAGATGATCAGCCAGATGAACAGTAAGTTAGTTGACCTAATTTCTGTAAAAGGACCCTATAAAATCCTAGTATACTTTTAGAGATTCAGGGTATTAGGAATTAGCGGATCTTTAGTTAATGGTTGGAGTACTTTTTGTTTTAATGGATAGTATAGGGACAAATAAGGGTGTTGTAATAAATTTTCGAAAATTTCTTTGTTCATATGGAGCTTACTTGTTACTATAAGATAGATGGACTAAACAAGACTATGGTCAGTGTACATTGTCTGAAGAAAAAGGAGAGTTCTGATGGCTCAAAAAATAAAAGTAATGACTGTTTTTGGTACAAGGCCAGAAGCGATTAAAATGGCTCCCTTAGTGAAAGAATTGGAAAAGTACCCAGAGCAAATTGAAGCGATTGTTGCGGTAACAGCGCAGCATCGACAAATGCTTGATCAGGTACTTGATATTTTTGATATTAAACCGGATTATGACTTAAATATTATGAGAGATAAACAAACATTGGCGGGGATTACGACCCGTGCGCTTGAAGGATTGCACGAAGTTATGGGGGAAGTAAAACCGGATATCGTGCTTGTTCATGGGGATACGACAACAACTTTCGTAGCAAGCTTAGCAGCGTTCTATCATTCCATACCGGTTGGGCATGTGGAAGCGGGCTTGCGAACACATAATAAATATTCTCCTTATCCAGAGGAAATGAATCGTCAGCTTACAGGAGTCTTAAGTGATTTACATTTTTCACCTACATATCAGTCTAAACTCAATTTATTGAAGGAAAATAAACCGGGAGAATCTATTTTCATAACTGGAAATACGGCTATTGATGCGTTGAAAACAACGGTTAAAGAAACCTATTCCCACCCTGTTTTAGATACTTTGGGAAATGACCGTCTCGTCTTAATGACGGCTCATCGACGGGAAAACCTTGGACAGCCTATGCGCAATATGTTTAAAGCGATTAAGCGTTTGACTGAAGTTCACCAAGATATACAAGTAGTCTATCCAGTCCACTTGAATCCTGTCGTTCGGGAGCTTGCAGCTGAAATATTAGGTGAAAATCCACGTATTCATTTAATCGAACCTTTGGATGTCATTGATTTTCATAATTTTGCATCCAGATCCTATTTAATTCTGACAGATTCAGGTGGCGTTCAAGAAGAAGCTCCGTCTCTGGGGGTTCCAGTACTGGTATTAAGAGATACGACAGAACGTCCGGAAGGAATCGAAGCGGGAACCTTGAAGCTCGCTGGTACGGAAGAGGATGTTATTTTTAAGATGGCCAATGAGCTTTTATCGGATGAAAAGGCACATGCCAATATGGCTAAAGCGTCTAATCCGTATGGAGACGGGGAAGCATCCAGACGGATCGTCGAGGCTATTCTGTATTATAAAAAGGAAAGAAACGAAAGACCGGTAGATTTTTTGTAATCTGTATAGGGGAATGTTTCGGCCATATTACTATTCCGTGTCAAAAACTTTGTAGGTATATACATTAATTAGAAAAATTTGTATAATGAGGTAATGGTTTTTGGAGGAGAAAAGTGAGAATGACAAATGAACTGAAATACAGGGAAATAGAAGATACTCAGGTAAGAGCATTTATGGACTTGATTAAAAATGCTTATGATCGTGGGACATCAGATGCATCATTATCTGCACAGGAATTTATCGAAGAAATTAAATTGGAAATCAAGAATATCTATAAATAAGAAAACGGATTAAGCTCCAACAAGCTTAATCCGTTTTTCATTATTTATTCACTTGTAAATGTGTTTTTAATGTATCCTGAAGGCTTGTCAAAGATTTATCAGACGGAAGATAATAATAGACACCATCGATTTTAGTTCCCTGTCCTTCAAGCTGAAGCTGGTCTAGTGACTTGGCTGCTTCCTTGTAGTTCTGTTGAATGCTAACCATTTGAGAGAAGCTGATATCTGTCTTTACATTATCACCCAGTGCATCAAAAATCCCATCAAAGCGAGTTAGAGAAGATAGGCTTGCTCCTTTGTTTAGGACTGCCTGGATAATCTGTCTTTGCCTCAATTGGCGCCCGAAATCTCCGCGTGGGTCTTCATACCTCATTCGTGAATAGGCCAAGGCTTGTTTCCCGTCTAAAGTAAGGGTTCCTTCTCCAAAGTGGTAGCCATCAGCGTTAAAGTCAAGATCATTGACAACCGTAACGCCGCCAACAGCATCAACAATATCTTTAAATCCTTCCATGTTTACCTGTGCATAGTAATCAATTGGGATATCAAGGAAGTTTTCTACCGTATCCATAGACATTTCTACGCCACCAAAGGCATAGGCATGGTTGATTTTATCCTCAGTTCCTCTACCGACAATTTCCGTTCTTGTATCCCGGGGGATACTGACCATTTTGACGGATTCGAGAATCGGATTCACCGTCAGGACAATCATCGTATCAGAGCGTCCTTTATCTCCATCTCTTTCATCTACACCTAATAAAAGTACAGAAAAAGGAGTCTTATCCTTTAGGCTGACTTTCTCTACCCTTTTTTTGGAGCCTTCTCGACTAGTAGGATTGTGCATGGAATCCAAGGCACTATCGAAAGAACGATACACCGTAAAGGCAAATACACCACCGACTAAAACAAATAGCCCTATAATCCCTAAAACTACTTTCTTCCATGTTTTCATCTTTTTCCTGTTAGTTCTATCTGATCGCATAATGTTCCCCATTTTCTACAAAAAATTACAATCTATTTATATTATATATTATTTTTGGATGAATGAAACGATGAAATTCTATTTAGTAAATCGCCAGGAGTAATTAGGTACTTATAATATGTGTACGAATCAAAAGATTGTTCGGATCACAAACGTAGTGATATGGTGCAACGTATATGGGTAGGAAGGCAAGGAAATGTACCGTTTTTTTGGAAGGGTAGAATTAATCTCGCTGTATCTTACAATAAAGTTCATTTTGGGATCTGAGTAGTCCTAACTGTCTTTGAAAATGAAAAACCTACTAAATATGTAATTAGCGGTTACTACAATTAGGTTAGAACATAGTTTAGCAGAGGTTCCGCCTATAGCCATTCCAGTTATGAGAGCAATCATTGCTGCCATATCCATTAAAAAAGATAGGAATCTAAATCCTAAAAATGCTAAAAATTCTTTAAAGGTATCCTTGAAACTTTCAGTCTTGCTTTCAAATACATAATGTTTATTCGTGTAATAGGCAAATAGCACCGCAAAAACCCAAGCAATAGTGGTTGCTAGGCGATAATCCATTAAATATATTTCCGTTGAAATACAATAAGCAATTACGTTAATGAAAGTTGCAAGCACTCCCATAATTACATACATTACATTTCTATAAATTATTTTGTTATTTTTCATCGATGTTCACATTCTCATTAGTATATCTCTGCATAAAGGATAGTTTAGTTGAAAATTCGTACAGAAAGAAGCACCGATACTATATGGAGTTATAAGCTGAATATTATTCTCTATCTCCTTTGGGAGAAACCTCAACATTTGAAATAATTTATCGGAGAGATTTATTTATAAGATGTGAATTTCTTTAACCGATTTTCAACTTCTCGTTACTTTTTATGCGTTTTAGATAAATTAAAATATTTATTATATTCATATAATAATCTAAAAAACATTCTATCATATTTTTTTGGATATTACATCTTGTTTCAGGCATTAAATTATAGTCAAGGAATCGAGATTGAGCATTGATTACTTTTATAAACCTTGGCGATACTTTGCGGATCAATTACTGTCATGATTGATGTATTATCATAGCTACCTTATATACTAAATTCTCTTTATATCAGCCAATTGAAGGGTACTTAAGGCTTTGTACAAATAAAAAATCCAGCCCAAATGGTTCTGGCTGGATTTCAGTTTAATAGAATCTTTTAAAGCTAGAAAAATGCTTTTTGTAATAGGAATTGCTTAAGCTCACAATTCGCACGCCGCTATTATCTGCGTTGATGAATTGATTATTTCCTATATAAATACCTAAATGGGAAATGCCCTTTTTATAGGTATTCTCGAAAAATACTAAATCGCCGGGCTTGGGAGTATTGACGTAATAAGAACGGTCATAATAGCCTGCAGCTGAGAGACGATTAATATCATAACCAGCTTTATTAAATACATAATGGATAAAACCGCTGCAGTCAAATCCTGATGTGGAAGTCCCACCAAAGACATATCTCGTACCAATAACCTTCTTACTTTCATTAATCAGCTTGTTAGTGAAAGTAGAATTGCCGATCATGCTAGAAGAATCATCCTGCCCTTTTTCCTCTTGTTTTGGAATAGTTGGTGTACTTACAGCTGATCCTGATAGCTTCAGCTTCTGCCCTACATAAATCATGTCGGATTTAAGATTGTTTAATGACTTTAATTTAGCGACTGTAAGTCCATTCTTCTGTCCGATTTTGCTTAGTGAATCCCCGCTCTTTACCGTGTATGTTGATGTCGATACCGGAGATTTAGATGGAGCCGGCTGTTTTGCTGGTGTTGGAGCTGCTACAGCTGCACCTGTCAGTTTGAGTTTTTGTCCGACATAAATCATATCTGATTTAAGGCTGTTAAGGGATTTTATCTTAGCAACTGTTAAACTGTGTTTTTTGCCAATATGGCTTAGTGTATCTCCGCTCTTCACAACATAGACTGCATTGGATGAAGGGGAGGAAGGTTTAGGCGATGTGACTACTGGTTTAGTAGTACCCCCTGTCGTTTTTGAAACCTTCAGCACCTGATTTGGATAAATGAGCGTGCTCTTTAAATTGTTCCATTCTATCAGATTGCTAATTGATATTTTATGCTTGGCTGCTATTTTGGACAAACTGTCTCCTGAAACGACTTTATACGTTTTAGCAGTGCTTGCCTGAGCAGTACTTTGTTTGCTCTTGTTTGTTGCCGTTTTAACAGCAGTAGTGGATTTTACTTTTAATACTTTGTTTGGATAAATGATGTCGGATTTTAGACCATTTAACTGTTTAAGGGCTGCAACGGTTGTGCCGCTTTTATTGGCAATGGCCGACAAGGTATCCCCTTTTTTGATTGTATATGTAGTGGAATCGGCAGAAGCAGATCCAGCATATGTGACAGAAAGAATGGCTACGGCAGCAAATGCGGCAGCTTTTGTTTTCAAATAGAACTCCCCCTTTGTAATATTATCTCCTATAATATAGTAACACAGGAAAAATAATGTTGAAACTTGTTTCTATGGTATTGAACGAAAAGGACTATATGACTCTATTGAAAATAATGGTAATATTGGGTCTAAATGTACATTCAAAGAAGTGAGAGGAGAAATAGAAAGAATGAAGAGATTTATCGTGGCGCTAAGCATAGTCATTTTGGCCTTGGCTCCGTTACCCCTTGTTAATGCAGCTAGTCAAAACTCAAAAAATAGCAAAGAAACGACTGACCGGGTTATTGTAAAGGTGAGCCAATCAAAGTTGGTGAATCGATTTCTTCAATATGGCAGTTCAATGCTAGAAAAGAAGATTAATCTTATGACAGTGGAGAAGCCAAATAACAAATCTATGGCTGCCTTTTTGAAGGAGTTGAAAAATCAACCGGGAGTTCTCTATGCGGAGCCTGATTATAAGGTGACTCTAGATGCTCTGCCAAATGATCCTTTACTTAAGAATCAATGGCATCATACGGTTATTCAATCAGGGCAAGCGTGGAATACGACAAAAGGTTCTCCGCAAACGATTGTTGCTGTCATTGATAATGGGATTGATTTAAAGCATCCAGATCTTTCACAGAATATTGTTAAGCCATTTGATATTGTAGCCAATACCAATAAGAAGATGCCTGTCGGGGAGCATGGTACGCATGTAGCCGGCCTAATTGCTGCTGTTCATAATAATAAAATGGGCGGTTCGGGAGTTTCCCCTGCTGTGAAAATTATGCCAGTCAATGTTTTCGTGAATGACGAGGCTTATCTATCGGATATCATTAAAGGGATTCAATATGCGGTGAAATCTGGGGCAGATGTTATTAATATGAGCCTTGGAATGTATGAAAGTTCTAAAGCATTAAATGATGCTATTCAGGCCGCATATAAAAAGGGCGTTCTAATTGTCGCAGCAGCCGGGAATGAACAGACTACTAGACCATCCTTCCCGGCAGCTTTGCCAAATGTGTTATCTGTTAGTTCTACGACCCAGTTTGATAAAAAATCTTATTTCTCCAATTATGGGACAACGATTGACCTTTCAGCACCCGGTTCAGAAATTACGTCTACTTTGCCTAATAATAAATATGGGGCAATGAGTGGAACCTCCATGGCTTCCCCTATTGTAGCTGGGGCAGCTGCATTGGTTCTATCAAAGGAGCCTAAATTAACAAATGAACAGGTGGCTTATCGGTTGACATCTACGGCCAATGACCTTGGGGCAAAGGGGAAGGATACCAGTTATGGAGCTGGCAGAGTCAATGTGGCGAATGCTCTGAAATACCGTTTGCTTGCTAATCCGGTGGTCAGCCAACTAACCGACAAAGATAAAGCGATTCGTATACAGTACAAAGAAGCATTTAAAGGTAAAGTTATTGTGACTGGAAAAACAAGAATTGAAAAGCAGATAAATTCAGATCGAGGATTTAATCAGCTGATCAGCATTCCTTTGCAAAAAGGTGAATCCATTGTTTCTATTAAGTTAGTAGATGAAAAAGGGAATGAGAGTTGGCCTGTTAAAAGGAAGGTAAAAGATGCCACACCACCTGCAGCACCTAAGATGACGAGTATAGGAGACAATAGTAAAATCGTTCAAGGGAAAACAGAAGTTGGTGCTAAAGTTACTGTCCGCAAAGGGAATGCCCAATTGGCATCAGGGAATGCAAACAGTGCAGGTGATTTTAAAATCACGATGACCGCAGCCCAAAAGGCAGGTTCTGTTCTTTATATTCAAGCGACTGATAAAACAGGGAACAATAGCCCAGCAGTCAAAGCAGTCGTGAAGGATAAAACAGCACCTAAATTACTCAATATAAATAAATTCACTCCAAGCTCAACAAAGGTAAAAGGAACAACTGAGCCGAATGCTAACGTTGTTGTAAAGATCAACAATAAAGTGATAGGGAAAGGAAAAGCGAATAAATCCGGAAGCTTCTCTGTCACGGTGAAAAAGCAGAAAGTGAACACAACCATGAGAGTTTATTTATCTGATACAGCTGGAAATACAAGTTCTTACAAGTTGACGGTTAGGAAATAATCGAAAAAGCCTGTGATAAAAATTCACAGGCTTTTTCTAATGGTAAAGTTAGGTAACCTTTTGTTTCTAACCTCTATCATTACTTACTTGTTATTTGGATCTTTTTCGGCAGATATCTATAATAAACGCTTTATATAGAAGACATAGCGACTTATTCAAAGTAAGTATTAGTGCAAAATTAGTATGTGAAATACTATAACTTTGTCTTTTTTTAGAAACATATGGTAATTATTGTTAAACCATACTATAATAAATTTTGAAATGTAATAATCTTGTAATAATAAGTTTGAGGGGGAGAAAAATGAAACGATTAGCCTTATCTTTAGTAGCTTTTCTGTTGTTATTTACGGTTATGAAGCCAGGAGTCGGTTTTGCTGCAATGAATGAAGAAGAGTTTAACAAGTTTGCTGAAACAGAAGGGATTTCACCCGACACATTAAAAGAACTTATACTTACATATTTTGGGGAAGAATATTCCGATTATAACTCGATTGATGAATTAAAGATGGCATTGGGTGAAAAAATTACGGAAGAGAATCTTAATGCTCTTATCGAAACATATGGATTTTCTGGTCGTGATGAATTGATGGATGAATTGGTATACCAAGATGGATATGATCCATCTAAATCAATAGAGGAATCTTATGTTTATATCAATTTTTTAAAAAATGCATTGAGCCTAGAAGATTTTGAGGGAACTGAGATCACAGACGAAACCTTGAGACAATGGCTTGTAGATTACGAAATGACTTTAGATGATTTAAATAAGATGTTATCCAGTCATGGAGATAGTCTATCTAACTATAAATATCTTGAAGATCTTGAAGAAGCAGTCCTTGGCTATATGTTTATGGATGTCCTACTGGAGATGCTTGCTGAATTTGGTATTGATAGTCAGGAATTAGAGAATATTGATAAACATCTTTCAACTATAGACTTTGAGGATCCGGCACTTGAAGAAAGACTGTTAGAATTAGAAAAACGCGCAGATAATCTGCCAGATTTTGAAAGCGCATCAGAATTAACAGAGGCGCAAATGAGAGAAATAGTAGATTTGTTTAATGATGTTTTGGACATTTTTCAAATGGAAGCAAAATTTTATTTAACGAAAGATGGCAATAAGAAAGCCATTTCTATAGAAGAACTTATGGTTCTTGAGTCAACGAATGGTGCAGATTTGTTAATTGAGTTTTATAGCAAACAAGGGGCATTTCTTGCAGATATGATTATTACAGCTGACATGTTTGGTTCTGATTTAATTGATCAAGTTACTGCTCCAGTAAAGCAAGTACCAGTAAAAACGGTACCTAAGCCTGAAGTTGAGAAAAAAGCAGGTAAAACCATTAAGGGCGGTAAATTGCCAAATACAGCAGGAAATTATGCTGAAGGTGTATTGATGGGCATGGGAATCTTAGTTGCGGGAGCTGGGATGTTGCTGTTCCGTAGAAAAAACAAGGATGCCGCATGAAATCTAAAGGTAGAATAATGGCGGTTTTAGCCGGTATTCTTATTATTGTTGGATTGGGTTTGGTCATTAAGAACGGCCTGCCGCTCATCACAGCGAAAACGCCTGATAAGAATGTTTCTGAGGCTGTGCCTGAACCTGAACCGGAGGCTACACCGATTTCCATAACTGAAGATACGGATTCTTCGGAGGACTTATATAAAGTGTACCCAAAAACGGGTGAAGAAATCGGTGAATTGATTATTCCAAAGATCTCAGCTCAACTTCCTATCATTGAGGGGACAGATGAGGATGAACTGGAAAAAGGTGTGGGGCATTATGCGGATAGTGTCCTGCCTGGAATGAAGGATAATTCGGTTCTATCCGGTCATCGAGATACGGTTTTTCGTAAACTCGGACAGGTTGGTAAAAATGATGAATTAATCGTGAAGACAACAGCTGGTACATTTACTTATAAAGTCTTCGGTGTTCGTATTGTTGATGCGGATGACCGGACTGTCATTGTGCCTAAGTCACGTCCCGTTTTAACGGTTACGACCTGTTATCCGTTTGATTATATTGGTGATGCACCTCAGCGGTATATTCTGTCAGCGAATTTAATAAAAATGGAGAGACACTAGAATGGTTTAATCTAGTGTCTTTTTTTGATATATGTTGATGAAATTTGAATATGGAAATCTAGCTGGGATTAAATATTGATTTACGGAATTTAAGAAAAAGGGTAAAATGATGTATGACTCAAAAATTGACTTCTATTTTTTAATATATATTAAAAGGAGAAAACCAATGCAAAATAGGCAGATGCGCAAGGTGAGGCGCAGGAAGAAAAATAAGAAACGCATCGCAGCCGTTATCTTATTTCCAATTCTTATCGTTGTTTTAGTCGCTGGTGGTTATGCAGGTTATTTATATGTGAAGGCTCAAAACGTGCTTTCCGATTCATATGATGACGGTTTTGTGAAAAATGGACGGGATGTAAATCCTGCTAAAGATAATGTATCCGTGTTATTTATGGGTGTCGATGATAGCAGTGTACGTGATAATGAAAAAGGCTCCAGGACAGATGCGCTTATGCTTGCTACATTCAATGATGATAAAAAAACAGTTAAATTGTTAAGTATACCGCGTGATTCCTATGTATATATTCCTGGGAAAGAAAATTATTCAAAAATCACACACGCCCATGCATATGGCGGCGTTAAATATACCATTGATACAGTCGAAGAATTATTAGATATTCCGGTGGACTACTATGTAAAAATGAATTTTAATGCTTTTGTGGATGTGGTTGATGCTTTGGGCGGAATCGATGTTGAGGTACCGTATACATTCACTGAGCAAGACTCCAGTGATAAACAAGGTGCGATTACACTTGAAGAAGGTTTACAAACCTTGAACGGTGAAGAAGCATTGGCTTTAGCCAGAACAAGGAAGAAAGACAGTGATATTGAGCGTGGGAAACGTCAGCAGCAGATTCTTACTGCTATTATTGATAAAGCAGCTTCGGCTGGATCCATTACGAAATATGCGAATGTAATCGAAGGTATCGGTAAAAATATGAAGACGAATATGACCTTTAAAGAAATGAAGAGCTTCACGAGCTATGTACTAGGAGCCGCTAATCTTCAAATCGAATCCATTAACTTGGAAGGTCAGGATTCCTATATTGGTGGTACGTATTATTATCAGTTGGATGAGCAAGCCCTGGAAAATACCAAATTGGAGCTTCAACAACATCTCGATTATAAAAAGGATGCAGAAACAGAATCAGAATCCCTTCCCAATGGTTCAGTAATAGTTGAATGATGATGAATGGCTAATATGACCCCGAATTCTTAAAAAGAATTCGGGGTTTTTAGCATTTAAAGAGAGAAGATCATTCTGTGTCAGGCTGAAACTAGTAGGAGAGATCGAAACTGTTATGATTCAAATAAAAAAGAAAAAAGCCGCCATTTATTAAATGACGGCTTAACAATTCCTATATCAAGATCTTTCTTTTGACTCAGCAGTACGTAATGCTAAAAGCTTGTGTAATGGTCTGTGGTTTTCACCAAGAAGACCAATTCGTTCAACCAGCAGCTCGAGTAAGATAAGCAGGATGAAAATGACGAATATTCCGCCCCAGAAAGTGGCCATACTAAAGATGAAAGCAGCCAGTCCAAAGACGGCAGCCATTGCATAAATCATCAGAACGGTTGTCCTATGAGAATAACCTAAACGCAGTAAGCAGTGATGCAAATGCGATTTGTCCGGCGCGTGTAATGGTTTCTTCTGCAAGAATCTGCGTACGATTGCAAAGAATGTATCTGAAATAGGTACACCTAAAATCACAATCGGTATAATCAAGGAAATCACAGTGACATTTTTAAATCCTAATAGGGATAGTACGGATATCATGAACCCAAGGAACATCGCACCTGTATCTCCCATGAATATTTTAGCTGGGTAAAAATTGAATTTCAGAAATCCTAATGTACTTCCAGCTAGGATTAAAGCAATCATAGCCACGAATATATCGCCGATTCTAAAGATTGCCATTCCGGCGATGGTTAGTAAAGCTATGGTTGAAACACCTGCTGCCAATCCGTCCAAGCCGTCAATCAGGTTTATGGCATTTGTGATGCCCACAATCCAAATGACAGTGATCGGTATAGCCATAAAACCAAATTCAATCGTTTCCCCAAATGGTGTATTAATATAGTTGAGCTGGATATCACCGACAAGCACTATGATTAAAGCAGCGGCTATTTGCCCTATGAACTTTACTTTTGCATTCAATTCATATATGTCATCGAATATGCCAAGGATCAAGATAACGGCTGCACCCAAAAAGAGGGCTGAAAATGTATCTGATCGAGCTATTTCCGGTGAAAAAATCGGAAGAGTCATAATAAAACTCAGGAATATAGCTAATCCGCCCATGCTTGGCATTACTTTGTTGTGCACTTTTCTATTGTTGGGAGCATCGGTAGCTCCGATTTTATGAGCTAATTTAATAACAAATGGGGTGATGAGTATGGTTAGGCATATGGCAACTATAAAAGCTGCAATTAACAAAATATCCACCCTCTATCTTATAAGTCTGAATAAAAATACCCTTTTTCGAGTATTTTTAAACCCAATTCAAGTAAATAGTATAGTAGATTGAAATAGTTGTATAAATATATCAATCTAAGTATCAATTATATACGGTTTACGTCAAAACCTCTACTAAAATTTGATTTTTCCTTCGTTATTTTACAAAATATGTAACTTTACTGTATCTCTATCTAGTTAAACTCTAAAGAATAATGATAGAAAGAAATAAAAAAATTAACGAAAAGAAAAAGGGAATGTGATCCCCCTTCATTTCATTTAATCAATTTATGTTTAATTACTCTTAATAGAAATAACGGAAGGACCAGCATCCTTTTCCAACGGCTGGGCTGCATGAACAGTCTGTACAGCCATTCAAGATTTAACTTAATCCAAATTTCGGGTGCTCTTTTCAGTTTGCCGGAAAAAACATCGAAACTGCCGCCAATACCAATGAATAGACCCTTATTAAATTTATCGTAATGTTTGGTGATCCAGTTTTCCTGACGTGGAAACCCCATGCCAAGTAGTATGAGATCCGGTTTTAAAGCGCTAATTTCCTCTGCAAATTGATCATCCTCTAGATCGAAAAAGCCATGGTGATACCCAACCAGTTCAACATTTGGATAAGTTTCTTTGACTTTTTTGGCGCAAATTTCAATTACATCTGCTTCAGCTCCAAGCATATATATGCGCAAAGGCCGCTTCGTATTCATTTTGAAAAATTCAAGCATCATATCATAGCCGGTTATTCTCTCTTTTAATGGTGTGTTGAGAATTTTAGAAGCAATAATAATGCCAACACCATCCGGCGTGATATAGTCAGCTTGCATAATGATTTCACGGTAATCAGTATGATTGCGTGCATATTCGACAATCTCCGGATTAGCAGTAACGATAAAAGTCTTCTCCTCTTCATCAATCCGCTTCTTTATCTCTGTGTGAACAAAATCCCCCATCGTTGATGAGTAAAAAGGTATTCCTTCTATATAAACAACATTCTTCTTCATGAGTGTGTCTGCCCTTCTAAAGATAATTCTGTTTTTATTGTACTTTACTAAAGATTAAAAAGAAAATCTTAATATAAATCATCAAAGTTGGTAAGAGATGAGGTTTTGGGTTAACGAGGAAGTAGAATTTAATACGAGTTTCTCAGTAAGCTGGGTATGGGGGAAACTTTTGAAGGCACCCTTTATTTATCATCGTAACCTCTTCATGTACAAATCCTCTCTGGCTAATGAGTAAAAAGGTAGATCCTTTATGAAAACAATTTTTTTTGTACACCAAGTTGTTCTTCTAAAACAACCACGTTTTTAAGGGAGCTTATGGTTATTTAGGTCTATGATAAACATTTATAATCTATTGTTTATCATTTAAGAAATTATAGTACTGAATATATATTCAATGATATATAAAGAATCACTTTAATTATTATATTTAAAAAATATTTTTATTTTTATCTTGTTATTAACAAACACTGATTAAATCAATATTCTTCCTAATTATTCTATAGTTGGATACTATTTTCTGGGTAATTCGTGTATAAAAAAAGTTAAAATCAAATGTAATCGGCCTGATGCGCCTATTATTCGTAAGTGCTGTTAGTTACTTATGAAAAAATATTATACCGGGAGGAAAAGAATGCGAAGGTTTTTAGCAGCATCGCTGATTTTAACAATGGTTTTTAGCTTAGTAGGCCCATATTATGCGGAGGCGACAGGGAATACAGTAGGCAATATCCAAAACGATAGTACAGAGGAGGGTAGTGTTCAAAATTCTGATACACAAAGCAATCAATCGAATAGTACTGATTCAGCAGAAGATATAACAGAAAATACAGATTCTATTGTGTCTAACGAGAAGGAAGAACTATCAACAGAAGACACTTTAGTAAACCAGTCCAATCATTCAAATAGTGAAGAAACAATGACTCCGAATACAGAGGGAATTAGTGAATCTACAGAAGAACAAAATACTGTGGATGAAACTACTGGTGAGCAAGAAGCTATTAAGGATTTACAGCCTGAAGAATTAGAAGAGAATGTTGATAATGAAGCAACTGTTGATAACAAAGTCGAAGCAACATCACCTTCATTAAAACAAACAATAGAAGAATCTTCTGCAAGTATGCTTGGGCATATTAAAAATTCGACTGTTAAAATATATAAAGATTTGAACAATACTTCCTCTTATCACACAGCGGGTTCTTCCTATACGAATGCAGTCTATTATATAAAGAAACAAGCTGTTATCGGCGATAAAACGTATTATTTAATCAGCACAAAGCCAAGTAGTGTGAATGGAGTAATAGGCTGGGTTAAATCGAGTGATTTGGATGCCCGTACTCATGTGGGAGTAGATAAAGAAACGAAAGCCTTTTATATCAAAGGAACTGGCAAAGCATACAGCAAGGCATGGGGTGGATCAAAAGATTTAGTCTATGCTGATTTGTCAGATTACAAGTATCAAGTTTTTGCTGTGAACCTAACAGAAAGAGTAGGAAACAATACTTGGTACAGAGGTACTTTGAAAGGTGAGACTGTTTGGATTCATTCTTCCTATGTAACGACGCCTCTTGAAAGTTCTGCTAGTTTATTAGCTCATATTAAGAATAAAGATGTTAAGATCTTTGAAGATTATATGGACCTTACCAGCTACACCAAAGCCGGAACTTCCTATACGAATGCAGTCTATTATATAAAGAAACAAGCTGTTATCGATGATGAAACGTATTATTTAATTAGCACGAAGCCAAGTAGTGTGGATGGAATAATTGGTTGGGTTGAAACGAGTGATTTAGATGCTCGTACTCATATGGGAGTAGATAAAGAAACGAAAACCTTTTATATCAAAGGAACTGGCAAAGCATATAGCAAAGCATGGGGTGGATCAAAAGATTTAGCCTACGATGATTTGTCAGATTACAAGGATCAAGTATTTAATGTGAACCTAACAGAAAGAATAGGAAACAATACTTGGTACAGAGGTACTTTGAAAGGTCAAACCGTATGGATTCATTCTTCCTATGTAACGGAGCCTCTTGAAAGTTCTACTAGTCTATTGGCCCATATTAGGAATAGTAATGTTAAGATTTTTGAAGATTATACAGACCTTACCACCTACACTAAAGCCGGAACAACCTATACCAATGCTGTGTATTATATAAAGAAGCAAGCTGTTATCAGTGATGAAACGTATTATTTAATTAGCACGAAGCCAAGTAGTGTGGATGGAATAATTGGTTGGGTTGAATCGAGTGATTTAGATGCTCGTACTCATATGGGAGTAGATAAAGAAACGAAAACCTTTTATATCAAAGGAACTGGTAAAGCATATAGCAAGGCTTGGGGTGGATCAAAAGATTTAGTCTATGCTGATTTGTCAGATTACAAGTATCAAGTTTTTGCTGTGAACTTAACAGAAAAAATAGGGAATAATATTTGGTATAGAGGTAGCTTGGGTAGCAAGACCGTATGGATCCATTCTTCCTATGTAACTGAAGATAGGGCGCTAACAACATATACTGATTATAATTTGACCCTTGATAGAATGCTAGAGATTCAAATGGCTGTCACTCCTGTCTCTCCACAAACCGACAAGAGTTATAAGCTTTATCTAAGGGAGGATGCTTTCGGAAGTATATCAGATGGTAAAGGTATAGTTCGTGGTGATAATTGGAATTTAAGAAGAGGACCGGGAACAAACTATTTAGCCGATGGTCAAGTAAATAATGGGTCTGTCCTCACGATTTACAGTAGTGAACCTGGAACAGATGGTTACACATGGTATCATGTGAGAAATACCTCTGGTTGGGTTAATGCTGATGCTGATGATGTCAAATATTATTTAAACCCTTTAAACTTTACTAGTAGTTTAAAAGACTCCATGCAATTCGTGAAACTCTCCGAAAGTGCTAATCTCAATGTAAATGAAGTTAATCAGAAAATATTAGCTGGAAAAGGAGTATTGGCTGGGAAAGCGCAATCGTTTGTTGATGGTGGAAAAGCCAATGGGGTTAATGAAGTTTATCTAATTGCCCACGCTTTACTGGAAACTGGAAATGGAACATCTCAATTAGCGAATGGTGTAGAAGTAGGGCGTGATAGTAAAGGAAACTTAGTACTGGCTAATGATAGTAATAGAAAAAATTTAACAGCAATCAAAAAGACTTATAATATGTACGGAATAAATGCTATTGATAGTAATCCACTAGTAGGTGGGGCGACATATGCCTATGAGAAGGGATGGTTTACTCCAGAGGCTGCTATTAAAGGAGGAGCCGCATTTATAGGTAATGGCTATGTGAATAAAGGTCAGGATACTCTTTATAAAATGCGTTGGAATCCTTTATATGCTGCAACTTATGGAAAAGCATCACATCAATATGCTACGGATATTGCCTGGGCATATAAACAAACATCTAGAATGTATCAGTTATATCAATTATTAGATGAATATACGCTTGTTTTGGATATACCTAGATATAAATAGTATTTTTTTAAAACCCTCTGAAAGTTAGAAACTAACTTTCAGAGGGTTTTTGTCTTATGAAATTGTCAAAATGTATGGTAAGTATGAACAAATGTTTTGCCCATGCTAGACAGTTATAACAATAAACCATTTATTAATACTGAAAATGGACATATATTTTATTTTTGATTTACTATAATTTATTGTTCTGCGATATTCCTCCCTGTTAACCCTCCTTAAAGAAATACTCCATATTTCGCTAAAAACTATTAAAATTTGCAAAAAATTGCCGATTTATATATAGAATACAAATTCAGCGAATTACTAGCATCCATATAGCGAGAAAAAATAAATATTAATCGGAGGGAAATAATTGAGAAGGTTTGCGGCAAAATTATTAATAGTACTGGTGATTTTTAGTTTAGTAGGTCCTTATTATGCTACAGCGGAAGAAAAGGAAAACACGATAGACGGCAATAAAATAGAAATAGAAAATGAAAATGATCAAAAGGATATCAGTCAAAATTCTAATACTCCAACTATCCAGTCAGATATAGAAGTTCAGCAAGGTGAAGAAACAGTTGATAGTAGTCAAGATGAATCTAATGTTGATATCGGAGAAGAAATAACAAATGAGGATGCTACAATAGATCGTTCAAATGATTCTATTACAGAAGGAATAAGTGAACCTGAAGAAAATGAAAAAAATCAAGTGAATGAATCTAATAATGAAGATAGTGATCAATCCTCTTTAGAATCGAAGCAAGAATCAACAAAAAAGAAAGTTGATGTACAAAGAAAAGCTGATATAAACCTAATAAGGGAAATACAAATCGTTCAATCAGCGATAAGTAAGTTAGGTCATATTAGGAGCTCGACTGCTGAAATATATAAAGATATAAATAATACTTCCTCCTTTTTCACGGCAGGTTCTGCCTATACAAATTCTGTATATTATATAAAAAAACAAGCTGTCATCGGCAATCAAACTTACTATTTAATTAGTAAAAAACCGAGCAGTGTAGATGGTACAGTCGGTTGGGTAAAAGCAGGTGATTTAACGACATATAATCACACAGGAGTAGATAAAGTTTCGAAGACATTTTTTATAAAAGGGACGGGCAGTGCCTTTAATAAGGCATGGGGCGGATCAAAGGATCTTATTTATACGAGTCTATCAAATTATAAGAATCAAACTTTTGAAGTGATGTTAACGGAAAAAGTAGGAAGTAACATTTGGTATAGGGGTGTGTTGGCAGGGAAAACAGTTTGGATCCATTCTTCCTATCTAACAAATAGTTCAGAAATCTCGATTAGCAAATTAGGTCAAATAAAAAATCAGGATGTAAAAGTTTATAAAAATTATAAAGATACTTCTACCTCTTTTTTTGCGGGAACTAACTATACAAACTTAGTCTATTATATTAAGAAGCAAGCTGTATATGCGGGAAAGACATATTACTTAATCAGCAATAAACCTAGCAGTATAAATGGTGTGGTTGGCTGGGTTGACTCTAGTAATTTAAAAACATATTCTCATGCAGGAGTAGATAAAGAATCTAAAAGATTTTATATAAAAGGATCTGGCAGTGCTTATAGCAAGGTTTGGGGTGGATCAAAAGATCTAGTCTACGCTAGTTTATCAGACTACGAAGATCAAATTTTTAATGTTAATTTAACAGAAAAAGTAGGAAATAATGTTTGGTATAGAGGAACGTTGGCCGGAAAGACAGTTTGGATTCATGCTAGCTACCTCTTTGCTAAGGAAGAGAGTGCTACAAGTCGTTTAGGTCAAATAGCAAACGCAAGTGTAAAGATATATCGAGATCTTGAAGATGAAAAAAGTGCCTTTTTAGCAGGGCAAACATATAGTAACAAAGTGTTTTATATTAAAAAGCAGGCGAGAATTAATAATAATATCTTCTATTTATTAAGTACACAACCAAGCTCCGTGAATGGAGTGATAGGGTGGGTCTCATCTGATGATATAAATTCGTACGCTCATAGTGGTGTTGATAAGGAGCCTAAAACTTTCTATATCAAAGGAACCGGCAAAGCTTACAGTAAAGTCTGGGGCGGGTCAAATGATTTGGTATATTCTAGCCTAACAAACTATAAGGACCAAATTTTCAAGGTGAACTTAACTGAAAAAGTGGGAAACAATATTTGGTATCGAGGGACATTGGCTAATAAAACGGTTTGGATTCACTCGAGCTACCTTGCAGAAAAAGTAGAAAGCAATACAAGTCGTTTAGGCCAAATACGAAATTCAGAAGTTAGGATATATAAGGTTATTGGAGAAACTTCTTCTGCTTTTGCAGCTGGAACACAATATATGAACTCCGTCTACTATATTAAAAAGCAGGCTACGGTTAATGATCAAACTTATTATTTGATTAGTACTCAATCAAGCAGTGTGAATGGTGTAGTAGGATGGGTACACATATCAGATTTAACATCTTATACCCATGTCGGAGTAGACAAAGAGACTAAAACGTATTATATAAAGGGTACTGGTAAGGCTTATAGCAAGGTATGGGGCGGTAGCAAAGATATGGTTTATTCAACATTATCAGGCTATAAGAATAACAAATTTACTGTGAACTTGACTGAAAAGGTAGGAAATAATACGTGGTACCGTGGTATCTTGGGAAGCAAGACAGTTTGGATTCATGAAGCCTATCTTCATCAAGGAAGTGTAGTTTCAAACTCATATACGGACTATAATTTAACCCTCAATACTATGTTGGAATTACAAATGTCCGTATCTCCTCAAACTGATAAGAGCTATAAGCTTTGGTTAAGGGATGATGCGTTTGCATCTGTAGCAAATGGAAAAGGAACGGTCAAAGGAGAAAATTGGAATCTGAGAAGGGGGCCAGGAACAAATTATTTAGCTGATGGTCAGGTAAGTAATGGTACCGTCTTGTCAATTTATAATAGCGCAAAGGGATCAGACGGGCATACATGGTATCATGTAAAAGACACCTCTGGTTGGGTTATAGCTAATCCAGAAGATGTAAAATACTATTTAACACCTATCAACTTTACAGGAACGCTAAAAGACTCTATGCAATTCTTGCGTCTCTCCGAAAGTGCTAATCTGAATGTAAGTGAGGTTAATCAGAAAATATTAGCTGGTAAGGGAATATTGGCTGGGACAGCACAGGCTTTTATTGATGGTGGAAAGGCCAATGGGGTTAATGAAGTTTACCTAATCGCTCACGCTTTACTTGAAACTGGAAATGGGGCGTCACAATTAGCAAATGGCGTAGAAGTAGGTATCGATAAAGATGGAAAATTAGTCTTGGCTAATGATCGCAACAGAGAAGATTTAACAGCTATTAAAAAGACTTATAATATGTATGGAATCAGTGCTTTTGACAATAGTGCATTATTAGATGGAGCAACATATGCCTATGAGAAGGGGTGGTTTACTCCAGAAGATGCAATAAAAGGAGGAGCTGCATTTATAGGGGATGGTTATGTGAATAATGGTCAGGATACACTTTATAAAATGCGTTGGAATCCGTTATTTGCTACTACTTTCGGATTCGCTTCACATCAATATGCCACTGATATTGGCTGGGCATATAAACAAACCTCTAAAATGTATGAGTTTTATCAATTATTAGATGAGTATACGATTGTTTTAGATATACCTAGATATAAATAGAGTAACAAGGGTCTAATAATTGAAGCTTATCTCAAGTAAAGTATTATAAGGTTAAGTTCTATAGAAGATGATTCCTGATAATAGGGATCATCTTTTTTTGGTTTAAATATAACCGATGATAATGGCAGAGAAATAATCATATTAATAAAGTAATTCCTATTTCGTGATATAAAAAGTACCTTGCGGAGATTGATAAGTCTACTCTGCAAGGTACTTTTTAATGACAATTTTATTAATTATTTTGCTTTAATTTATTAAATAGCTCTATCCACTGCTTTTTTACCATTTCATTTGAATAGTGCTCTTCTACTTTTCTTCTTCCCATTACACCCATATTTTCGACTTTTTTAGGGTCATCGAGCAATCGGATAATTGCTTTTGCAAATTTATTTTTGTCCCCTTCTCGAATTAAATAACCATTATGCTCGTGTTCGATAATATCGCTAGGGCCATATTTCACATCGTAGCTTATAAACGGTGTTTTGTTTAGTAAAGCCTCGATAATTACGATTCCGAATGCTTCATATTTTGAAGTCAAAATGACAGCTTGTGATTTAGCCATTTCTTCATGTACGTTATTACAATAACCTTTTAAGAATATATTATTTTCCATCTTTAATTCTCTAATCATCTCTGCATATTTATCATGGCCATTGCCGCTACCCCAAATATTTAATATAGCTTTTGGTTGCTTTTTAACTACCTTGCTGAAAATGGTGATTGCATCTGGTATTCCTTTTGTATCAATAAGTCTTGAAAATAAGGATATGAGATATGGCTGTTTTTCAATGTTTTTTGTATCTACAGAATTTATTGCAATAGAATTTGGAATGACATCTAAATTACCTGGATCACCAAACTGTTTGACAATATCATTTTTTTGTTTTTCGGTAAGGATGACAATAGATTCAGCTGTATCATAATGATTAAATAACGCCTTATGATCAGCTCTAATTGGACTTCCGACAGTTCTTGGTTCATCTAAGTGATTTGTGTGAATAGGGATTATTTTATGTACAAACTTATCGTTGACTTCAAATAGTTTGGATGCAGTTCCTATACCATCACATATAACGAAAGGTTTCGTATCATGCTCCTTAAAGAAGTTATTTAACCAGTATATGTGTAGTTCCCTTAAGTTTTTGAATTTTAAAGATTTTTTGGTATACCGATCAAAGAGAAATACATTTTGAATGTTTTCATTTTCATGGTTATACCAAATGGATAAATAACAAAAACCGTCAGGTGTATAAAATAATTCTTGATTCTTTTTATTAGAGTTTAAGTTAAAATGAGTATCCATATGATGGAATCCATTTTGGCTGAATTCAGACCGCATTGTTCTGCATCTGTTTCCATTAAAATAGTCAACAAATAATAAATTTCCTTTAGAATCCCATTTCTTGTATTTTGTATAAGTTCCATTTAAAAAGTATCGAGCATATTTTTTCTTTTCATATTCATCATCTTGAATGAATAGGGCATCTTCTTTTAAAACGTTTTCTTTATCATATATGGTTCTGTTGATGTCTTCACTGTTTGAGTAGTGCTTTATTAATTCATCGTACATGTTTATAATTGATACATTTTGGTCTAATCGCCCTATTTTTCTCAGTTCACTTTCAATATCTGAATAATTCAGTGTGTAATCCAGGGTTAGGATATCTGCCTTCCAAGCATCATCGTTTAGCATGTTTGCTCTGTTCATTAGTGCCTGAGTAGCACCACCTCGATTAAGCTTTATGTCATTAATTAACATGTATACATGATCTTTCATATAAAATATTCTCCTTATCATATATGTTCAAAGATATAATATTTTTATCCGTTATTATTAGATTTTAACATAGTAGTTATATAATAAATAATGAAATAAATTTTAAAACCTAAACATTCCATCACTATTTGATAATAGTAAAAGTAGCCACGATAGAGGAACGCTTGAAATGATGTATAAAAAAGTGTATAGTTTACATGAATTTTTATAATGCAATCAACTGATGAATTTAATCTTTTTTATCATATTTTGAATAAAAAAAGAAATGAGGTAAGTTAATGATTTATGCAGAAATATTAGCAGGTGGAAAAGGCACTCGTATGGGCAATACGAATATGCCTAAACAGTATTTACCTTTAAACAATAAACCAATCATCATTCATACAATCGAAAAATTTATGCTGAATGATCGCTTTGATAAAATTTTAGTTGTTACACCTAAAGAATGGATTAATCATACGAAAGATATCATTCGAAAATTCATTGGACAAAATGATCACATTGTAGTGGTAGAAGGCGGTAAAGACCGTAATGAATCCATTATGAGTGGGATCCGTTATATAGAGAAGACTTTTGGGGTTAATGATGATGATGTCATCATTACTCATGATTCCGTACGTCCGTTTTTGACACATCGTATTATTGAAGAAAATATTGATGCCAGTCTTAAATATGGTGCGGTTGATACAGTAATTGAAGCAATAGATACCATTATTCAATCTGAGGATGGAGAGACGATCTCAGATATTCCTGTGCGTGATACCATGTTCCAGGGACAAACGCCACAAAGCTTTAATATCAAAATGCTGACGGAACACTATAACTCTTTGACAGATGAACAAAAGCGTATATTAACAGACGCTTGTAAAATCTGTGCATTAAAAGGCGAAAAAGTTAAAATCGTTAAAGGAGAAGTATTTAATATTAAGGTTACTACTCCTTATGATTTGAAAGTTGCTAATGCTATTATACAGGGGCGGATAAACAATGATTAATCAAGTATACAGGCTTGTCTCGCCAAGACAATTTGAAGTTTCGTATAATGATCGATCACTAAAATATGATAAGGATTTTGTAGTCATACGGCCAACTCACCTATCGATTTGTGCCGCTGATCAGCGATATTACACAGGCTCTAGAGGGAAGGAAGCTATGGCGAAGAAATTGCCAATGGCCTTAATTCATGAAGCAGTAGGAAAAGTAGTCTATGATCCAAAAGGCGAGTTTAAAAATGGAACAATGGTCGTTATGGTGCCTAATACACCGGTTGAAACTGATGAGGTAATTGGTGAGAACTACTTACGTTCCAGCAAATTCCGTTCAAGTGGCTATGATGGATTTATGCAGGATTATGTCTTTATGGGACGTGACCGTGTAGTTGAATTACCGGAAGGAATTGACCCACATGTCGTCGCATTTACAGAGTTGATGACGATTGCAATGCATGTTATATCCAGATTTGAGAGTCGGTCTCATAACCGCCGCAATGTATTTGGCGTATGGGGAGATGGAAACCTTGGGTTCATTACGACTCTATTCCTGAAAAGAATGTATAAAGACTGCAAAGTAATTATCTTCGGTAAAACAGGCTATAAATTGGACAACTTCTCCTTTGTAGATGAAGTTTATACAATTGATGAAATTCCGGAAGATTTGAGAATCGACCATGCATTTGAATGTGTTGGCGGGAAAGGAAGCCAATATGCGATTGATCAGATGATCGATCACCTTCACCCGGAAGGTTCTATCTCTTTAATGGGAGTTTCCGAGTTCCCTGTTGAAGTGAATACCAGAATGGTACTAGAAAAAGGGATCACATTAATAGGAAGCAGTCGCAGTGGACGTGAAGATTTCGTGAAAACCGTTAATTTCCTTAAAGAACATCCGGATGTTGTGGAGTATTTAGGAACTTTAGTTGGTGAGGTACAAGAGGTTAAAACGATTGGGGATATTTTATCTGCATTTGAAAAAGATTTAACATCCTCATGGGGTAAGACAATCATGGAGTGGAAAATATAGGATTTTCTTTAATGAGAGGCAGGAAGGCGAATAAATGAAACACCTACGTATATTACCTACATTATTCACTAAGTATCTTATTCAGTTCGCTTATTTCCTGACCTCTCTTTTTACAAAAGTTAATCCTAATAAAATAACCATCGCTACTTATCGGGCTTCAAGTTTGGAAGGTAACTTAGCCTTTATTAAAGAAGAAATTGACCATCATTATCCCACTATCAAATGTTTCGTCCTCGCAAAGAAGTTTGATAGCTCTCTATTTGGTAAAATTGAATATGCCATTCATTTAATAAGAGCCAGTTTTCATATGGCTACCTCCCGATTTTTTATCATTGATGATTTTTACTTTCCTGTGTATGTAGTTCGTCCAAGGACAGGAACGGAGATTGTACAAGTTTGGCATGCAGCCGGAGCTTTTAAGAAATTTGGTTTAAGTACGTTGGATAAATCTTTTGGTCCTAGTAGTGATTATTTAAAGCATGTTAAAATTCATGCCAATTATTCCAGGACGTATGTAAGCTCTAAAGAAGTTATTCCACACTATGCTGAAGCTTTTGGCATGGATGAAAGCCGTATTTATCCTCTTGGTGTACCAAGAACGGATTATTTTTTTGATGTAAAAAAGAGTGATCTTGTAAAAGAAAAGTTATATCGCGCGTATCCTGACTTAATAGGTCGAAAGCTGATTTTGTATGCTCCTACATTTAGAGGGAAAAGTCATTACCAGGATACATTCAACATCCCTATGAATATGAAGTTAATGAAAGATCATCTGAGTAATGAATATGCTCTGTTGGTTCATTTACATCCTTATATGACTAAGGGAGTAAAATTAAATGAAGATTTAAATGGGTTTGTCTATCATATTCATAAAGATTTTTCTATTGAAGAATTATTACTGTTATCAGATATACTAATAACAGATTATTCCTCTATCATTTTTGATTACAGTATACTTAATAGGCCAATTGCATTCTTTGTTCATGACTTAGAATCTTATCTAGAGGAAAGAGATTTTTATTATTCTTTTGAGACGTTTGTCCCTGGCCCAATCTTTAAGGAAAGCGAAGCGCTGGTAAAGTGGATAGATGATGAATCAAAAGATTTAGAAAAAATCGAACGCTTTCGACATCGCTTTTTTGATCAATTAGATGGAAAATCATCCGAAAGAATTGTAAAAGACCTTTTAGGATAAAAATAAAAAGGGGTTTATACCTCTTTTTTTTATATATTATATTCGAAAAATGTTTTTCTTTAGTATGTTTTTTTATACAATTAAATTAGAGTATTCTGATATAGATAGGAGAAACAACAATGTTTTCAAGAATGAGAAGAAAGCTCTCCAGAAATAACCGACCGTCTACACCTGTAGTGCAAAATGCTGAAGTAGTTCCAGACGTATATCTGGAAGAAGATCCTCTGGTTATAAATGATAATGAATTAATCGTAAAGCGGGATAAGTTAGAGGAATCCTTACCGATTATTGAAAGATTGGCTAATCTAGAAGAAAAGCTTATTCCGAGAAGAAAAGTAACATCTTTGGAATGGAATGGCCCTATCATGGAAGTTGGTGGATACTTCTATTTAGAAGGAATCCCTATGTTAGATGAAGATCTCGTTAAAAAGAGACTATTATTAGTTAATACAAAGGCAAATAACAGCATCATTATTCCTTTAACAGATGTGGCGATAACAGAAGTTAACCCAGTTCAAGACATAGATAATCAATATTACTGGTCTGGTTTTCATGGGAAGGTCAACTTTGCTACTATATCTGATAAGAATATGCCTCTTTGCCAAGGGGAATATCGTGTTTATTTAGAAGTAGAGGTCCATATACTTGGAGATCGTAAGTATAGTAAAAGTTTTCCACTGGGGAACATCAATGAATTTTTGGACAACGGGTTCCATTCTACTAAGATGGAATACTTTACGGCGAAAAGAGAAATGGCCTTTAATTTGCTGGTAACTTATGACTTACCTAAGAAAACACTAAAAATCACTTCGACTAAATTAAAAGATATGGATCCAGCTGAAATGGCATTGGATGCTGAAGAAAAAGAAAGAGGCTTTGTTTATAAAGCCTTATCAAAAACTTTATTTAATATGGCATATCGCTTTTATTGTTTATATCCATTAAAAGAAAATAAAATCGTGTTTGCTTCAGATAGCCGTGATGACTTAAGTGGAAACTTCCAATTTGTCTATGATGAGTTACTGAGGAGAAATGAAGATTTTGAGTTTAAATTTATGCTAAAAAGAGCGGTAGATGAAAAGAAAACATATAGAGAATTAATCGACCTTGCCAAACAGTTGGCTACCTCTAAATATATTTTACTTGATGATTTCTACCCACTGATTTATCCATTGAAAATTCGTGAAGGCGCTGAATTAATACAATTATGGCATGCTGTAGGAGCTTTTAAAACATTTGGTTTCAGCCGACTTGGCCGTCCAGGTGGTCCTTCGCCAAAATCGATAAATCATCGGAATTATACTAAAGCGATTGTAAGTTCTGAAAATGTCGCAAAGCATTATGCTGAAGGTTTTGGAATAGAGAAGGAAAATGTTATTCCAACTGGTATTCCGAGAACAGATGTATTTTTTGATGCTGAATATCAGCAAGAAGTTAGAAATAGATTATATGAGGAATATCCATTCCTAAAAAATAAAAAAGTTATTATGTTTGCTCCAACCTTTAGAGGTAATGGCCAACAATCAGCCCATTATCCAATGGAAGTCCTTGATTTAAAGAGACTTTATGAAAATTTAAGTGATGAATATGTATTTTTATTTAAAATTCATCCATTTGTTAAAAATGATATTAGTATTCCATATCAATATAGCGATTTTTATTATGATTTTTCTTCATATAGAGAAATCAATGATTTATTATTTATCACGGATATCTTGATTACGGATTATTCTTCCGTTTGTTTTGAATTTGCATTATTAAATAAACCAATGCTCTTCTTTGCCTATGATGTAGAGGAATATGTAAGAACGAGGGATTTCTATTATGAATTCCACTCCTTTATACCTGGTCCGCTTGTCAGAACAGCTGAGGAAATTGTTGACACTATTGAAAAAGGTAATTACAAAATGGAGAAAATACCTCCTTTCGTTAACTATTTCTTTGGAGATTTAGATGGTAAATCGAGTGCTAGGGTAGTTGATCAATTGATTCTTAATGAGAATTTGGAAGAAGAAGTAGAGTAAATAGTAATAGGAGAGATAGCCCCGATTTTAGATCGGGGTTATTTTTTTCACAAGAATTTAATATGTGCATAAAGGCTTCATCCTCATATGTTGAGTCATTAAAAGAGAACTTGTTGGGTGGCCTCAGGACTGGGTGTTCCGTGCAAATGGTATGAAGGTGCCGCCATATGAATTGATGTAGCTTTGATAGCCAATAAAATAGGCGTCGATTATAATGATCAGAGTACGCTAATAATGAATAACAGGTCCATTTAGCGTAACGGATTGAAAAGGTATGAGTTAGACGGTTATACATTGAAAGAATAGAATAGATAATTAAATCCTACTTAGAAAGGTACAATGATATGAACCATAGTATTAAGGTAAGTGTTATTACACCCGTTTATAATGTAGAAGAATATATTGAAGAAACATTGGACTCGTTAGTAAAACAAACATTGACTCCGATAGAGATCATTATGGTAGACGATGGTTCAAGTGACAATAGCTCAGAAATAATTAAAAAGTATCAGGAAAATCATACAAATCTTATCTACATCAAGCAGCAAAATTCTGGTCCAGGTGTTGCGAGAAATAATGGGTTAGCAATCGCTAAGGGTGAATTTATCAGTTTTGTAGACTCGGACGATATCCTACCAACAGATGCATTGGAAAATTTATATAAGGCTGCTGTTGAAAAAAAGGCTAAATTAGTGATAGGGGCTTCCAAAAGTTTTAATAAACAAGAAACCTGGTTCATTGCCAGCCATTATAATCATGGAGTATATATTGAAGGGAATAAAAATCTCGTCTCTAATCAGGAATTATTATATTCTTTAGGACCCTGCAACAAGCTTTATCGCCGGGACATTGTTCAGGATATTTCATTTCCAGCAGGAATAAAAGTGACAGAAGATCAGCCGTTTGTTATTGAAGCATACCTGCGAGCTGGTGAGGATATTTATACAATCGATAAAGTAATTTACAATTACCGTTCAAGAGAAGATGAAACCAATTTATCTTTATCACAGACAGTACGTGTTAATTCGGTTAGTGTCCTAAAAGATATCATGATGAGTATGTCTATTTCTGATCCTTTATGGGATCGATATATTGAGAATGAAGTGGCACGTTTTCACGTTAAGAAATATTATTATAATCGATTGGTTACCGCTGATATATGGCCGGCTATACGGAATGCAGTGGATAGTAAAAACAACGAGATCTTAGTTCAAACCTTTGAGATTTTTAATGAGTGGCTAAAGGGTCTGGATAAACATTTGTTTAATGAAATTCCATCGCTTCATACGATTATATTTAAAAACTTGGTGAATCGCTTTGATTTAATGGGATCATCTGCAAGAAAAAGTTATCAGGAATGTTTGGTTATTGCAATAAAGAAAATTTCACTCAAAACGGAATCTAGTTTATTAGAAGCTCCTGCTTTTAAACAAACATTCAAGGCGGCAAAAAAGACTGGAGAGAAGAATAGCTTACTCCCTATCCAAAAGTATGTGTACACAAGAAAATACAAAAGGTTTAGAACAAGAGTGAGAACAGCAGCGGTAAGACGCATCGTTTTTCCGTTATGTGGATTTTTACCATTACAAAATAAAATTACTTTTACTTCTAATAAAATGAATGGATTGCAAGATTCTTTTGAGTATATCTACAATGAAATCGCAGAATCTAGACCTGGCTATAAAGTAGTAGGGCATTTTAAAAAGAAAAGGTCCTTTAAGGATTTTGCGAAATTATATTATGACATAGCGACATCCAAATATGTCATTCTAGACGATTATTATCGTCCCTTATATAAATTGAAGGTTAGAAAAAGAACGGAAGTAATTCAAACCTGGCATGCTGCCGGTGCGTTTAAGAAATTTGGCCATAGTGCAGTCGGTTATCGAGAGAGTAACACGAAAGAATTCGAAAATCAGGCACATGGATCTTATACGAAAGTGGCCGTTACAAGCAAGGAAATTATCCCTCATTATGCGGAAGCCTTTAACATATCTGAAGAGAATGTCTTTCCAATCGGACTTCCGAGAACAGATGCGTTCTTTGATAAAGAAGGAATTGAATATGTTAAACAAAAATATGCAGCGGTTTATCCAGCTTTACGTAATAAGAAAATCATTACCTATGCTCCAACCTTTAGAGGAGGACCAGGAAAGCGTGCCAGCTTCAATATACAGCTGGATTTGAAGAAAATGGCGGAAGAGCTTTCTGATGAGTATGTATTGGTATTAAAGCTTCATCCTTCTGTCACTAAAGGGATTAATATTCCGCAAGAAGCCGAGGATTTTGTCTTAAATTTAAGCAAGAATGATATTAATAATGTTCTTTTTATTACAGATATATTGATTAGTGATTATTCATCAGTCATTTTTGAATATGCACTGCTTGAAAGACCAATGATTTTCTTTGCGTACGATTTGGAGGATTATTTGGAAGATAGAAGCTTCTATTATGACTATAAAGACTTTATTCCAGGACCTCTTGCAGAGAAAACAGACCAAGTGATCTCTTTGATTCAAGAAAATAACTTTGATATCGAAAAGGTTAAAGCTTTTAAAGAACGGTTTTTTGATGACTTTGATGGACACGCGACTAAACGCTTTGTTGACACATTCATAAAGCCGATTAAGAAATCATGATCAATTAGATCATGATTTCCTTTTTTTGTGAGATGAATTCGAACCAAAGACATGTTATAACCAAATATACCATCAGGCACCATTAACTTTATTGTTACAAATAGTACGTGGATACGTTATAATTTAGAGAGTATTCGACACAGGTTTGAAAGTTCGATGCAAGAGATATATAATTAACAATAGGTTTTTTTATATTGTTATAAGTTGCTCCGTTTTTTGGTCAGTTACCAGTTTGCTAACGAACTAGGTAAGGAGATGTAGAAATGAAAAAGATTATTACGTACGGCACCTTTGACTTATTGCATGTCGGTCATATCAATATTTTACGAAGAGCCAAAGAAATGGGCGATTATTTAGTAGTTGGCTTATCCACCGATGAATTCAATAAAGAGAAAAATAAAAAGGCTTATCATAGCTATGAAAATAGAAAACTGATTCTGGAATCCATAGAATTTGTGGATGAAGTGATTCCAGAAGAAAACTGGGAACAAAAGGTTAAAGATATTAAGGAACATGATATAGATATCTTTGTTATGGGCGATGATTGGGATGGGCATTTTGACTTTCTCAAAGAGCATTGCCAGGTCGTCTATTTACCGAGAACAATCGGTATTTCCACATCTCAAATTAAAAAAGACTTATTCAAGGTGAAAAATGGGTAAAGAACTAGTTATTCAGATGTATTTGTTGATTGTTAAAATAATCTTTAATATTTTTAATCTATTTCCTATCAAAAACAAAGTGACCTTTGTGGTCTCTTTTGGTGATAATACTCAGTATGTTTATGAGGAAATGCGTCGAAAGCATATCTCTTTTGACGTAGTTTTTTTATGTAAGGGTTCAAGTTATAAACGTTTTCAGCAATATGAGGATACGAGGATTGCTTTAATCGAAACTAAAAACCCGATCGATTTTGTCCAATCTATTTATCATTTAGCCACATCACGTTATATATTGGTTGATAATTATTATGGTTTTTTGGCATCCACGGAATTTAGACCAGAAGTGGAATGTATTCAATTATGGCATGCCTCAGGAGCTATCAAGAAATTTGGGTTGGAGGATGCCTCTGTTCAAAATAGAACTGATCAAGCAGTAAAACGGTTTATGGATGTCTATAAACGTTTTAACAAAGTAGTTGTCGGTTCTGACATTATGGGCACTTACTTCATGAATGCTTTTAATTTAAAGGGAGAAAATATCCTTAGAACTGGTATCCCCCGAACTGACTTTTTTTATGACCAAATTGAGAAAGAAAATGTATTTAATCGATTGACCAAGGAAAATAAATTACTTTGGGATAAAAAAGTGATTTTATATGCGCCAACTTATCGTGATAATGAATTAAATCAATTTCAGTTAGAATTAGATCTGAAAAAGTTATATGCAGAATTATATGACGAGTATGTCGTTATGTTACGCTTACATCCAGCTATTAAGGATATTCCGGATTATACGAAAATCTATCCTGATTTTATCCTGAATTATTCTTCGCCAGAGTTCGATATTAATGAATTGCTGGTGGTTGCTGACATTTTAATAACCGATTACTCATCGATTTCATACGAATTTTCTTTATTGAAGAAACCGATGATTTTCTTTGCGTATGATTTGGACGAGTATACAAGAGACAGAGGATTATGGGATCAATACGAAAATATGGTCCCAGGACCAGTAGTAAACAATACAGAGGCACTTATTGACCTCATTAAAGAGAACAGCTTTAATATGGACATGATAGAAGAGTATGCGAATAAATGGAATAAGTATTCAAAGGGTCATTCCAGTGAAAACTTAATTTCTTATTTGTTTGATGAAAAAACAATACTATCCAAACAGAGAGCGCTGTAAGAGTCTCTTTGCAATACATGTATCTGTTTTAAATTAGTGGGGAAGGATATTCAAAATTTATGAAGTCTATGTTTACGGTCATACAAGAGCAAATACGTTCATTCTATTTAATTAGACGATTGTCATTATTTGAATTAAAAAGTGCTAACAATAATAATTATTTAGGAATACTGTGGGAATTCCTAAATCCAATGATTCAAATTGGTGTGTACTGGGTCGTATTCGGTATGGGAATTCGGGGAGGCAGAGAAGTTGGGGATGTTCCGTTTGTCTTCTGGATGCTATCCGGTATTTCCCTATGGTTCTTTGCCAATCCAGCTATTATGGATGGAACGAAATCTATTTATACGAGGATTAACTTTATCTCCAAAATGAGTTTTCCGATGAGTGCGATTCCATCGTATGTCATTATGTCGAAATTTTATCAGCATGTTGTCATTGTGATTATTGTATCCATCATTCTGCAGTTTGGTGGATTCCCTATAACTGTTTACTATTTGCAGTTGCCTTATTTTATGGTTGCTGCGATGATTCTGTTTTTTGCTGTCACACTCGTTACTTCCACGCTAGCTACGATTGTTCGTGATGTGACGATGATAGTCCAAGCCATTATGAGGATGCTCATTTATTTAACACCTATTTTGTGGGTATCAAACAGTTTGCCTGGATTCTTACAAATGATTATAAAATTTAATCCACTTACTTATCTAGTGGAAGGGTATCGTGCAGCGATGCTGGGTCAATCATGGTATTTCATCGAGCATTCACACTACACCTTATACTTTTGGGGAGTAACACTTGTGTTACTAATGATTGGATCAGCGCTTCATTTGAAATTTAGAAATCATTTTGTCGATTATTTGTAAAATGGAGTGAGGTCTACTATGGATACAGTTATTGTAAAAAATGTTTATAAAAGATATAGAATGCATAGCAAAACCTCTGAAAAATTACTGGATATTATTTTGCCGGGAGGATATGGTGAGGATTTCTATGCGCTTCAGGATATTAGTTTTACAGCCAGTAAAGGAGATGTTATTGGACTGATTGGGGTTAATGGATCAGGAAAATCAACATTATCCAATATTATTGCTGGTGTTGTCCCTCCTACGATGGGTTCGGTTGAAACAGTTGGAACAACCTCATTAATTGCGATTGCTTCCGGTTTGAATAACCAGCTGACAGGTCGGGAAAATATTGAATTGAAGTGCTTAATGCTAGGATTCAGTAAGAAACAGATTAAGGAATTAGAGCCAGAAATCATTGAATTTGCGGATATCGGCAAGTTCATTGACCAGCCTGTTAAGAAGTATTCCAGCGGGATGAAATCTAGACTTGGCTTTGCGATTTCCGTTACTGTGGACCCTGATATTCTGATCATTGATGAAGCTTTATCCGTGGGGGACCAGGCGTTTGCCGAGAAATCGAAAAAGAAAATGTACAGCTTCCGAGACCAAGGGAAAACGATTTTCTTCGTCAGCCATGCGATTGGGCAAATTAAGGATTACTGTAATAAAGCATTATGGCTTGAGTATGGAGAAATAAAAGACTTTGGTACTGTAGAAGATGTTGTACCGAAGTATGAGAAATTCCTGAAAGAATACAGAGCGATGAATGCAGCTCAGCAAAAAGCATTTAGAGAAGCTGCTATGAAAAAACAAAGCAGTTTGACTATAACTTCAAAATAATTAGCAAATGTCTTTTTAAAAAACTGGCCATCATCTTGGAGAGATGATGGCCAGTTTCGTTTTATAATTTCAAGGTTTTTAACAATAGAGCTATTAAAGAATACCCATACTCATTTAACTTTTACTTTAATAATCCGAAAAGGATGCGCTTTTTAATAAATCTTTATCACTTAAAGTTCATGCTCCAAATACAACATATCGCCTTCTTCAATAGATGCCTGCCCATTGGATAAATCCGTCATCCAGTCTATGAAGGCTTGCTTTGCGTCTTCTTCTGCAAAGGATTCAATCATGACTTTGTCCAGGTAGTGGATTTCTTTAATGGAATAGTGCGAGTTGCGAAGCTCATTTTCGATTTTCCCGAGGAGGGTATAGTCGAATGTTGATTTCATGACACGCATTAGTCTTCTTTCCACCACACCAGTCGCATTTATTCCTTCTGAAGCCGTACTTCCGTAAGCGCGGATTAATCCTCCGGCACCGAGTTTAATTCCACCGAAATAGCGTGTAACCACGACTGCGGTATCTTTCAGTCCCTTTTTCTTAATGACTTCAAGAATGGGAACGCCTGCTGTACCGCTTGGTTCACCATCATCATTGGCTTTTTGAATAAGGTCGTTTTCACCAATCATGTAGGCTGAGCAATTATGGGTAGCATCCCAATGTTTTTTCTTAATCGATTGAATAAATTGTATGGCTTCTTCCTCTGATTCGACACGGTTTACATAGGCGATAAAGCGTGACTTTTGGATGATTTGTTCCGTCTCGCCATACCCTTTTACCGTTTTATATGAATTCAGCATCTAAAACTGCCGCCTTTCCTTCTATATCAACTCTAGTATACTTTATTCTTCTGTTCCTAAAACATCTTTTATTACAGAGATAATATGTTTGTGATATAGATGTAATATAGTAAAAGTAAAAAAATACTGGAAAGCATGCTATAATTTAACTATTATGTAGTATTTCACTTCAATAATAGTTGAACTATACCCTAAATGATCAGTCTTACCCACAAAGGAAGTTCGTGACGAACGAACTGCTTTTTTATGAAATTGGTATAGATAAAGTAGATGATTCTTTTTGCACCATAACAGGAGGTAAGTACAATGCGGGTACCTAAGCTGGATGGGAAGGGACTCGACAGCATCCTCAATCATATGATTAGTACCGTAGACAATAGCAAGGGAGAAATATATGAAATAGGTGAACACTGCCAGCATGAGTTTGATCAACTTTCTTCTGAATTGGGTTCTGTGAAAACAATGGTACTAAAGGTCATAGGTGATGGGGATGATTTGGAACAGAAAGCGCGAGATTCCCGTAAACGTTTGTCAGAAGTTTCATCGCGTTTCAAGGAGTTCACGGAGGAGCAAGTACGGGCTGCCTATGAACAGGCTCATACGTTCCAAGTCGATTTAACAATGAATAGAGAGCTGGAAAAACAGCTTCGTAAACGTCGCGATGATCTAGAAAGAAGGCTAATTAATCTTAAAGATACGATTGATCGGGCTGAGGGTCTTGTCTCCCAGATTACTGTTGTTATGCATTATTTAACGAGTGATTTGAGGGATATGTCAGAGGTTCTTGATATGTATAAACAGAAACAGGACTTTGGCTTTAAAATCATTGAGGCTCAGGAAGCAGAACGAAAAAAACTTTCCCGTGAAATTCATGACGGGCCCGCCCAAATGCTCGCCAATGTGATGGTTCGTTCTGATTTAACAGAACGGATTTTTAGAGAGCGCGGTCCGGAAGAAGCGTTACTGGAGATTAAATCTTTAAAACAAATGGTTCGTAGTGCCCTGGCTGAGGTCAGGCGAATTATTTATGACCTGCGGCCGATGGCCTTAGATGATCTTGGGTTGATCCCGACATTGCGTAAATACTTGCAAACAATCGGTGACTATAATCCGAGTATTGAATTTAGATTTCAGATGTATGGACAGGAAAAAAGACTTGAGCCGAATTATGAAGTGGCTTTATTCAGACTTGCTCAAGAAGCGGTCCAGAATGCGATTAAACACGCCAATGCCAGTCTTATTCAGGTGAAGCTTGAGCTTTTGAACGAAAGAGGAACATTAACTGTACGAGATAATGGGCGTGGATTTGAACCGCACAAACAAAAGGAAGAGTCTTTTGGGATTATGGGCATGAATGAGCGTATTGAGACGCTTGAAGGAGAAATGACCATTCAATCAAGTGTGGGCGGCGGTACTTTAGTCTATATTCAAATCCCACTAAAGTCATCGGCAAATGTGTAAATATTTATTAAAATAGTTTTATAGTTATATTTTTGGTAAATGTTTGGTGTTTAAAAGTAGTCAAGAATATAATAGAGATAACGACTACTTACTAGAGTTATGGGGAGGAGAAATAATGACAACAACAATTGCAATCATAGATGATCACCAATTATTTCGAGAAGGGGTTAAACGGATTCTGGATTTTGAATCTTCTTTCTCAGTAATCGCTGAAGGGGACGATGGCAGCGAGGCTATTACAATTATGGATACCTATCATCCGGATGTAGTGATTATGGATATCAATATGCCTAATGTGAATGGTGTCGAAGCAACTGGACAGTTGATTGAAAGATTCCCGGATTCACGAGTGATTATGCTTTCAATCCATGATGATGAAAACTATGTAACCCATGCTTTAAAAACAGGTGCGCGTGGCTATTTATTAAAGGAAATGGATGCTGATGCCCTAATTGAAGCGGTTAAAGTGGTATCAGATGGGGGTTCCTATTTGCATCCTAAGGTTACACACAATTTGGTACGTGATTACCGCAGGTTGGCAACAGATGAGGTAACAAATAGTGGGAATGTGATGAATGTGGAGATTCGCCGCCCATTGCATTTACTAACGCGCCGTGAGTGTGAGGTTCTTCAATTATTGGCTGATGGCAAGAGTAACAGAGGAATCGGTGAGACCCTGTTTATCAGTGAGAAGACTGTTAAAAACCATGTGAGTAACATCCTTCAAAAAATGAACGTAAATGACCGTACCCAAGCGGTTGTATATGCCATAAAAAATGGCTGGGTTGAAGTTAGAGTATAATAAGAATATAGATGATAGCACCGGCCATTAGGTTGGTGTTTTTTGTCTCTATTGATGGTTAATCAATAGGGATTACTTGGTTTTTATCATTTGAGTAGATTTTACGAAAGATAGGGTGGAGACTGTGGATATTCCATATACAATAAGAGATGCTAATCAAGAGGACTTAGCTCGAATCGTTGAAATTTATAATTCCACTATTCAAAGCAGAATGGTAACAGCCGATATAGAAATGGTAGAGATTGAAAGTCGTTTGGATTGGTTCCTGAATCATACCTCTGACAAAAGACCTTTATGGGTAATGGAAGATGACGGCACGATTATTGGGTGGCTCAGCTTTCAGGATTTTTATGGACGGCCTGCCTATCAAGCAACCGCAGAAATCAGTATCTATATGGACCTGTCTTACCGGAAAAAAGGGGTGGGAGCCTACTTTTTAGAGTATGCCATAAAGCGGGCTCCGAGCTTGGGGATTGAGACCTTACTTGGATTTATATTTGCCCATAATGAGCCAAGTATCCGCCTTTTTAAGAAGTATGGGTTTGAGGTATGGGGCCATTTGCCGGGTGTGGCAGAATTAGATGGATTGAAAAAAGATTTGCTGATTCTAGGGAAGAAAATAGAGGAATGAATAATCTAAAAATTAGCATTTTGAACAATATAATGCAAACAGACTGATAATCATTTAAAATGAAGAATATAATAGAGGAAAATCTCAATAACAAGGAAGGTTTTTCAAATAATGAGAACAGCAATAATTACGGATAGTACAGCTTATATACCAAAAGACCTGCGAAAGCGTTATGACATACATATGATCCCATTAAGTGTAGTGTTTGGAGATGAAGTTTATCAGGAGGAGAATGAATTACCTGCTGCTGATTTTTATGAGATGGTGGAACGTTTGGATATGCTCCCAACGACATCTCAGCCATCAACTGGTAAATTCGTTGAAAAATTCGAAGAGCTTGCAAAAGACTATGATGCTGTTGTCTCGATCCATTTATCCAGTGGAATCAGCGGTACCTATCAAGGTGCCATTACAGCTGGTGAAATGGTTAAAGACATCAAAGTTTATCCTTTTGACTCCGAAATCACCTGCATGATTATGGGTTTATTCGTCATTGAAGCAGCCAAAATGGCGAAGGAAGGCAAACATCCAGAGGAAATCATTGCCCGTTTACATGAACTCCGCGAATCATCTGATGCCTACTTCATGGTAGATGATCTTTCAAATTTACAAAGGGGCGGCCGCTTAAATGGTGCTGCAGCTTTAATTGGCAGCCTGCTTCAAGTAAAGCCAATCCTGCATTTTGAAAACAAGGTGATTGTCCCTTTTGAAAAAATCCGCACGAAGAAAAAGGCTATTAAACGCATCGTTGATCTTTTTGAACAGGAATATAAAAAAGGTGTGCCTCTTCAAGCTGTTTTAATTCATGGAAATAATGAAGAAGAAGCAGACGAAATGTTAAGTGAACTAAAAGAAAAATTCCCGGAAGCCGAATTCAGTCTCAGCTATTTTGGTGCCGTGATCGGTACCCACTTAGGCCAGGGAGCATTCGGACTTGGCTGGGCAAAGCGATATAACTAATCATCATCAGGGTCGGCTGTTTTGCTGGCCCTTTACTTTTTAAAAGGAGGTTTTCCATATGAAAGCATCCAGACTCGATCCCCCACACTCTGCTACTCCTCTTCAACAGCTCCTCGTTGGTAAAGAACTCCTCATCACTGAAATTCCAAATGAATTAAAGGATCAATTGAATTCGAATGAACAAGTATACTCTGTTAAAGGGATTGAGAATGGTGTATGCAGACGCTGCGGCAATGCGGATCCCCGATTATTTGCCACCTTTTTGCACAGTGTCTGTGGTGAGAACTGCCTCTATTGCCGTTATTGTATTATGATGGGTAGAATCAGTGCCTGCACCCCCTTGTATGGATGGAAAGGAAATATGCCACCCTGGAATCCAGAGTCGGCCCAGCTCGAATGGAATGGGGCACTCTCTTCTTCGCAAAAAGAGGCATCAGATAAAATCATGCAGGCAATTCGTAAGAAAACAGATCTGTTAATCTGGGCAGTATGCGGAGCCGGCAAAACGGAGATGATCTTTGCGGGTATTGAAGAAGCACTTTGTTCCGGGAAACGTGTCTGCCTGGCTACTCCGCGCACGGATGTTATCCTGGAACTTGCTCCAAGGCTCCGTACTGTATTCCCGAACATTCCGATTGTGGCCCTTTATGGGGACAGTGAGGAAAAACAACTTTTTGCCCCATTCGTCTTATCGACTACTCATCAATTGATGCGCTATGCTGAGGCTTTCGATGTCATGATTATTGATGAAGTAGATGCGTTCCCTTATTCCTTTGATCAACATCTTCAATACGCCGTTCAAAAGGCCTGTAAAAAAGACGCTGCGATTATTTACTTGACCGCAACACCATCCAAACGATGGCAGCGTGAATTCCAGCAAGGCAAAAGAAATGGAATCCTGCTTCCTGCCCGCTTTCACAGGCATCCCATTCCAGTTCCCTTTATGAAATGGATTGGAAACTGGTCTTCCTCCATCCAGAAAAATAAACTTCCAAACCCTTTGATCCAATGGCTGAAACAGGCCATCGAATGCAAGAAACCCTTTCTTATTTTCTTCCCCAATATCGCGTTAATGGAAAAAGCTCTTCCTTTATTTCAAACCTATACATCTAATCTTCTGTCCGTCCATGCGGATGATCCTGAACGTAAAAATAAAATCATGCAGCTGCGCAAGGGCGAGATTCAAGGCTTGCTGACAACGACGATTCTAGAAAGAGGTGTGACGATTCCTAAATTGAATGTGGCTGTTGTTGGGGCAGAGGAGGAAATCTTCACAGAGTCAGCACTTGTTCAAATTGCGGGACGGGTTGGCAGAAGTAAGGATCATCCACATGGTGATTGTGTATTTTTTCATTATGGGAAAACGAACGCCATGCTTGATGCCATTCAACAAATCAACCAAATGAATAAGGAAGCCGTTAAAAGGGGGCTGTTGGATTGACCATTTTCCATTCCTCTCTTTGTCTCTATTGTCATAGTCCAATCCAGGAGATTGCCGGCTGGGCGCATATCCTCTTTTTAGAGGAAGCTGATTTACTCTGTACAACCTGTCGCTCCAGGCTTACACCCATTCAAGGGAATACGTGTGTCGTTTGCTGTAAACCACTTCAGGAGGGAGGCAGATGCTCGGATTGCGAGCAGTGGCAGACTGACCCCTTATATGGCCAGGCACTTGATTATAATCTTTCCTTATATACGTATAATTCGTTTATGAAGGAGTTTATTGCTCGCTTTAAATATCGGGGAGATTATGAATTGGTTCGCTTATTTAGCAAAGAACTGCGAAAAAAGGCGCCGCGAGCAGACATTGTCATTCCCATTCCGCTAAGTGACGAGCGTCTCCAGGAACGAGGGTTTAATCAGGCTGAAGCGATTGGTGTGATGGCCGGGATGCCTCTGACATATGGGCTGATTCGTGTCCATGGAGAGAAACAGTCGAAGAAGAGTCGGTATGAACGCATCCATACGAAACAGGTATTTGGGATCCATCCTAAAGCCTCATCTTTCCAAGACAAAACCATTCTTGTGCTTGATGATATCTATACAACAGGCTCCACCTTAAGGCATGCTGGTGCCATTTTAAAGGAGGCAGGTGCAAGGAGTGTTGTTTCTTTGACCATCGCTCGATGACCTTCATCTTTCAACGATCGTTCCGATAAGTAAACTATAACCTTGCTTATGAGGAGGAAACCAATGATGAATGAACTGACCAATTGTCCGAATTGCCAGGCTCTGTTCGTGAAAAATCAATTCAGAGATGTCTGCGAGACTTGTTATAAAAAAGAAGAAGCAATCTATAATGAAGTATACCAATATATCCGTAAGCGTGAAAATCGCACAGCAACGATTGTTCAGGTTGTCAAAGCAACCGGTGTGGATGAGTCCTTGCTAATGAAATTTATTAAAAGCGGGAAGCTTAGAATCGCTTCCAATCCACATTTAGGCTATGCCTGTGAGCATTGTGGTTCAATCATCCGTGAAGGAAATTTTTGCGTGAGCTGCAGGAAAGATTTGCGGGCTGACCTTGAGCGGCATGAACGGGATGAGGCACTCCAAAAAGAGATTGAAGAACGTGGGCGCCAAATGACCTATTACCGTAAATCTTAGGGGAAATAAGCATTTAGACCTGTCTGATCATTTTTGATTAATGATGCCCCGTATGTCATAATTTTCTGGGCAGATACGTAAACAAATGATCTTTGCTGTCGATACTAACAGTAGAGATGCAAGAAGGACTGATTGATCATCTTTTAATCAGAAGACAGATCATCAACATACCTTAGAAGCTAATGTGACGGAAGGAAAGTGAGGAACGCGAAATGAAAATTAACCATCTAAATCAATATGGCGTAAATCCATACCAAAAGGCAGTCAATAAAGCCGATACCTCCATGAAGCCTTCCCAGCTTGCCGATAAAGTGGAAATTTCCAGCCAAGCGAAAGAATTGCAGAATATATCGAGTGTAGCAGTCGAACGTCAAGCAAAAATAGACGAAATTAAAAAGCAAATTGAGAATGGCACGTATGAAGTTAATGTCAATGAGACAGCGAAAAGCGTATTCAATTTTTATTCGAAAAAATAAGGCGGAGGCCAGTATGAGGCTTGTACTGGCTTCCTCTTTTTATATGGGGTGAACGAATGTCAGCTCAATCGATTATTCAAACACTGCGGCAGCTCATTGACCTGCACAGGGAACTGAACAGGATGGCTCAGGAAAAAACAGAAGCAATCAAAGCTGAAGAGCTAAAACTATTGACCAGCCTGCTGGTTCAGGAAAGAAAGTTCGTCGTTGCCATTGAAAGAGTAGAAAAGATTCGGCAGGATGACGTCCATGCTTTTCTTGAGAAAAAGGGCATACCTAGCGGGTCCGCCTCTTTAGCAGAGTGTATCGAATATGCTGAAGGGTTCGAGCAAGCTGAACTGAAACAGTTAGGAACTGAATTGCGAACTGAGGTTATGCGTTTAAAAGAACGAAATGAATTAAATCAGCAGTTAATCTATCAATCTTTGCAATTCGTGAATTTAAACTTAAATCTGATGCTACCAGAGACTGAGAATTATACATATGAAAGGCCACAGGATTCAGAGAGTGGAAGAAAACAAAGCCAATCGCTATTTGATTCGAAGGCCTGAAAAAATGGAGGAGCTTTTATGACATCAACCTTTCATGGGTTAGAAACAGCAAGGCGGGGACTGACGACTCAGCAGGCTGCTTTATATGTAGTGGGTCAAAATGTTGCCAATGCCAATACACTCGGATACTCTCGCCAACGGGTTAATATGACACCGGAAACGGCTTTTCCTAATCCTTCAATGAACCGCGAGGAAATTCCCGGCCAATTGGGCACAGGGGTTAAAGCGGGTTCCATCCAACGGGTTCGTGAAAGCTTCTTGGATGTTCAATATAGAAGCGAAAGCACAAAGCTTGGGTTTTGGACTGCCAAAGCGGACGGCTTAAGCAAAATAGAGGATGTCATGAACGAGCTGAGCGGAACAGGTCTTTCTGATTCTATCGATTCATTCTGGCAATCCCTGCAGGACTTGGCCATAAACTCCGTTAACTCTGGAGGTAAGGCTGTTGTTCGTGAGCGGGGAACTGCCCTGGCTGATACGTTTACCTATTTGAATGGGAACTTAACGATGGTCAGGTCCGATCTGAAGAATGAGTTGGGTGTGACGGTTGAAAAGGTCAATGGGTTGATGGAAAGCATCGATAACCTCAATAAACAAATCGCGGCGATTGAACCGCACGGGTACTTGCCGAATGATTTATATGATTCACGTGATCTGTTAATTGACGAGTTATCCTCCATGGTGAATATTAAGGTCGATTATGTGAAAAACGGTGGGAGTTCACAGGCGCAAGCAATGGGAACAGCCGTGATTAAGCTGAATAATGGAACGGCTGAACCGATGACGCTGATTGATTCGACGAACGTTCATCCAATCTCTCTTACCTATAATGGAGAAGATGGGGCGGTTGATTCAATTGGTATTGGCGGAAATGTCATGACTTCAGCAAACTTTACTTCTGAAGGGAAACTGCTGTCTCTTCTCCAAACTCATGGCTATATGAATGCGGAAGGAACCGTGACAGGGGATTTACCGGATATGCTCAAAGAACTTGACCATATGGCCTATACCTTTGCAACCGAGTTTAATAAGGTTCATAAGGAAGGCTTAAGCGCGAAGGAGCTGGCAGCCTGGAAATTAGCTTTGGAGAATGATCCAACTGCGAAGGTAGAAGACTTTAATGAAGATATTCTTTTCTTTGTTGATGAAAATAACGCAGATCCTCAGAACGTTAAGGGCTTTGCCGGCCGTATTCAACTATCTGATGAAATCCAGGAAAGCTATGATTATATCGCAACTGCATCTGTAGCTACTCCCAATGACGGAGACGCCAGTCATGTCTTAAAGCTTGCCGCTGTCTTTTATGAAAAGTTCAATTATAAGGATGCATTAGGGGACACGTCTGCCAATGCTGAAAAAGAATCTTTGGGCGCTTATTTGCAAAGTGTAATTGGAACTATGGCGGTTAAAACGGAACAAGCAAATCGTTTATCTGACAACAGTACGACTTTGCTGCAGAATGTCAGCGACAGACGTTCTTCTGTTAGTGCTGTCTCATTGGATGAAGAAATGACGAATATGGTTCAGTTTCAGCAGGCATATAATGCATCGGCGCGAATGATCACGATGTTGGATGAATGCCTCGATAAAATAATCAACGGCCTTGGCGTCGGTGGCAGGTAGGTGAATGGAAATGAGAGTCACACAAAGTATGGTTGCAGCCAATTCTTTACGGAATATCAATAAGAGTTATGGATCGATGGCATCGTATTTGGAACAGCTGTCAACAGGCAAAAAGATTACGAAAGCTTCGGATGATCCAGTGGTTGCGCAAAAGGGAATGTATTACCGGACAAGCCTCAAGGAAGTCGAACAATATAAACGTAATTTATCAGAGGTCTATCTTTGGATGGACAACTCGGAAGCTTCTATGGATCAGGCAAATAGCAACTTTCAGCGAATCCGCGAACTGATGCTGCAGGCAAAAAATGACACGAATCAAACAGAAGACCGGGAAGCAATCCGTAAAGAAATTTCTCAGTTGAAAGAAGACTTAGTATCTGTAGCCAATACGCAGGTTGCCGGCCGCTATATTTTTAATGGAACAAGCGTCAATACACCTCCTGTTATCTCCGATCAAACCGGGGTCACCGTGAGCTCACAAAATGATCCCTATTTGGTGGAAGTATCAAGAGGAATTCAATTAAAGGCCAATGCAGATCCTTCACAGCTATTCAGTCAGGAACTCTTTAATACAATTGGTGAGATTGAGAACGAGTTATCCGATGAAAATATGAATTTTGATTCCTTACTGGAGAAATTCGATAGTCTAGTAACCACTTTTTCAGCGGAGCGTTCTGATCTTGGTGCTCGCTATAATCGTCTGGAACTATTGGAAGCTAGAATTGATAACCAAGAGGTATTAGCCAAAAAGGTATTGAGTGAAAATGAAGATGTAGACATGGAAAAGGTCTATACGGATTTTATTACGCAGGAAAGTGTTCACAGAGCTGCTTTACAAATGGGAGCAAGCATCATTCAGCCAAGCTTGGTTGATTTCTTACGCTAAAAAATGGAGTTGGCTCAAGAAGCGCCTATTGGCTAATCTGGTCAACTCTTTTTGTATGTTAAGAGGAGGAGAGACAATCCATGCCTATTGCCCAATTGCAAATGAACTCAACATCGGCACAGCTTGGTTATCAAATTACACCTATTAATCAATCGATTGATCAAGAGATGGCAGATGTATCAATTGAACAGCCAAAGGCAGCCATGACCATCTATCATCAGCATTCCAGATTAACGATTGATCAAACTAAAGCAAGAGAGGATGTCAATCTCTTCAGTGCCATTCGCCTGAATGAAAAGTTTGCGCAGGAAGGACACCAAGCATGGCTGAAATCACTAGCCAACACGGCTGAAGAAGGGAAGCAGTTACTGCAGATTGAGAACGGCGGCGAGACATTAGCAATGATTGCGAAACAAAATACGACCCGCCCCTTCTATAACTCAAGGCTCGCTTTCATTCCGTCACATGGAAGTGTGCGGATTCATTACGATCCTGGCTCGGTGGAAGTAGATATACAGCCCCGAAAGGTGAATATTCAGGTGCAAACCCATAAGCCGAATATCAATTATATCCCAGGCAGTATAAGCTATTATATGAAAGAATATCAATCTCTTACGTTTTTTGTAGTCAACCAAAATCCATTTGAAATCAATATATAGGGGTGAAGAAGAGTGAAGCTAACAACAAAATATCATGGTGAGCAAGTAATCGAGGAAAAAGAGATGATTGTGTTTAATGAAGGCATTCCAGGTTTCCCATACGAAAAGAAATTTGTGCTTCTTCCTTTAACAGATGATCAATCCTTCTTTGTGCTTCAGTCTGCAACAACATCTAATCTGGCTTTTGTGATGACAAGTCCATTTTTAACCTATCCGGATTATGAATTTAAATTGGATGATGATATCGTGAAGTCATTAGGGGGAACAGAAGAATATATGACGGTGTTTACGATTGTGACGGCAAAGGACCCTTTTGAAGAGTCAACGATCAATCTTCAAGCTCCATTGATTATTGATACGAAGAATGGCAAAGGAAAGCAAATCATTCTTAATCAAACAAACTATCAAACGCGAACACCTTTATTTCCAAAAGTAGAAAGCAAGGGGGAGTAAAGCATGCTGATTCTATCAAGGAAAAAAGATGAATCCATTTTAGTAGGTCCCGATATTGAAATCACGGTTATTTCAGTCCAAGGCGATCAAGTTAAGCTCGGGATTAAAGCACCGAAGCAAGTCGATGTGTATCGGAAAGAATTATTTGAAGAGATCCAGCATGAGAATGTAGAAGCAGCAGAGATTACGTTTAATATAGGTGAATTGATTAATAATTCTAAAAATATGACTAAAGACTCATAGAGAGCGATGGAATTCACCCGATAGAAATAGTGTACAAGGAAAGGAAAGGCGGTCGCTTTTCTCCATTTGTACATATCAAGGACCACATGGACGTGATCCGTTAAAATCAGGGAGGATTTTTTAGTATGATTATTAATCACAATATCGCAGCTTTAAACACGCATCGCCAGTTATCAAGTGCAAATGGTGCCCAATCTAAATCGATGGAGAAATTGGCTTCAGGTCAACGAATTAACCGTGCAGGAGATGACGCAGCAGGTCTGGCGATCTCAGAAAAAATGCGTGGACAAATTCGCGGATTGGATCAAGCTTCCCGTAATGCTCAAGATGGTATTTCTATGATTCAAACAGCTGAGGGTGCTTTGAATGAAACGCATGATATCCTTCAACGTATGCGTGAACTTGCTGTTCAATCTTCTACAGATACCAATACAGATACCGACCGTGCTGAATTGCAAAAGGAATTTAATCAATTGGCGAAAGAAATTACACGTATTTCTAAAACAACGGAATTTAATACGCAAAAGCTTCTGGATGGATCAGATGCGGATGGCAAAGTATTTCATATTGGGGCCAATGCCGATCAGAGCTTAACTCTTACGATTGGAGCCATGGATGCTACTACTCTATTAGTTGGTACGGGAACAACGGAAACCGATACTGTAGGTATCGATATTTCGACGCAAACAGGTGCTGATGCTGCTATTACATTAGTGAATACGGCGATTGAGACTGTTTCAACGGAGCGTTCTAAATTAGGAGCTACTCAAAATCGATTAGAGCACACGATCAATAACTTAGGTACATCTTCAGAAAACTTGACAGCTGCTGAATCACGTGTTCGTGATGTTGATATGGCAAAAGAAATGATGGAGCAAACGAAAAACTCCATTCTTTCTCAAGCATCTCAAGCGATGCTTGCCCAAGCCAACCAAACACCGCAAAACGTACTTCAGTTGCTGCGTTAATTCTATTAAAATCGGAATCCTCATATGGATTCCGATTTTTTTAAATAAAAAATGTTAAAATTTTATATTAAAACTATTAAATGTTAAACTAAGTTTCCGATATAGATTATGTAAGCGAAACAAACCCGGAAATTTCATACTGATTGCTCAGGACGAGTAAATATTTCTTATTGAATCATCGCAGGACGCGGATGTGAGATAGGGGATGTTTACTCTTTTTATGCGTACTCAAGCATAAGGAGGGTAATGTTCTCTATGGGGGTCTTACATACTGATTACTTTTCTCAAGGAGGAGGACCACAACTATGCTAGTACTGGGTAGAAGACCGGGTGAATTTATCAAAATCGGTGATGACATCATCGTAAAGGTCGTTAAAAGTGAAGATGGACATCTTCGCTTAGCTATAGATGCTCCCAAACACGTAAAAATTACGCGTGGGGAACTTTTGGATAATCAACAAAACAAATAGAATACCTATTTGCTCACGGACGAGCGGAACTGACAAAGGATGCATGGAAGCATCAAGGATCAGCACCGTTCGTCTTTTTTGATCTCGTTATTACTGGCAACCCCCATCCTAGGCAATGGGCAAGTTTCCATTAATATATAAATTTAAAGTAACAGGTGGAAAAGGAAGTCCACCTACACATTCCAAGGAGGAAAATTAAATGATTATCAATCACAATATTACTGCCCTTAAAACTTACGGGCAACTAAGCAGCGCAAACAGCGCACAAAGCAAATCCATGGAGAAATTATCTTCTGGACAACGTATCAACAGTGCAGCTGATGATGCAGCGGGCTTAGCTATCTCTGAAAAAATGCGTGCTCAAGTACGTGGGTTAGACCAAGCTTCCGCAAATGCGCAAGATGGTATCTCTTTAATTCAAACAGCTGAAGGTGCATTAAGCGAGACACATGATATTCTTCAGCGTATGCGTGAATTAGCAGTTCAATCTTCAAATGATACAAATACAACTACTGATCGTGGAGAATTACAAAAAGAAGTAGATGAATTAGCAAAAGAAATCACTCGTATTGCCAATAATACTGAATTCAATACTCAAAAACTATTGGATGGACAAGGTGCTGAAGAGCTTACTTTCCAAATTGGAGCTAACAAAGACCAAACTATGAAAATTAGTATACGTGCAATGGACGCAGAAACACTTGAAGTGGCAGCGACTACTACAACACCAGGTGATAATGCAGCTGCAACTCCAGGAACTCCTGCAAGTGGTGCAATTGAAGCTGTTCCAGGAACTCCTGCTAAAACTTCAGGCGGTCTTGATATTAGCACGGATTCAGCAACAGCATCAGCTGCAATTGAAACTATTAATAAAGCCATTGAAAAAGTGTCTTCTGAACGCTCTAAACTTGGTGCCAACCAAAATCGTCTAGAACATACAATTAATAACCTAAGTACTTCTTCAGAAAACCTAACAGCAGCGGAATCTCGTATCCGTGATGTTGATATGGCTAAAGAAATGATGGAACAAACTAAAAACTCTATTCTTTCTCAAGCTGCACAAGCGATGCTTGCTCAAGCTAACCAACAACCACAAAACGTACTTCAATTGTTACGTTAATCTATATTTGAGAGGGACCTATTCTGGTTCCTCTTCTTTTTATTCCCTCACAATTCTTACAGTTCCTCTTAAAGTTTCCCCAATCTTACCGATATACCTAATAACAGTGAACTGAATAGTTGGAGGTGTGGTATGGTGAATGGTGTTTCGGCTGATGTGGGTCATTTGGCTCCACAGTCACTTACTAAAAGTACTGGTCCTATAAAGGAGCAGGCTTTACTTCAGAACGTTATTCCTCAACAAGAACAGGCACCTATGACAGATGTACAAATGAAAGAAAAGCTTACAGAAACGACGGAAGCGATGAATAGATTTATAGGACCAATGCATGCATCTTTGAAATTTGAGCTTCACGAGGATTTAAATGAATACTATGTAACTGTGGTTGATGATGCAACTGGCAATGTGTTGCGAGAAATTCCTCCAAAGAAGATGCTCGATATGTATGCAGCTATGGTAGATAATATGACTTTATTTGTAGATAGAAAAGTGTAAGGAAGTGAAAGAATGCGTATTTCAGGTTTAGCTAGTGGAATGGATACTGAAACAATGGTTAAACAGCTGATGCAGGCTGAAAGAATTCCCTTAGATAAATTAAAGCAAAATAAACAATCGCTTGAATGGAAGAGAGATGACTACCGTTCAATTAATACACTGTTAACGAATTTCCGGCAAGAAGTATTGAATATGAAACTTAGTTCATCCTATCGCTCTAAAACAACAAGCAGTACGAATGAGGCAATGGTTACTGCCACTTCAACATCTGGAGCGAGTGCAACCAGTTATTCTTTATCTAAAGTTACACAGCTGGCGAAAGCTGCTTCTCTTACAAGTATGGATAAATTATCGAGATCAACTGCAGATAAAATAGATACCAGTAAATCATTAGAATCCATGGCCGGCAATTTTGGTTCTTCCATCACATGGGATCCAAAACCTGGTGTCGTTGAAACACAGAAGTTTACGGCAATGGGATCTGGCATCGATCTTAAATTACCTGACACTGTTGAGATTCAAGATAATCAGGTTCAAATTAAAGTGGCAGGAAAAGTGTTGGAACGGTACTCTAAGAATAACGAGGGTGCAACAGTAGAAAATTATGAAATTGATATAAAGGGAAATATTACGTTCGTTAATAATATTCCAGAATCTGGTTCAAATATCGAAGTCAATTATATAGCAAATAAGAAATTGGAGACAATATCTATAGCTAAAGATGCATCGAGCTTTCAACTTTCAAAAGGAGCCATTAATAAAGATTCATTAAGCCTGAAAATTGGCGGTAAAACGATTTCGATTGATGAAAATAACGGTTTTAAGGAAGGTTCTTTATCAGGTACGATAGATTTCAGTACAGGCAAGGTCATACTTAACTCAGCTGCGAGTGAAGCTGTAGATATAGAGGCTGAATATACGCAAAAGTATTCTACGATGAATATGAAGACGACTACCTCAAGTGGTGAGATAAATGAAACATTCTTCATTACAGCTGATCAATCATTAGATTCGGTTATTAATAAAGTAAATTCATCTAAGCTTGGACTAACCATGTTTTATGATTCACATACAGATAAAATTTCGATGACTAGAAAAGAAACAGGTGATTTTGCTGGAGCGGCTGATATCCAAATTGCTGATTCATCACTAGCAAGAGCCTTTCAATTATATGGTACACATACGGATGGCACTGTTAAACAAGCGGCTGTAACGTCAGGTGCCAATGCTAAATTTACTATTAACGGGTTAGAGACTCAACGGTCAAGTAACACTTTTTCTATGAACGGAGTAACATTCACCCTTAAAAGTAAATTTACCGAGGAAGTAACTGTCGGTATCAACAACGATACCTCCAAAGTATATGACAATATAAAAGGGTTTGTGGATAAATACAACGAATTAATAGCTGGAATCAAGGGGAAAGTCAGTGAGGAACGTAATCGTAATTATCTCCCTTTGACAGATGAAGAACGGGATAGTTTGAGTGAGGATGAGATTGAGAAATGGGATAAAATTGCGAAGGCTGGGCTTTTGAAAAATGATTCCATTTTGACCGGTGTTTTAAACAATATGCGTTCCAGTTTTTCCAATTCGATTTCCTCATCTACTGGTTTGTATAAACAATTAAGCAGTATTGGCATCTCCACTACCTCTGATTACTTAGCAGGCGGAAAACTCGAAATCAATGAAACGAAATTAAAGCAGGCATTGGAAGATGATCCTGAAAGTGTAGAGGCTTTATTTGCTTCAGAAAACGGGATTTTGTCTAAGCTGCAGGACAATATATCCGCAGCTACTGACCAGCTGAAGACAAGAGCGGGAACGTCCTTGTCGACGAATGCTACGTTTACGATGGGCAGAGATTTAACGAACATTGAAGATCGAATCAGTAGATTCGAAGACCGGCTGCTCCAAGTAGAGGACCGCTACTACAAACAATTCACCGCTATGGAAAAAGCAATTCAGCAGGCGAACAGCCAATCAGGTTATTTATCTTCCATGTTTGCGACTGGTTAATAAAAAAGGAGTGTACGTATAAATGGCAATACAAAATCCGTATCAGGCTTATCAAACGAATACTGTGAATACCGCTTCCCCAGGAGAATTGACGCTTATGCTCTATAATGGCTGCCTGAAATTTATCAAAGCAGCACGATTAGGGATGGAATCGAAAAAAATCCAAGCCAGACATGAGAATCTCCTAAAAGCGCAAAATATCATTAGTGAACTACGAATTACATTAAATATGGACATGGCTATCTCTCAAAATATGATGACCATGTATGATTATATATACGCTCGTTTGGTTGAGGCGAATACAAAGAATGATCCGACCATTTTAGATGAGGTGGAGGGATTGGTAGTCGAATTCCGTGATACATGGAAGCAGGCTATCCAGCTCAACCGCCAAAAGCAATACACCTCAGGCGGACAGGCTTAAATTTTATAAAGGAAGGGCCGAAAGATTATTCTTTCGGCCCTTTTGCTAGTTAATCGATTATATCTTGATCTTCTATTTGGGTTATCCACCAGTCATGTACACCATTTATAAAGGCAATCATGAAAATTTGGACAGCTCCAAGAACTATTAATTTCAATCCTTCTAAACTTCCAGTTATGTATGAATAGATATTAAATAAAATTAAACCAATCAGTATGGCATTCAGTATATGGATTCCTTTATCCATTTTCATATTTCTGCCTCTTTCCATTCTCATTAAAAACCCTTTTATGTTAAATATATCCATAGTTATTATGACCTATTTAATCCGATAAATCAAGTATGTTTTTCCATTTATTAAGAATTATTCGTTCTTATTAACGAATAAAGCCTAGGAAAATAGGTCTGTCTCCTCAACAATAGCTAATGTTTAAACGGAATCTGCCGATAAAAAAAGTAAGGAATTTGGACGGAGAGTGAGTTAGATGCAGATTCAAGCATTCCATTCTGGGCAAAGCATGAATGGAAAAAGCGATTCATATACGGTTGGACAAATCCAGTCTGTCACGATTAAAGAACGAGTATCTGCCAATACGGCTGTCGTGTCGATAAAAGGAAAAGAGATGAGCGTGACATTTGAAAATGGTGTTCCGTCTCAAGACAAAGCACAAGTAGAAATAACGTCTGTTGATCATGATCAAGTAACGGTTAAATCCCTATCAACAAGTCAACCTGCAGTAGAAGGAAAAGCCTCTACCAAGATTGAAGAGATTCTGAAAGCCGCCGGAGTGGATCCTTCTGCTAAAGAGGTTCGCCAGGCTGTGCAAATCCTTCAGGAGAAGGGGTACTCTCTTTCTAAGGATCGTATACAGACGATCCAGCGCTTTATGAACACAGAGGCTGGCACAGTAGAACAGAAATTGGCGGCCGTTACGGCTTTGGCTGATCGTCGATTAGAGGTACGCTTACCTGAATTAAAAGCCATTCACACGGCCCTAAATGGTCAATCTCTTGGGAAATTGGTCAGTGAGATTGGTAGTGATATACCAGAGATTTCGAGAGTTAGCACACCATCTATTCATACGTCAGTCACTACACTTCGGGGTCTAAAAGGAGCCATCCAGTCTCAAACAGATTTTTCGAAAATCGCTGAACAGGTGATGAAATTCCTAAAGGGATCAAAAGATCTTTCTCCTGCCGAAAAAAGTGCCATCTTAAAATCTCTGCAGGTAAGCAAGGAATCCTTAATCCAAACACTCAGTACGATTGAACAAAGTAAGGAAACAGCGAATCCTAGAAATATAGAGTTATCTGCAGAAGGCAAGGAAGTCATGAATCTAATGAAAAGCGTTCAAAAGGATTCTTCCATGTCCACCGTATTGGCGAAGACAACAGAATTCCTGAATAGTGAGTCTGCCAAACGTCTCGAGGGTGTGGTAGATTTTACAGCCTCAATCGAAAAGGTAACAGAGCTTACTTCCAAGGGCAGGGAATTAACTGCACGTAAGGAACTTATGACGGCATTAACCACCTTGCAGGAGGGGAATCCGCAATTATCGGAAGTGAAAAAAGCCATTCCTCTATCCGAAACGGAACAGAATGCAATCAATCAAGCCATTCAGGGATTAAATCTCTCCTCAAAAGATGTGATGGTGACAGAGATTAGCCAAAAGCTTTCCCAGCTTGCGATGGATTTTAAACATATAAAAAGAGAGATTACAAGAAATCTCGATCAGTCTATCAAAATGATGGAACAAAGACAGCCACAGGTTAAACAGGTGCTGGAATCTACCATTAAGCAGCTGGATCAGGCCATCTTAAAGGGTGAATTCATGCTATATACCGACATGTCGACAGAGAAGAAGCTCTTACAGGCGAGTAGCCGATTGCAGGAAGCAAAGGCTCTGCTTATGTCTGGAAAAACGGCCGATGCCAACCAGATTGTAAAGGAAGTCAAAGCAAACGTTGAGGGCTTAATCTTTAAACCGTCTGATGTCAAAGTTAAGCATTTCGTGGCGGGTATGACGAGTGAACTGGGTGAGGATGTTTTTATCCAAAGTTCAAAGCCGGAGCAATCGGGACGGAATGTGCTGGAACTGGTTCGTAAACTGGGCATGATGAATGAACATGATGTGGCGAAATCGATTTTGAACGGGAAACAGGCGGATGTGCCGCAAACAGTTAAATCCTCTTTACTTTCTTTATTGCAATCAGACCAGCTCACACCAAAGCTGAACCAGCAAGTGGAGCAGGCAGTCCAACAGTTAACCGGTCAACAGCTTCTCTCTAAACCTGACTCTTCCGGGATGCAAAACTTGGCCCTTCAGCTGCCGCTTTTGCTTCATAAGGAAGTGGAAAACGTAAAGGTATTTGTCAATTCGCAAACGGATAAAGATCAAATTGATTGGGAGAATTGCAGTCTTTATTTTGTCATGGAAACGAAGCGGCTTGGCGAGGTTGGCATCTCGCTGACAGCGACCAATCGCAATCTATTTCTTACCTTTAAAAGTGACAAGGAAGAGTTGCAGCAAATCATCTCCGGTATAACCGATTCTTCATTGGAACGATTTAAGGAGATTGGATACTCGATTGGCTCCATTCAATTTAAGCCGATGACTGTGGAAACGAAGAATCCAGAAAGAGAAGTAAGCCCATCTGCTCAAGCAGGCTTTGCGAAGAAGGGGTATGACATAACGATATGAGACAGCAATATTTCAATCAACTGAATCGGAAAAAAGTGAATGGACCGACAGCTGCTGTCATCCGCTACGATGAGCAAAATGGAGATGCCCCGCAGCTGGTCGCTCAGGGAACAGGAGAAGTAGCCAGAAAGATCATTGAAATGGCAAAGAAAAACGATATTCATCTCCAGGAGGATGAATCATTGGTCAGCCATCTTTTAGACATCGATCTCGGAGATTCAATTCCTCCGCAGTTGTATGCCGTCATTGCAGAAGTTCTCCTTTTATTGGAGGAGCTTGATAAACAATATAAATAGAACGTCGATATAGTAAGTAGTAGGACAGGGAGGTTCGATGAGTGGAATTTTTAACGGAAGAATTCATTGTACAAAAGTCATCTCAGGAATTAACAGCATTATTATATGAAGGACTAGTAACCTGTTTACAGGATGCTAATCGTCAAATTGAAGAGACTGATTTGTACCAAGCCAATAAAAGTCTGCAAAAGGCAGGAGATATCGTGCATCGCCTTGGCATCGGACTGCGCTATGAAGCAGGTCTGATCGCGGAGAATTTGGACACACTCTATAACTTCTTGGCTGAAGAACTAATCAGGGTGAATATCACCAAAAATACGGATACAATATCCAATCTGATCAAAATCGTCGAAACGCTTTCCGCAGCTTGGAATGAAGCGATACAACTAAAAAATAATCTGAAGGCTGATTCTTTAATCAAGAAAGTATCAGCCTATGAAAATAGTGTCATGAGGGTAAAATTCTAATTAACTGAAGGAGCATTTCTATGAAAATTAATCATAATATATCTGCCTTGAATGCCTATCGTAATCTATCTGCCAATACAACGAATACGAATAAAAATTTGGAGAAATTATCATCTGGGCTTCGCATTAATAAAGCGTCGGATGATGCAGCCGGCCTTGCCATTTCTGAGAAAATGCGTTCACAAATCCGCGGTTTAAATATGGCGGAACGGAATGCTTTGGACGGAGTTTCTCTCATTCAGACAGCTGAAGGCTCCTTGTCCTCTGTTCATGAAATGCTGCAGCGTATGCGTGAATTGACTGTGCAAAGTGCAAATGGAACGTATACAGATGAGGATCGTAATGCAATCCAGGAAGAATTTAATCAATTAACCGAAGAAATTGATCGCGTGAGTCAGACGACAGAGTTTAATAGTGCGAGCTTATTAGATGGAAGTCATTCATCCTTTAGTTTTCAAATAGGCGCCAATGCAGGGCAAACAATTGAATTGACGATTAAGAAAATGAGTGCGGACGAGCTTGGCTTAGGTTCCGGGGCTGCGCCATTGAATGTTAAAACAGCGGCACAGGCTAATGCGGCCATATCGAAAATTGATGCGGCCATCGCAACGGTTTCGGCAGAGCGATCTAATTTAGGGGCTATGCAGAACCGGATGGAGCATACGATCACGAATTTACAAACGATGAGCGAAAATGTTACGTCAGCAGAATCACGGATTCGTGATGTAGATATGGCTCTTGAAATGACAGAGTTCACAAAGAACACCATTCTGAATCAGGCAGCACAGGCGATGTTGGCACAAGCGAACCAACTTCCGCAGGGTGTGCTACAATTACTGAAGTAACAAAGTTGAGGTGATCTCATGGAGGTACAACGTGTAGGCAGGACGGGATTGCAAAAGACCGCTTCTAAAGAAGAGATAGCGAAGGATTCTGTGTCCTTTAAAGAAGTCATCGGAACAAGGCGCAGTGACATAACTATTGAACGGTTGACACGAAAAATGCAAGAGGTGGAGGAGCAGGGCAAAAGGCTCGGTGAAACTCAATCGATTGATCATTTGCGGAAATATAAAAAGCTTGTAAAGGACTTTTTGGATGATGCGGTGAAAAACAGTCTGCAAATAGAGGAGCATCGCGGCTTTAATCAGCGCGGTTCCGCGAAAGTGTATAAGCTAGTAAAAGAAGTAGATAAAAAGCTGGTCGACCTCACCAATGAAGTCCTGGATAAGGAAGACAAGAGCATACGTTTATTAAGTATGATTGGAGAAATTCAAGGCATGCTTATTAATATTTATACATGATGGTTGTATGGCCTTGACCTTTGGAGAGTCAGGGCTTTTTTTAGAGGACGGAGGAGCTCAGTTTATGATGAATGTGCTGCGGGAATACTATTTGGTAACGAAGGAAGCGATTGAATCATTAAGTGATGTAAGCTGGAAGCAAGATCGCGAGAAAGCTATGAGCAAACTGGATGACATCATTATGATTCGTGAACATTTGCAAAAGGATATACAGCCGCCTTTTACAGATGAGGAAAAACAGCTTGGCGAGTCATGTGTAAAACTGAATGATGAGCTGACCAAAGCGATGGCGAAACGAAGAATGGAGCTTGCGCGGGATCTCAAAGTGGTACGGGAACAAAAGCAGCATAATCAAAAATATGCCAATCCTTATGAAGCGATGTTGACGGATGGAGTTTATTACGATAAGAGGAAATGATTACCTTAACTGAATTATCATGAGAACTAGTGCTTTTTTTCTGTTGAATAGGGTATACTATATATGAATTCCTGAAAAACCTGAATATTTCAAAATAAATAAATTGTCGAGATACGCAGGACTTTTTATAGGAATTAGAGAATATAATAGTTATAGAGTAGAAAAGGAGGACTCACTTATGAATTATAACATTCGTGGTGAAAACATTGAGGTAACTCCAGCAATCAGAGAATATGTAGAGAAAAAAATCGGAAAATTGGAAAGATACTTTACACAAACACCTGATGCTAACGTACATGTTAATTTAAAGGTGTACAATGATAAAACAACAAAAGTTGAAATCACAATTCCGCTACCTAACCTGGTCCTACGTGCAGAGGAAACAAATACAGACATGTATGCAGGTATCGATTTAATTAACGATAAATTGGAAAGACAAATCCGTAAATATAAAACAAAAGTAAACCGTCGTTCTCGTGAAAGTGGTAAAGAATTATTTACTTTCCCAGCTGGAGAAATCAGCACTGAGCAAGAAGATGACGATAAATTAGAAGTTGTGCGTGTAAAACGCTTTGATCTTAAACCAATGGACAGCGAAGAAGCGATTCTTCAAATGGACATGCTTGGCCACAGCTTCTTCATCTACACAGATGCAGAAACAGATGGTACTCACATCGTTTACAAACGTAAAGATGGCAAATATGGTCTAATCGAAGCTCAAAATTAATTCAAGATATAATAGAGAGCAGCTCCTGTGGGGCTGCTCTTTTGTTTGAACTGCTTATTTAAAGATAGGATTGGGTATGTTTGACTTGCTGGAATTATAGCAATCTATGAATCATTTCGCTCCTATTCTTTTTATTGCGATCATTATTAGGAAATCGCTCATTTATCTGTGCTTTTCGCTCATAACTACTAGGAAATCGCTCATTTATCTAAGCTTTCCGCTCATATATATTAGACTATCACTCATTTATCTCGGCTTTCGCTCGATTCTCTCAGAAATTTCCTCTGTTATTGCTGCGTTTACTCTATATAAAGTTATAACTCTTTCTATTGTCACAGCCATTCAAAGATTTGAATATTAAATGCTATTTAAATAGTCTTGAAGAGTGTCTACTCCTGATTTCAATCGAATTCATGTCTATCTCCAAATCGTCTTTCTGGATTAGATTCACGAAACAATTTTCCTCTTCTATTTTTTAAGGCTTAATTACAGCTCAAAGCGTATTTTCAAGGAAAAATAAACCAAAATGATCATGTGTACACGTACGCCTTCTGTTGTTTTGTCCATTTGTAAGTGTTACTATTAATGTGATATTTAAAATTGGACGATTGTAAAATTATTTTCATTCTAGGGTCCGTGAACCCTTTACGAATAAGAGGAGAGACTGCTAAATGGGGATTTTGAAAAAATTGTTTGACCCTAATAAATCTGAACTTAAACGCCTGAATAAGGTTGCAAATAAAATTGAAGCACTAGCATCTTCTATGGAAGGTTTAACTGATGAAGAACTAACGGCCAAAACAGCGGAATTCCAGGAACGTTATGCGAATGGTGAGAAACTGGATGATCTATTGCCGGAAGCATTTGCGGTAGTTCGAGAAGCATCTCGCCGTGTACTTGGTATGTATCCGTTCCATGTTCAATTAATGGGTGGTATTGCTCTTCACGAAGGTAATATTTCTGAGATGAAAACAGGGGAAGGTAAAACGCTGACTTCCACTATGCCTGTATACTTAAATGCCATCACTGGTAAAGGTGTTCATGTTATTACAGTCAATGAATACTTGGCCAGCCGTGACGCGACTGAAATGGGACAATTGTTTAATTTCCTTGGATTATCAGTCGGCTTGAACCTTACCGGCATGAGCCGTGAAGAAAAACAGGAAGCGTATAATGCTGATATCACATATGGTACAAATAACGAGTTTGGTTTCGATTATTTACGTGACAACATGGTGCTCTATAAGGAACAGATGGTTCAGCGCCCACTTCACTATGCAGTGATCGATGAGGTTGACTCCATTTTGATTGATGAAGCGCGTACGCCATTGATTATTTCTGGGAGCGCTCAAAAATCAACACAGTTGTATATGCAGGCCAATGCCTTTGTCCGTACGTTAACGAGGGATAAAGATTACACATATGATGAAAAAACAAAGGGTGTACAGCTGACTGAAGAAGGGATGAGCCGTGCTGAAAAGGCGTTCGGCATTGATAACCTCTTCGATATTAGTCATGTTGCCTTGAATCATCACATTAACCAGGCGTTAAAAGCGCATGCTTCCATGCATTTGGATGTAGATTATGTGGTTCAGGATGGCGAGATCATCATCGTTGACCAATTTACCGGCCGTCTGATGAAAGGACGACGTTACAGCGATGGCCTCCACCAGGCTATTGAAGCGAAGGAAGGCCTGGAAATTCAAAACGAAAGCATGACACTTGCGACGATTACGTTCCAAAACTACTTCCGTATGTATGAAAAGCTTTCTGGTATGACTGGTACGGCGAAAACAGAGGAAGAAGAATTCCGTAATATTTATAATATGAATGTTATTGCGATTCCAACAAACCAAGACATTGTCCGTGATGATCGTGCAGATTTGATCTTTGCCTCTATGGAAGGAAAGTTTAAAGCGGTCGTTGAAGATATTGCAGAACGTCATGCGAAAGGTCAGCCGGTACTTGTCGGTACGGTGGCCATTGAAACGAGTGAATATGTATCTGAATTATTGAAGAAAAAAGGGATTCCGCATAATGTCCTGAATGCGAAGCAGCATGAACGTGAAGGAAATATCATTCTGGATGCCGGTCAGCCGGGTGCTGTAACGATTGCGACGAATATGGCCGGCCGTGGTACGGATATCAAGCTTGGCGAAGGTGTGAAGGAAGTCGGCGGTCTTGCCGTTATTGGTACAGAGCGTCACGAAAGCCGTCGTATTGATAACCAGCTTCGCGGACGTTCCGGTCGTCAGGGAGATCCAGGGGTTACGCAATTCTATCTTTCATTAGAGGATGAATTAATGCGCCGTTTCGGGTCTGACAATATTAAGAGCATGATGTCCCGTCTTGGTATGGATGATGATCAGCCGATTCAAAGCGGCATGGTATCCAGAGCGGTTGAATCTGCACAAAAACGGGTTGAAGGTAATAACTATGATTCCCGTAAACAATTGCTTGAATATGATGATGTGCTTCGTCAACAACGTGAGATTATTTATAAGCAGCGTTATGATGTCTTATCCAGTGAGAATCTGCGTGGAATCGTTGAAACAATGATTCGTTCTTCCCTACAGCGCAATGTCTATGCATTTGCGCCAGATGTGGAAAGTGAAGGCTGGAATATTGAAGGACTCTTAGATTATGTCTATGCCAATCTTTTACCTGAAGGTACTTTTAATGCTGAGGAATTAAAAGAGCTGGATGGGGAAGAGTTAATCGAATTGATTTATGATAAAATCATCGAAAAATACAATGAGAAGGAAGAGGAACTTTCTTCCGAACAAATGCGTGAATTCGAAAAAGTTATCGTATTGCGTGCGGTAGATAGTAAATGGATGGATCACATTGATACTATGGATCAATTGAGGCAAGGTATTCATTTACGTGCCTATGCTCAAATCAATCCGCTGAATGAATATCAGCAAGAAGGATTTGCGATGTTTGAAGCCATGATTTCCTCTATCGAAGATGATGTAGCTAAATACATCATGAAGGCAGAAATCCGCAATAACCTAGAGCGTGAAGAAGTTGTGAAAGGGCAAGCTGTTAATCCAAAGAGTGATGAAGAAGAGACAGTGAAGAAAAAACCGAAACGCAATGAAGAATCCGTGGGACGTAACGCACCGTGTCCATGTGGAAGCGGCAAAAAATATAAGAATTGCCATGGAAGATAAGTAAGACTTTATTAGTATCTTTACATGACGTTGACGCGTATAATAAGGATATGTTAAATAGAGAGGGACGGCTTTTAGGTTAGGCCGGCTCTCTTTTTCCTGAAAAGAGGATTCAACTGTTGTAACAAGCTTTTGTAAAAATAGATGAGGTGAACGTAAATGGAAATAGCAGAAATACGTAATGAGTTAGAGAAAACAGCCAAGCGCTTGGCGGACTTTAGGGGGTCTCTTTGACCTAGAAGAAAAAGAAGCCCGAATCATGGAATTGGATGAAATCATGTCCGAGCCTGAATTTTGGAATGACCAAGCGAAAGCGCAAGGAATTATTAATGAAGCAAATGGGTTAAAAGATCAAGTTAATGAATTTAATGCGTTAAATGAATCCTATGAGAATCTTGAGTTAACCTTTGAATTAATCAAGGAAGAGCCGGATGTAGATCTTCAGGAAGATTTGGAGAGCGAGCTAACAGAGCTTTCTGAGAGATTGAATGCATTCGAGCTTCAATTGTTGCTGAGTGAAGAATACGATAAGAATAATGCCATTTTAGAGCTTCATCCAGGTGCAGGCGGAACGGAGTCCCAGGACTGGGCTTCTCTATTGTTGCGTATGTATACAAGATGGGCTGAAAAGAAAGGCTTCAAGGTGGAAACCCTTGATTATCTTCCAGGTGATGAAGCGGGCGTTAAAAGCGTGACGCTTGGAATTAGAGGCCATAACGCGTATGGCTATTTAAAGGCAGAGAAAGGCGTACACCGTCTTGTACGTATCTCGCCATTTGATTCCTCAGGCCGTCGCCATACTTCTTTTGTATCCTGTGAAGTGATGCCTGAATTTAATGATGAGATTAATATCGAAATCCGTACAGAGGATTTAAAAATTGATACGTATCGTGCGAGTGGAGCCGGTGGTCAGCATATCAATACAACCGATTCCGCTGTTCGGATCACTCACTTGCCAACCAATACAGTGGTGAGCTGCCAAACAGAACGTTCTCAAATCAAGAACCGTGAAACAGCTATGAAAATGTTGAAATCCAAGCTTTATCAGCTTGAAATTGAGCAGCAGGAAGCTGAGTTGGCGGAAATTCGTGGAGAACAGAAGGAAATTGGCTGGGGAAGCCAAATCCGTTCCTATGTATTCCATCCGTATTCCATGGTAAAGGACCATCGTACAAGTGCCGAAACCGGGAATATCCAAGCCGTCATGGATGGAGATTTGGATATGTTCATTGATGCTTATTTACGTTCGAAATTATCTTAATTGTATAGAGAACCCTTTAAGACCAGCTATATTCTAGCTGGTCTTTTTATTGTTTTTTCAATTTTTATGTAAATTCTGTAACTTTTATCCAATTTATACGTTATGATTATAGATGAAATTTTAAAAAGGAGTGATGGTATGAATGCACTAGCTCTTGAAGTAAAGTCACTATCTAAAAGAATCGGCAACACGACTATTGTCAATGATGTTAGTTTCAGTGTTAAAAAGGGTGAAATCTTTGGTTTGCTCGGTCCGAATGGTGCGGGAAAAACTACGATTATCCGAATGATTGCCAGCCTGATTAATCGCTCAAATGGACAGGTTATGATTAACGGCCATGATTTGGATGAGGATTTTGAAGGAGCCATGCATGATTTAGGAGCGATTGTTGAGAATCCTGAGTTTTACAAGTATATGAGTGGCCGAAAAAATATGATCCACTATGCACGTATGGCGAAGGAAAAGATTACGGAAGAGCGCATAAATGAGGTCGCTCGCCTCGTAAAGCTTGACCATGCCATGGATAAGAAAGTAAAGACCTATTCGTTAGGAATGCGACAACGTCTGGGTGTTGCGCAGGCGGTATTGCATCGTCCCCAATTACTAATCCTCGATGAGCCGACAAATGGATTGGACCCACAAGGTATAAGAGAATTCCGTGACTATTTACATCAACTAGCCAATGAAGGAATAGGCGTGTTAATTTCCTCTCATTTATTATCCGAGATGCAATTAATGTGCGACCGTTTTGCTGTTATTGAGAAAGGTAAGCTGATACATATTGAAAACAATAGCTTAGAAGAAAAAGAAGAGGATTTAAGAGAAGTCGTCTTTTCTGTTAGTGATGTATTAACTGCTTCCAAGGTAATCAGAGAACAGTTTTCAAATCTGGTTATTGTTCGACAAGATGAAAGAATGATTTCAATCCAGGCTACTCGAGAAAACGTGGCAAAAGTAAATCGTCAATTAAATGAAGCAGATGTGGATGTTTTTGAAATTACTGCCGTGAAGAAAACGCTTGAGGACCGTTTCTTTGAGATTACGAAACAGGAGGAGGTGCCAGTATGATTTCATTAATTAAAAATGAATGGATGAAAATATTCTCTAAAGTGTCATCGTATATTTTTATAGGCTTTTTGATTGTTGCCATTGTAGGGAGTGCCATTCTTGTAAAGACATTTAATGATACGAATGATTGGAGAGCGGAACAGGAGGAGAATATCAGTTTGCAGCAAGCAGAGCTGGAAAATCCGAATACTCCTGAAGAGGATAAAGAATGGATTAAGGAAGATATCGCCCGCAGTCAGGAATTATTGGATACGGGTATCAACCCTAACCAAGAAACAAGCTGGACCTTTATGGTGAATTGGGTTACATCTATCGCTTCATTTGTCACCCTATTTGCTGTTATCATATGCAGCGCATCCGTTTCTGCGGAATTCTCTGATGGTACGATTAAGCAATTATTAATCCGACCTCATCGGCGCTGGAAGGTTCTCCTTTCTAAATATATAGCATCTTTATTATATGCGGGTTCAATGGTTATTGTATTAATTGCTGTAGGATACCTCGTTGGGCTCCTATTCTTTGGGTCAGCATCCTTCACGGATAAAATGATTGATCCAACAAATTATGAAATGGTCAAAACAATAGAAGCAGGTCCATACTTTTTTGAGTTGATGTTATATTGGATACCTGGATTCCTCCTTATTAACATGATGGCCTTTATGCTAAGCACATTGTTTAAAAGTCAGGCTATCGCAGTAGGTGTATCTGTTTTCATTTTGTTTGCTTCTTCAACCATCAATATGTTAATCACGTCCCTTGTTGAACGATACGAATGGTTGAAATTTGTCTTATTCCCTCATCTAGACCTGAGAAGATATATTATGGATGCAGCACCTATGTTTGAGGGAGCAACAGTTGGGCTCTCAATCGGTGTGTTAGCTGTCTACTACTTACTGTTTGTTGTGATTACGTTTTTGGTTTTTCAAAAGAAAGATATATCCATCTGATTAGGAAAAAGTACTCTGTAAAGATGTTGCACTCCGAAGGTTAGAGAAAAACTAACTTTTGGAGTGTTTTTTTTTATGCTTTTTGAAGGATGTACACATTGTCGGAATTTTCTTCATCATTTGTCTTTGATTGTTTCATGATGAAATATCGTATAGAATGAATATGCTTTACTAATTGTTTGGACGGAGGCATCTGGAATCGTGAAGAAAAAAAGAAACGTTAAGAAGGATACACATCCTTTCTTACATGCCATTCAAGATTATTTATTTGTTTTAATAGGTTCTGCTATCGTGGCCATCTCCTTTAATCAGTTTTTACTGCCAACAAAAGTGGCATCAGGCGGAGTCAGTGGAATCAGTACGATTACGTATAATTTATTTGGATGGGAGCCTGCCTTTGTTCAATGGGCCTTTAATATTCCACTTTTTATAGCTGGAGTTCTATTGCTGGGTAAGCATTTTGGTATAAAAACAGCTGTCGGAACTGTCTTTTTTCCCTTCGTTGTCTTTTTGACCAGTGATTGGTCTCCGTGGACTCAAGATCCTTTATTGGGAGCCTTGTTCGGCGGGATTGGTGTTGGTTTGGGACTTGGGATTGTATTCCTTGGCAAGGCTTCGACGGGCGGTACCGATTTGGCGGCACAAATTATTAATAAATACACTGGGCTATCTTTAGGAACATGTGTTGCTTTCATTGATGGTTTAATCGTAGTGGCTGCTTGTATTGTATTTGATATTGAGCAAGGTCTGTATGCTCTTATCGGCTTATATGCAACTAGCAAGACGATTGATTTGGTTCAGGTCGGCATTAATCGATCCAAAACGGTGATGATTATTACCAATCATGAGGTAGATGTAAGAAGAGCCATCCTGGAAGAGGTGGATCGTGGAGTAACAAAATTAACCGCGCAGGGTGGTTATACAGAAAATGAGCGGCCTGTATTAATGTGCGTGGTTGATCAGACCGAATTCACGAAATTGAAACAAGTGGTACAACAGATTGATAAGCATGCTTTTGTGGTCGTAATGGATGCAGCCGAGGTGCTTGGAGAAGGTTTTACAAAAGCCTAGTTACAGCTATTAATTAGGACAAACACTTGTTTAATTCCTTAAATTGGGAGGGGCCTTCTATGAAGAACTATTTGCATTTTGGTATAGCAGTTGTTATGATTGCCCTTGTTGGTTGTTCAACTAATCCGGGTGCCGGAAAAGAAGAACCATCGTCAGCTCCTGCTTCTATTGCGAATGATGGAAGTGAAGCAGCCAAGATTTATGAACAAAAATGTTCGAATTGCCATGGGGATACTCTTGAGGGACGTATTGGTCCTGAATTGTCCTCTATCGGGGATCGATTATCTGTGCAACAAATAGAAACCATTATTAATGATGGGGCACCTGCTATGCCAGGGGATTTAATTGCAGAGGATCAAGCCGAAAAAGTGGCTGAATGGCTAATGAATAAACAATGATCGTTTTAATAGAGATTGGTCGAACCGGAGGAGATAATCTTACCGGTTTCTGTTTGCCTATTATTCAATATTCATGGGTGAAAAGAACTATTTTTCGCGTAAAAAACCGGTGAATAAAGGACTATAAGTGCTGTTATAATGGTATTTACGCTATCTTACAAAAAAGGTAATATAGTTGAAATATAAATGTAATATATCCGTGGTTTTTCTGACATTTTAGGATGTTATAATAAATCCGTGACAAAAGATGGTTTAATCCATCAAAAAATGTGAAATAACGACATCTCTGTCGATAAAACATATAGTACGAAACACAACATGAAGGTAGAAAAAGGTGAAAACGACATGATAGAAATGATTGATGTTCAGAAAACATATCCTAATGGCGTTTCAGCAGTTAAAGGCCTTAATATAAAAATCAAATCAGGAGAATTTGTTTACGTTGTTGGGCCAAGCGGCGCCGGAAAGTCTACATTTATAAAAATGATGTACCGTGAAGAAAAACCGACAAGCGGTACAATCATGATCAATGGCAGAAATATCGCTAACATCAAAAATTCCAAGGTACCTCTTTTAAGAAGAGATATCGGGGTAGTCTTCCAGGATTTCAAACTGTTGAATAATCTAACAGTCTATGAAAATGTAGCATTTGCTCTGGAAGTTACAGAAGAAAAACCTCAAGCCATTAAGAAAAAGGTAATGGACGTACTAGATTTGGTCGGATTAAAGCATAAGGTACGTATGGTACCAACCGAATTATCAGGGGGAGAACAGCAAAGGGTAGCCATTGCCCGTTCTATTGTCCGCTCACCGAAACTCGTGATTGCTGATGAGCCGACTGGTAACCTTGATCCGGAAACATCATGGGAAATCATGAAGATTTTTGAGGAAATTAATAGACTTGGTACTACAGTCGTGATGGCAACACATAATAAAGAGATTGTAAATACATTGCAGCGCAGAGTTATCGCGATAGAAAATGGACTGATTGTGCGTGATGAACAGAAGGGGGAATATGGTTATGAACTTTAGAACCTTCTTCCGCCATGTTAAAGAAAGTTTCAAAAGTATTGGCAGAAACGGCTGGATGACATTTGCATCAGTCAGTGCCGTAACCGTCACACTATCTTTAGTTGGTGTATTCGTTGTTATCATGATGAATTTAAATAACTTTGCTACAAGTATAGAGAGCAATGTTGAAGTCCGTGTGCATGTGGATCGTACAGCTACAGAGGACCAACGAACTCAGCTCGAAAGCAAATTGAAGACACTGGAAGAGGTTGAATCTATTACTTTTTCCCCAAAAGAAGATGAACTAAACAGTTTGATAGAGAATATGGGAGAGCAAGGCAGCGCCTTTAAACTCTTTGAGCAGGATAACCCCCTGAACGATGTATTCATTTTGAAAACTCATCTTCCTGAGGATGTCGCGAAAGTTGCTGAAAAAGCAGAGAAAATGGAATCAGTAGAGATTGTTAAATATGGACAAGGCTTCGTAGAAAAGATGTTTACGATTGTGGATACGTCCAGGAATGTGGGAATTATCTTAATTGTAGCTTTGCTATTTACAGCGATGTTCCTGATTTCCAATACAATTAAGATAACGATCTTTGCGAGAAGACGTGAAATTGAAATTATGAGATTAGTCGGTGCAACAAATGGGTTTATCCGTTGGCCGTTCTTCTTGGAAGGTTTATGGCTTGGCATAATGGGGTCTATTATTCCGATCACACTTATTGCAGTAGGCTATAAATACCTTTATGACAATTTCGCCTCTGCCTTGACCGTTGATTATATGGATTTACTTGCTTATAATCCGTTTATTTGGCAGGTTTCCCTCCTAATTGTCCTTTTTGGGGCTTTGATCGGAGTTTGGGGAAGCTTAATGTCAGTTCGTAAGTTTTTGAAAATATAATTCTAATTTTATTAAAACAATTGCGCCCCCTTTCACAAGGGGGTTACATACAGAGAAAAGACAATTGTGCGTTACCTAGGTATGAAAGGGGAAAGTCCAGTGAAGAAGTCTCTTGTTGCATTAAACACGGTTTTTGTGTTGGGGTTTGCCAGCCTATTTGGTGGCAGTGTCCAGGCAGCATCTATTGATTCTTTACAACAGAAGAAGAACAACATCCAAGAAAAGAAATCAGCTGTGGAATCCAATATTTCAGACGCAAACAGTAAGATCAATCAAATTGAATCTCAAAAAGCTGAAGTAAAAACAGAACTTAGTAAATTACAAAAATCGATAACTGAAACACAAGAAAAGATTAAAGAGAAAAATAGTCAGATTACGACTACACAAGAGAAAATTACGTCTTTGAAAGAAAGCATCAAAGAAACTGAGGAACGAATTGAAGCTCGTAATGAAATCTTGAAAGAGCGTGCTCGTTCCTATCAGGTAAATGGTGGGGGAGTAAACTATCTGGAAGTTGTGTTTGGAGCCAGCAGTTTTGGCGAATTCATCGAACGTATTGGTGCTGTCAACACGATTATGGAAGCGGATAAAGATATCTTAGACCAACAGGAAAAAGATAAAGCTGAATTGGTTACCCAAAAAGAAGAAGTCGAAGATAAACTTAGCAAATTAAATGCCATGAAAAAAGAACTGGTAACGATCAACGAAAAGCTTGATGGTCAAAAGGTCGAAAAAAATAAATTGATGGCTATTTTAAAATCCGAACAGGCTGAACTTCAAGAAGAAAAACTAAGCTTGGAAGAGGAAAATCAATTATTGGCGAGCCAAGCGGAAGCTGTAAAAAAAGCGATTCAGCAAGAAAAAGACCGTCAGGCAGCAGAAGCTCAAAAAGCGGCTGCTAGTTCAGGTAGCGGAAGCGGAAGTGGAAGCAGCCAAACAGTATCAGCTCCAGCCGCTATTTCCGGTAAATTTATTCGCCCTGCAGCAGGGTATGTATCCTCTGGATTTGGAGGAAGATGGGGTAAAAACCATAATGGGATTGATATTGCCAAGTCTGGGACAGTTCCTGTCGTAGCCTCTGCCGCTGGTGTCGTAACAAGATCGTCATTCTCCAGTTCATATGGAAATGTCATTTATATTTCGCACTATATCGATGGACAAGTTTACACAACTGTTTATGCCCATCTAAGATCTAGAAATGTTTCTGAAGGTGCTACAGTGAGCCAAGGCCAACAAATTGGTCTTATGGGTAATACTGGTCACTCTTATGGACAGCATCTACACTTTGAACTATACGTGGGTCCATGGACAGCTTCACACTCCAATGCTGTCGATCCACTTAACTATTTAAGCGGTATGTAAGCTGAATCAAATGAACAAAAAACGCAGTTCTAATGGGAACTGCGTTTTTTTTTGTTATAATAGGCATTTTTATCATTTTGATGGTTTTTGTATAGATGTCACTAATGGGATAACAAAAGATCAACATACTGTATAAGATTGGCTTATTCAACTATCGGAGCAGGTGGATGAACTCAATTCCTTACCTAGTGCAGTATTCATTTTAGAAGGATGTAATCTAATTTACTTTATTTAACCAGAAACTTCTTTAACAAAAACTCGGAGATAAAAAGCAATGCTATTCCTGAGAATAAGATAGTGCCTGAGCTTGTAATGAGCTCTCTTCCCTTGTATAACTCAAAGCAATAGTTGATAAATAAGATGACGCACCAGTATACGAAAGTTATATAGTAAGCCCAACTAGTCGCATCTTTATTGTGATTCCTATCTTCTTTAAAAAACACGGTTTCACTCCTCTTTAATGTACTCTATCAAAACTGTACATATTCTTGGAAAATAAGTCCAGATGCTCAGGGGTGATGAGGTCTTTGATTATTTTTACTATATATAGAGATTATGAGGTGCACTAAAAGACAGATGTGAAGAATGATAGAATTACGTTTTATTAATGTATATATAAAATAACCACTTCCTTTTTGAGGTGTATATTTCCATAAAGACAAATAGTTAACAGTCATAACAAACTATACTAAAAAGGTTTTTTATAATAGAGTCACTTACGAAATATGTCGGTTTCACACTGATTTTGATGGACAGTAATTATATACTATTTAGACAACACCTGCTAAAATTTGTATTATGTTATAAAAATTTACAAAACGTGAGGTGTGGCATGGAGGGTTTAATATTGAAGGATTATTTGATCAAGGACGATCACCAGTTTACCGATTTTATCAGTAAACAAAAAGAACTCTATGATCCTACACAAATGAATATACATAGCATTATCTTTTCACTGAATGACTTATTCCCCGCTGACTATGAAAAACAGAAGGGTTTTCTGAAAGAATATTATTTGAATTGCAGGGACGCTATAAAACCTTATATCTTGCTGGAATATTTTACGATGCAGGGAGATACGGAAGAAGTAGAATATATTCTCCAGTCTGAAAAGGAATTAGATGATCCCGAAATGAGAACATGGGTATCTATTTATAGCATCCTTAGTAGACGAAAAGAAGGATTATTATCAGGGACTGATTTAATTGATGCCATTTTCAAAGTGAAAAATACCACTAATGAAACGCTTATTCTTTCATTGATTATTCATTTATATGGAATTAGCGAGACGGGTTTGTATGAACCTTTTCATAAAGTTAGGCGTGTAGTTGTTCCAATGGTTGAATTAATGGATAATGATTTTTTGCGAGAGTCGTATTCAATCCGATTGGTTGAAATGGAAGTTCTCACTTATTTATATATGAATAAAACAGATCTTTGCAGAGAGAAATGCTTGGAAGTGATTGAAAGACGGGAGCTGGAAGTTTACTTTCCTGTCATATATGCTGGATTTTATCATGTGTTGGGCCAATCTTTCATGTTTGAAAACTATGAGGTCTCAAAATACTGGATTGAAAAATCAATGACGACAGTAGGTTCATTGCCAGCTGCTACGAAAGAAATCCGAATGCGTTATTTGCTGAATACCATGGACTTTTTGAACTCGTATTGGGGAGTCGATATGGACTCGGTACCAGATGATACGGCTGAAAAAGCACATCGTTATATTGTTACAGGACGAGTGGAAGAGGCTGTACATATTTTGGAGGAGCTTAAAAAAGAGAATGGATATTTAACCTCCTACCAGTTGTTCTTTTATAGTATCGCAACTGATAATGATAAATTATTACAGGTTGCCAGAGATGTTTTCACAGCGAACTCAAACTTTTTTTATCTCCAACTAGTAAACCCCGAGAATACACATAGATATAAACAAAGATTGAGAGGTGTATAGGTTGATGAAGCGAATAGCTGGGTTTGTCATCACGTTATCCTTACTGACTTGCGCTTTTGGCAGTGCTGCGGTATTTGCTTATGATCCAGGACCGATTGCTCCTGGTGCCAGTTCAGAGATTGATCAATAAATAATCATACTATGTACAAGCCATTCATACTGTATATAGTAGAACTAAGCATTGCACATCTATATGTGTAATGCTTTTTTTATGGGTGAATTTGAAAAAATGGAAAGGAGAGATATATGAATAATAAACGGTATTGGCCTTTCATTGTAGTCATTGTCCTATTAGTTGTTACACTGGCAGGATTTTGGTGGAAGTATGAGACTTTGGAGAATTCGCTGGAATCGAAGAAGCAAAAAGAGAATCAAGTGGATTCATGGCCCCAGCTTGAAAAAGTAAAACAGGCTTACGATGTTATTACATCTAATTACGTGGAGCGTATAGATGGAAAGCAACTGACTGAAGGAGCTATTAAAGGGATGCTTGGCGAGTTGAATGATCCCTATTCAGTGTATATGGATGAAGAGACTTCCTCTCAGTTCCAACAGACATTGGATTCCAGTTTTCAAGGGATTGGGGCGGAAATCAGTCTGATGGATGGGAAATTTATTATTGTGTCGCCGTTTAAAAATTCTCCTGCAGAGCGCTCTGGAATTAAGCCCGGTGATGAAATCATCCGTATCGATAACAAGGATGTGAAAGGAATGGAGCTCTATGATGTCGTTTCCTTAATCCGAGGTAAAATCGGCACTAAAGTAACCATCGACATCAAAAGAGGCGGTAATGATCAGCCGATTCCATTTTTGGTAGAGCGTGATGAGATTCCAATTGAAACGGTCCATACGGATATAAAAAAAGTGAAAGATAAAAAAATAGGGTATATCCAAATTACCTCATTCAGTGAACATACAGCAGAAGATTTCTCGAGTGGCCTAAAGGATATGGAAGAGGATAAGATGGATGGGCTGCTAATTGATGTGCGTGGGAATCCGGGGGGACTGCTGACAAGTGTTCAGGAAATTCTCAAGGAGTTTTTAACGAATGAACATCCTTATATTCAAATTGAGGAGAGAAATGGGAAGAAAAATAAATTCTTCTCTACACGAAAGGAAGAGAAGGAGTATCCAATTGCAATCCTTATTAATAAAGGAAGTGCCTCAGCTTCTGAAATATTTGCCGGAGCTATGCAGGAAGCAGAAGGGTATCCATTAATCGGTGATAAAACATTTGGGAAGGGCACTGTTCAACAGCCAGTTTCGTTGGGCGATGGAAGCACCATTAAGCTGACCTTTTATAAATGGCTGACACCAAAGGGAGAATGGATTCATAAACAAGGCATTAAGCCAACAATGCCTGTTCAACAAGAAAGCTATTATTCCTTGCAGCCTCTGGTTGTTACGGAAACCTTACGCAAGGATATGAATACTAAGCAGGTGAAAACCTTACAGCAGATGTTAGATGGAGCGGGATATGCACCTGGACGTACAGACGGATATTTTAGTGTTAAAACAGAAAAAGCAGTCCAAGCCTTTCAGCGAATGCATAAGTTGCCAGTTACCGGAGAGGTCGATCAGGATGTAGCAGCAAAGATACAGGAAGCGATCGTGGAGATGATAAAGGACGAAAAAAATGATCGACAGCTGCAAACCGGATTAAGCTGGTTAGCACAGCAATAAAGAAGGTAATAGATACCCTAAAGAGTAGCCGTTTTGAAAAGGTTTCTTGATAGGGTATTTTTTTTCTGGAGTGAATCTGTTTTTAAAGAGTTAGAAATTAAGGTCTTCATTTTAGAGAGCGAATAGGTCTAGTAAACTATTACGTCAGCTATTTACTTCTAACAATCGTAAAAGAATGATAGGAAAGGAAGGGGGGATTTGATAGAATATTAAGTAAGTGTATGCAAGGTTGGTGATTAATTTGTGGGAAACGTGGATAATTGAAATAGCTAAAGGAATAGGGGAATTGTTTTTACACCCGCTTTTCTATGTTGGATTCGTAATTACTTATATACTCGGCTCCATGAGGGTCAAACAGGAAAGAAAACTGTTTCATGTCCGTGTGGAAGATCCTATGATTGAAATGAAGGAATATATCGTTCCCAGTTTAGTATGGGGGCTTATTCTCTCCGTTATCACTGGACTGATTGGCTTAAATGTCCCATTTGATTTTATTTTATTAGTGGGCATCCTAATCGTATTAATAAGTTTAAGCATGCAAATCAGATTTCTTTCCCCAGCGTATACAGTTGGGCTGGCCTTTCTCGTTATCTATATCTTATATGGGACTGGATTTGACGGCATTTTGAGTAATAGGTATTTTTCTTTTGAACAGGCAATCTATCCTTCAATTGCTGTGTTAACAGGTCTATTGTTACTGGCAGAAGGATTCTTAATTCGGAATAGAGGAGCCATTCAAGTATCTCCAACGGTTGAAAAGGGGAAGCGTGGGCTCTTTATTGGAGCGCAAAGAACGAAAAGAGTATGGCTCGTGCCAGTTTTATTATTTATTCCTAATGGAGTTTTACAAGTAAGTGGAGATCTTTGGCCCGTCTTTACATTTGGCGGAACAGATTGGAGCCCCATTCTTGTACCATTTTTCATAGGATTTTCATTTAAAGCGAAAAGCAATTTGATGAGCCAAGTAGTAGGAAGGCTCGGTAATCATGTGGCTATTCTTGGTTTTATCGTGTTAGTTCTGGCTGTGGCTGGAAAGTGGTATCCTATTGTCAGTTTAGCAGCAGTAGTCATCGCGATTATTGGCCGCGAAGTTATACATTTTGTGTATAAAAATCATGAAAACCAATCAAATCCTTTCTTTACTTCAGGGAAAAAAGGTCTCATGATCTTAGGTGTCCTACCGGAATCACCAGCTGAACGAATGGGTTTAAAAGCGGGTGAGCGCTTGACACGGGTGAATGGTCAACAGGTTTCCAGTTCTGATGACCTATATAAAGCATTACAATCCAATCGTGCTCATTGTAAGCTGGAAGTCTTCGATACGAATGAGCAAATCAGGCTTGTTCAAAATGCCCTGTACGAGGGAGATCATCATGAGCTTGGTATATTGATGGTCGATAGTGAGTTGGAGAGGTAGAAAAAGTTAGGGAAATAAAATTATCTTTATCAACTCAAATTAGAATTATAATTATCTTCAAAGAAATAACTAGTATTTAAAAAAACAATTACAGCCTAATAGAAATAGCCACAGGGTTTACCTGTGGCTATTTTTCTGGATTTTTATATGTGAGTGATTACGAAGATATTTAGTTTTCATTCAGCGTATGCTATTTTATTCAAATAATATTCTTAACAGAGTTATTTAAGATAATATTACCTACTCTTTTCATCTGCTCTTGATCGAATATTTCATCAAACTCTAATCTTCGCTTACCATATTGGATTTTTAAACCTTTTTCTATTAATCCATCTTTAAACCAATTGACATTCCTAATGGTCTGATACCTGAATTTATTCATAAAACTGAGATCCTTGGTAATAAAGATCATTCTTTTATTTGTAGGAATTAAGTATCCTTTAATTTCTTGCTTGCTGTCCTTATCATATTCGCAGAAAATAAAGCTAAGAGCTTTCTCGTCAGGTGTAAAAACGCGTGAGATAAGTGATTGAAAGAATACCTTATTTCTCTTAACCTCGTTAAATTCATATGAGGAATAACCTTGGTCATTATTTTCCACCACGTTTGATATGATTTGTTCAACCTCTCTTTTTTCACGTTCTTCTTGTAATTTCTTGATTTGATTCTTTTCATGTTGCTGTTGATTTTGAATTAAACTTTGTTCTCTATTTGTTTTAGAGCGTGCTTCTTTTCTACGGAGGCGAGCAAGTTCTTCTTCGCTTCTATACTTCGCTACTTTCTCCATAATAATAGCTGGTTCCTCTTTTTTTGCTAACAGTTTAATAAACATATCTTCAAATTTATAACAAACAGTTTGGTAAATACTCATTTTAACCACCTTAACTAATCATTTTTTTAGCCACATATAGTCTTCTGCCTAACCAACTAATAGTCGCTAGTCCAATGCCACCAACTGCGGTAGCCTTATTTTGTTTTTGCTCTGCTAAATGTTTTTTATAACCTTCTTGATAATAATGTTTAAATATATCTTCGCCTTTTTTTAATTCAGATGGAATGGAATATTCCTCACCAGTTTCTCCTAGAAGGTATCCAGTATCTTTTATTTCCACTATCTTTTCATTAGAATTAAATCCATTTTTATACCATTTTGTGAATTTATCGTTAGCAATCTTTGGCTCCTTATATTCTAATATTGTAAAGGCAGCTTCATAGCCCATCTTAAAGTATTTGTTTTTCAATTCTTCTTGAGCTTTATCATAACCTTCTTGGTACGATTCAATAAATTTGGCCTGTATATTTTGAGGAGGGGAGTGAGTATCCACTTTACCGTCTTTATAGCCTAAGTTTTGATAATTTTTTTTCTTAGCTTCAGTTCGTTCTTTTACAGCCTTATTAAAGCCGCTTTCATAGGACTCTGTTAGACCTGGGTGTTTTGTATAAGCCTTAGGGATTGCAAGTTTATCCTGTTTTTCTCCTAATATATAGCCATCATTGGTTGCTTTTGTTTTTTCGGATGCGATTTTCCTTATACCTTCCTCATAACCTTTTCTATAACCGCTGGTATAACCTGATCTAAAGGCTTCTGAACCATCAGAAATAGAGTCCATATCATCCGCTTCGGTGTATCCATCCTTAAGACCTTGATTGTAGCCTTGATTTTCTCCGTTATCAGCATCCACTTTCTCTTGTTGAAATTGAAGTTGCTCAGGGCTATTATTGATTTTAGTTTTATCGTATCCCTCAGGAGCTTCACAAGGAATACCATCATCAACTTGGTTATTTCCCCAACCATCTAAGTTTTCCGGATCATTGGTAGCTGTATAGCCTTTTGAGTTCCAATAGTTAACTACTTCATCATAATTGGCAAAATCAGTACAATTCTTGTCATTACTGGTCGTAGCTGGCTGCTTGGTTGTTGAAGATGAATCTTCAGAAGATGAACTACCAGAGGAGGAACTACCTCCATTGTGATAATGGTAACCAGAACAAAGACCCTTGGCCTGTGATTTTTGACTGCAATTGTGTCCACCGTTAGAATCAGTTCTCCCACTGTGTGCATAGGTATTAGTACCAAAAAGTAAAAGTAATAGACATATAAAAAACGTGACTTTTTTGTTCAATTTTTTCCTCCAAATGTTATTTTATGTATATTATAGTATTCTATGTAAATAGATTCCATGATATAACTGAATTTCCACTATTGAAATTATTTATACCGTATAAAATAAGCTTTTAAATTTTAAGGAGGAATCGCTTTCTTTTTTTAAACTGTAATATTAGATGGAACATGGTTATTTTTATAATAATGATATTTTTAGCAAATTATGATATGGGCAAAAATACTTTTTCATCGGATACCTTTAAAGGTTGGTGAAAAAATGGAAGTATAAGGGACGCAGCTAATAAATGGCTTGTCTTTTTAATATTGCCCTAATAGTTTTTGTAATATTTGAAATAATCAAGGAATAAATGTTATAATATGGAAAAAGATAGGTAGAGGTTGTTTGATGAGTCTAAATAAGGTTCGTAAAAGTTACTTTGATTTGGATTTATTACTGATTATTTTACTCTTTATGGGGATTAGTTGTTTTACTATTTATAGTGCGCAAAAGTATCTACCTTATGGGACCTCTTTCGCGATGAGACAGGCCGTCTACTTCTGTGTGGGATTTATTTTAACAGCTATTGTTTATTATTTTGATTTCAGGCAAATTAAGAAATTATCCACGTATCTTTATGTGTTGGGAGTAGGTCTTTTGTTTCTGCTCCTAATTGCTCCTGAAAGTATAGCGGAAACGACTAAAGGAGCAAAATCCTGGTTTTATCTACCTGGTTTTTCTGTGCAGCCATCTGAATTTATGAAAATATTCCTTATTCTTTATTTGGCAAAAATCATTAGCAGCCATAATGAAAAATTTAAGAAATCACAATCGATAAAATCTGATTTTGGATTAATTCTGAAATTAAGCTTGGTGACTCTCATCCCGCTTGGGTTAATTCTCAAACAGCCGGATGCCGGTACAGCTATGGTGATTGCCGCTATTTTAATTGGCATGATATTTGTTTCCGGAGTAAACTGGAAAATCATATATTCCCTATCTATAGCAGGGATCTCTACCGTAGCTATATTGGTATACATATATATTTATCATACGAATCTATTATTAAGTTTTTTAGGTACCTTTCAGTTGAATCGAATTCATGCCTGGGTAGATCCCTTTAATTTTAGTGAAGGGTATCAGCTGAAAAATTCCATTTTGGCCATCGGCTCAGGAATGAACTCAGGCAGGGGTTTTAACAATGGCGTGATGTATGTACCGGAAGCCCACTCTGATTTCATCTTTACGGTGATTGCAGAAGAAGGCGGGTTTATAAGGGCGAGTCTGGTTATTGCCCTTTACTTTATAATGATTTATAAAATCATCGCTATTGCGACAGTAAATAAGGGGCAATACGAACGGTTTATTTGTGTTGGAATTGTATCCATGCTCACCTTCCATATATTTGAGAATATCGGAATGGTCATGGGGCTTGTCCCGATTACTGGTATCCCATTGCCACTGCTAAGCTATGGAGGCAGCTCTGTTTTGGGAACACTTTTGGCTTTAAGTATTGTATTGAATATATCAGCAAAGACGAGGACTTACATATTTTCGAAAGAGTGACGAATCTTCTCTCTGTGGAGGATTTTAGATTTTATACAAAAGGAATTCAGAATGGCTTTTATAGTCCTAATCTGAATTCCTTTTTTGTTTTTAATCTCCCGTGTGGAATTCTATACTTGCCCGTAGAAAGCGTAATCTGAATTCTTTTGCAGGAAGAATCTCGCCCTTTTACCAGATTTGACCGAAAAATATAATAATAGTAAGATGTTCTTAAAAAAGAACGTTTGGTAGGTCTTTTTAAATGATAAGATTTGAAACTAGATTCTCAAGTAGTCCTTATCTTTAATCGATTCATATTGTTAAAGGGCATATTTTTTTGAAATAAACGTTCTTAAAAGAGAACAAACGAAAGGAGGGATTTTATGTATCGTAAAAATTGCTATATTTGTTATCGGGCTTCCTATAGCAGCTGTGAAATGGGAGAGTGGCTGTGCCCTTCCTGCGGGAACGATCTAACTAAGCAACAGGTACTTAGAGCAGTCCAATATTCGGTAAACAAACAAAACTATTATGATAAATATCAACATCAAAAAGACAAATTCCATTCATATACGACACGAAACATCGATTAAAACACCAGTAATTGATTCATATTACTTAGATTTGTAGAATAATGAAGGAAAATATACTCATATAGATGTTTGAAAATTACAAATAGTGGCAATGGAATGGGGGATAAGCATGTATACTGATTATAACTAAACAGAAAAAGGCAAACTTATTGAAAAATAAGGGCGCAAAGTCACAGATCTAAGGTATTGAATACTATGATGGCTGGACTGCCTGAAATACAGGAACGTATTTTAGGGGGGAGATTAGATTGGTGTCTACGGTGAGTGCTGATTTGGATCAGGAATGGGTAGATCTGATATTGATTGCCCGAAAATTAGGATTTAGTAAAGAAGAAATCAGGAGTTATTTAGAGAGAGAAGGTAAAAAAGAGGAATGAACATGAATAGGTTAAGAGTTGCCTCGATTATAATGAAAATGGTCGGGGTATTTATTTTATTCTTTATAAGAAAAATCACTTACAGTTGTAAGTGATTTGAGCTTAACCCATTTATTATGTTGGCATTTCTACTCTTCTTCTTTATTTGTACGCCATTTATTAAATTCAATAAATTCTTTAAACTGATTCTTAGATACTCCAGATTTCATTGCTTCTTTTACTAACTCAGCCCAGTCCTCGTCAAGATAATTCAAATCTGGTTCATCGTGTAAAAGAGCATTAAGCGGTACATGAAGTACAGCTGCTATCTTTTCAAGGAATTGAACGGATGGATTTACTTGGATGTTTCTTTCGAGTGAGCTTAAATAGGATTTGGCTACACCCGCTTTCTCTGCCAATTCAGTCATCGACAACTTTTTTTCTTTTCTGATTTTCTTTACACGATCACCAATCATTTTATATTCCCTTTCCGGATAGATAACTACATATTATGTAAATTTAGCCATAGTCCACTACATTAATTATAATAGTTAGAACCTTCACATACAATTCCTTTTGGGATTTTATTCTAAAGAATGGCTAAAAAATGTATGGGAAAGAAGGATAAAAATCCATCTTTCCATCTTAATTACATATTTCATGCTGAGTGTCCTCTGTTATACTTTTTCCTTCAATCTGAAATGTACAGTGTTCAATCTGATGATCGTGCATTAATCGTTTTTGTAATTGAACAAGGATTAAATCTCGATCTACTCCTTGATTCACGACTACGTGGCAGCTAAGGGCTGGAAAGCCTGATGTAATGGTCCAAATATGCAAATCATGTATATCCAGAACACCATCCATGTCCAGGAGACTGTTTCGTATCTGCTCAATATCGACACCAGCTGGGGTACCTTCCATTAAGATATGGTAAGAATCCTTTAATACTCGCCAGCCGCTAATGAGTACAAGAGTTGCAACGATGATGCTGGCAATTGGATCTGCTATATTCCAGCCGAACAGAATGATTAAAATACCAGCAATGATTGCACCGACTGAACCAAGCAAATCGCCTAATACATGCAGAAAGGCGCCTCGCATATTCAGATTTTCCTCTGTATCTCCCTTCATCAGGATCCAGGCCACTATTAGATTGACGATCAAACCAATTAAGGCAATCCAAAGCATGTTCGAGCTAACCTCAGGTGGTACTCTAAAGCGTTCAATGGCTTCCCAATAAATAAATAGGGCAATGATGACCAATGTCATGCCGTTTATAAATGCTGCCAATATTTCAAAACGTTTATATCCATAGGTTTTGGAATGATCAGCTGCCTTTTCAGAAAATGTGAAAGCAAATAAACTTAATCCTAGAGCAGCTGCATCGCTGAGCATATGACCTGCATCAGAAAGAAGTGCTAGGCTGTTAGTCCAAATACCACCAATGATTTCGATAATCATAAAGGTGAATATGAATCCAAAGCTGATGGCTAAAGCTTTTTTGTTCGCATGATGATGGTGGTGATGGCCACCGCTTCCATGGTTATGACTATGATGGTGTCCGTGGTGATGGGAATGTTCCTCAGACATCATAAATACCTCCAACTCTTTTCATTCGTAGTGTCTCCTGCTTATGTATGGATAGTTTATGTCATTCTATAGGTTATGTACCCTATTTTATAAATATTTATCTTGTAATAAAACCCTAATTTGTTTCGTAGATCCAGCTTTTAATTCTGCACAAATAGATTATTTCAGTTCGTATTTTCTAAATTATCTAAATAATGTTATTTTATCAAACTGCTCAAATCCACTCTAAATTTGTCGATATGTTCAATAACGCTTTACTTACCTTTAAATTTCTATTGAAGATTAATGATATATCCGGACCAAATATCTGTGAGTATTGAAAGGTATTCCTAGACGAATTATTGCCTTTAATCTTATAGGGTTTAAACCTTGAACCAATTATAATGACAGTTTTGTTTGGAGGAGACACCATGGATTTTAAATCAGTACAGCAACTATTCCCAAGTGAAGATGGAAATAAGCTTCAACAAGTAACTTTTTTGAATTATATAGAAAACATTATTATGACAATGGACTCATATAAGGATCCGAATAAATCAACATTGGGCCCAATCGAGGAAAAATCAGATGATTTCTATACAGCTATTATGGAAAATGCTCAAACACCACAGGAAGGATATGATCTAAATGTGGTTGTTGAAGAGCTGACTAAACTGACAAAGGGTCATCCATACCATACGAAGAACTTTGTGACCAATGTACTTCCGATGGCGAGCATTCCGGGTATCCTCGGGTTATTGACAACGACTCTATTGAACGGAAATAATCTTTGGGATGTTTATGGACCAGCCGCTGCTGAAACAGAGGTTAAGGTTATTTCAATGATGTCTAAACTGGTAGGCTATGATTATACAAAATCATGGGGATATACAACTTGGGGAGGACAGGGAGCGGTATTCAGTGGTCTTCGCCTAGCCATTGCGAAACAGTTTCCAAAGGCAAAGGAAGAAGGGGTTCCTTCCAATCTGTATTGTTTTGCATCTGAAAATGCCCACTACAGCTTGTTGAAATCAATGGAGGCTGTCGGAATTGGCAGCAATCATTTAATCCGTGTCAAAGCTGGACACGATCATTCAATGGATATGGAGGATCTACGAATAAAGCTTGAGCAAACTATTCAAAGTGGAGGCATCCCAATCTATGTAGTAGCTACAACTGGTACTACAGATAGTTTTGGAATTGATGATGTGAAAGCTATCAAAGGCGTAACTACCTCCCTGGAAGAATTACATGGTATACATCCTATCCATATTCATGCAGATTCTGCTTTAGGCGGTTTTTATAGTTTATTCCGGGAATATGATTTTGCGGCCAATCCTCTTCAATTTGAGGATGACGTGTTAGAAGGCCTATCGAAAATTAATGAGAGAATGCAATGGATTTGCCTGGCGGATACTCTTTGCTTTGATTTCCAAAAGCTTGGACAAACACCTTATCTGACAAGTTTATTTTTAGTGAAAGACGGCAACAGTCTTGGATTGCTTGATTTGGAGGAATTTGAAACGCCATATGTTGGTAACCGTGGATATGGTAATTATCATACGGGCTATACATTGGAATGTTCACGTATGGGCAGCTCAATCGCTATTTATGCAGCTCTTATGGCCTTTGGCGTGGAAGGTTATCAACAAATTCTTGCAAACTATGTTCGTGTCAATTTGGCATTTAGAAAAAAACTGCTTGCCAAAATTCCAACGATAAGTGTAACGAATATGGAGAATATCGGACCTGTTACAACCTTCAGAATCTATGATGGTGAGGTTCAATGGGATCAAGAGTTGGATGGTAGGTCAACGGCTGACCAAATTCAGGCGGTAAATGAGTTGAACCATCAATTGTTTGAGATTTTGGGAGCAAACAGGGAAGATGTCTTTTTTGGAGATACAACAAAACAATGTTTAGTAGATACGTTGGATCTTCCGGATCGTATGCCGATTTATGCAGCGAAATTCTTCTCGATTTCTCCTTATACGGAAGTGGAACATTTGGATTATATGGTAGAGGCTATAGAGCGTTCTATCCATGCGATGGAGGGAGAAAAGATTGAAGTTAATAGCTAAATTAAAAAGCTCGATTTTATATAAATATATTATAAGTTTTATGGTTCCTATTACAGTGATATCGATCGTTCTTTGTTCCGTCCTCTATTACTTTTCTATGGATATTATCAATAAGCATGTCATTGTCCAATTTGAGAAAAGCTTGCAATTAATATCAGAGGACGTCATGACAGATATAAACCGTCCACTTGTTGAAAATGCCGATCGGAAAGAAGATGGGTATTTGGATGAACTTAAGGACGTATTGAATGACTATCAGGTTAAGCATGAGGTGGAGAATACCTATGTGCTGGCTAAAACAGATGGTAAAGAATATATAGTTGCCTTAAGTAACACGGATGAAGAGGGAGCGGACTATCCCTTTACGGAGGATATGAATAAAGCTCTTGAAGATCGGAACCCACATTTTAGTCAAATCTATACAGATAAATTTGGGACACATAAATCAATTTTTACTCCGATTGACGGTACGAATATGATTGTTGGTATTGATATGGATGCCTCCTTTATCAAAGAGCTAGAAAAAACAGTCATTGTATTATCTCTCGTTTTAACAGTTGTATTTATTATTTTGGGTGTTATCATCGCTTATGTGGTAAGTAAGCAAATTACGAAACCACTGCTGTCAGTCCTTGGATATGTAAAACAGGTGGCAAGCGGAGATTTATCGATAAAAAAAAACAAGGTAAAGGGCAATGATGAAATTGCTCAGTTGGACAGTGGGATTCAGGAAATGGTCTATGATTTAAATCATCTGATCAATCAGATTGCGGAAAACGCCGAACAAGTTGCTGCCACTTCTGAAGAATTGAATGCAAGTACGGAAGAAACCAGTTTATCTGTTTCACAAGTCACTGAAGCTATGCAAGAGGTTGCCAGTGGATCTGAAAGTCAAAATCAGCAAATCACCCATATGAACAAGGGGGTTGCGAATATTTCGGAGGGTATGCAGGCCATTACCGATCATGTGGCAAACGTTACGAAGAGTTCGGAAGCTGCTTCTGAAATAGCCGAAAATGGGAATGCCATTATTGCAGAATCCCTAGAGAAGATGGATATTACGCATGTTAAGATTAAACAAACATCCGAGATTATCCACAGATTAAGTGACTATTCACAGGAGATTGGTGATATTGTTACATTAATTACTCAAATAACCGAACAGACTAATTTATTGGCCTTAAATGCATCAATTGAAGCGGCCCGCGCAGGAGAACAAGGTAAGGGATTTGCAGTCGTTGCTGGTGAAGTCCGTAAATTGGCAGACCAATCTAAAAATGCAGCCAATGAAATTAGTAAAAAAATTGCTACGATAAAAACAGAATCCTCAAATGCTGTGGATTCGATGGCTATTGGATATGGTACGTTAGAAGAGGGGTTAACGGTTTTTGGAAGTGCCGGAGATGCTTTCCGTACGATCTATGAATCGGTTGGTGGAGTCAATAATCAAATTCAACAGGTTAATCATGCGATAGGTGATATGAATGAAGGAGTGCAGCAGATTGCTCATTCAATGGAGGAATTGAGCGCCATTTCTACACAGTCTTCCGGTAATATTGAAAATATTGCGGCTGCCTCTGAGGAACAGTCTGCTATTGTTGGTGAGATTGCTGCTTCTTCACAAAATTTATCTCAGCGAGCTGAAGCGTTGGCACAAGCTGTTCAGAAGTTTAAGATTTAATTGTTAAGCTAGAAAGGAAAAGGATCTTCGGGCATGTGATAAGCCTGAAGATCCTTTTTGTCATCCACAAATATTTATTTATCCACAGGGAAAAGTGGATTTGGATTTATCTTATTTAGTAGAAAATGTGATAACCGTGTATAAGCTTGTGGAAAACCCTACTTATCCACAAGGCCGATTATACTTCCATCCCATTCTCTTTCATCTCCAATACGGTCAGTATAAACATGGCATGTGACCAGGTAAGTGGCAATACCCAGGCAGGACGGCCTGTAATTTTGTCGATTTGTTCAGCGAGAAGGTCCAAATCAGTGGCATGGTCGACTACCCAATTAAATAATTTCTTTGCCTCGAGCTGTTTATTTATTCGAATATAATAGATTGCAAGCCATAAGGTAGCTATAATCCAAGGGTCACCACTTATATAGATGTCTCCAGGGAAACGTTCAATTCCTCCAATAATTTTGGAGCGGCACAGCCTGTCGATGGTTGCAGCCGTCTGCTTCATTTTTGGGTCATTGGGATCAATCATGTTGAATGGTACCGTAAGGCCAAGCAGGCATATATCAATCACATCATCTCTTACCTGACGATAGATTGGATATCCTTTGGAGTCATATTCCTTCGAAACATCTTTGCCCTGGGCTTTTTTATTTAAGTAGGCTGGTTCATCAAGCCTTAAGTGAAAAGCTCGGAAAAAGGCTTCGTTTGTCTCGTTGTATCCTATTTGCAGAATCGTCTTTTTCATAGCTGCTGCTGTATTCCGATAAAGAATGGATTTTTCAGGATGGCCTAATCTTTCGGCAAAAGCAGCAGAGCCCATGAGCCCTCCATACACAGCTGCCGCTGAATAGAAGTGTTCAGCCTCCCTTTTTTCCCATATATCCATACTTGGCAGTGGAAGATGGGTGATCGGGTCAATAAATTGCGTGAGAAAATCGGCGCCCTTTTCGATAACGGGCCACATTTCAATCATAAATTCTTCATCACCGGTTATTTTATAAAATTGATGGAGTCCCCACAGAATGGAACCTGTTTCATCTATTTGTAATCCCCAAGCGGGAGCTAAATGTCCATCTAAATAGTGGCGTTGGTCCCATTTTCCATCCTCATCCTGAAGAGTTCGGGCAAATCTATAAAACTCTTTGACCTGTTTGTGATAGCCGGCTCGAGCATAGGCTGTCGCCGTATAGGCAGCATCCCGCCCCCAGCAAAAGGAATATCCTCCTGAAAAGGCATACTCCTCATCTACTTCTGGAGCAGCAATAAAACCGCCATTTTTATTGTTCATTAAATGAAACATGAGCAAAGAACGTTCATAAATTTTCTTCGTTCGTTTGTCGTTAATCTCGATTGGCTTAGCTTGATCTAAATAATCATACCAGTAGTGTAAGGTCTCCTGTAGATGCTCCTCAAAGGAAACCTGTTTGGCATCATGTAAGACATCAATCGCTCCTGTTGAGCCATTGCCTGCTGCAATGTAGAGTGTAATAGATTTTTCTTCGTTTGGGCTAAGAGAAAGTGGCGCATATTCAATCCCGCAGGAAGATTTATTGGCTATTCTTTTTCCAGGCAGAAAACCGTCATTTAATTCCTTGAATGTAGCCCCGCATTGAAATCTCTTTACATTTTGGTCAGAGCCAACCGCAAAACCGTATTCTCTGTGATAATGAATAAAGCTATCAGTATCCTCATCAAACTTAACCGTTTGGTAACGTCTTTTTTCATCAATCATAAAATCGCTGTAAATCACGAAGCTTAGATTTTGCGGACGTTCCGAAAGGTTTTTAAACGTAAAATGTCGTACATAGACATCTTTTTTTGGTAACACGAAATCCAGCTGTCTGATCGACAAGCCAGAGCCTCCGAGTGTAGAAATGGTTTCTAAAATATTCGTGCGGTCAATATAAGCTTGCTTATGATTCCAAACATTTTCATGAAGGAAGAAGGTCTTTACTGAGCCTTCGATGCCGCGAATACCTGTATAGAATAGATTTAGATGCTGGGGAAAGTCGATATTCGGCCATGTGATTCTTTGCGCCTGTCCATCTTTTGTTAAAGATACCAGCATGCTTGAATTTCCGATGATTGCTTCCGTAATATACGGTTTCTTTTCCATCCAATTTCCCCTCCATGTTGAAACAGAACATGAGTGTTATCCCTTCACGGATCCAGATGTCAATCCAGATACAATTTTTCTTTGGAAAATTAACACCAATATGACGATTGGAATCGTGACGATGACAGTAGCTGCTGTAATATCACCCCATGGAATGGTGTAGTCACTTTGATAAAGGGAAATTCCAACCGGTACAGTTCGTGCTGCTTCTTTTGAATTAATTGTTAAGGCAAATAAATATTCGTTCCATGCTGCGATAAATACAAGGATGGCTGTCGTAAACACGCCAGGTGCAGCCAATGGAAAAATGATTTTTCTAAATGTCTGAAATGGTGTAGCACCATCCATTTTAGCTGATTCCTCGAGATCCTTTGGTATTTTCTGAAAGAATGTGGATAATAGCCAAATAGCCAAAGGTAAACTGAATGTAATATATGGTATCACCAATCCTGTATAAGTGTTACGTAAATTGAAGCTGGTAACAAAGTTATAGATTGGTGAAATAATAGCGATATGAGGAAACATTGACGATGCTAGTATTACAGCAAATATTATACCCTTTCCTTTAATCGGTAAACGTGTTAACGCATAAGCGGCAAAGGAGGCAAAAGCAATGGCAATAATGGTAGTAACGGAAGAAACTATTAAACTATTTTTCATATAAACGAGAAGCGGCCTTGAAGTTAAGGCAGATTCATAGGAGTTAAAAGAAGGGTTCTTGGACCACCATTTATAGGAGGCGAAAATTTCCCCCGGCTCTTTTAAGGATGTAAGAAAGACCCAGAGAAATGGGAACATCACAATAAAAATGAAGAGAGCAACCAACAAATAGAAAAGTACTTTTTTTGCATGCTTCATTTAATTTTCCCCCTTTCCTTTTATGCGATCTCCAAATAGATCAGAACCGATAAATTTAATGTAAATCAGGCTGATCAACGCCACTGACACAAATACGATAATGGAAAGGACCGAGCCTTCTCCAAAATTCTGCTGGGCGAATAAAGTTTTGTACGCATAAATTGTAATCACTTCTGTTGAATTTGCAGGACCGCCTCCAGTTAGAACGAAAATGAGGTCAAACACCCTGAAAGCATCCAATGTACGGAATAATAAGGCTACGAGAATACTGGATTTTAATAAGGGCAACGTGATTCTTCTGAATTGATACCATTTGCTTGCTCCATCAACTGACGCGGCCTCGTAGACATCCCGCGGAATGGTCTGCAAACCGGCTAATAGCAGCAAAGCCATGTAGGGAGTTGTTTTCCAGATGTCTGTTAAAATAACGGAGGCCATTGCACCGACACCTGTGCTCAATAAGTCTCCTGCATTTGATATAAGATGAAGCTCTTCAAACAAGTGGGCGATGATTCCGGATTGGCCATCGTATAGAAACATCCACATCATGGCCGATACAGCTGTCGGGATTGCCCAGGGAATTAAAACAACAGCTCTGACAACACCCCTGCCGAAGAATGCCCGATTGATTAACAGCGCAATCGCCAATCCGAGCACTAATTCGAAAAAGACAGTCACGATAGTGAAAATAAGTGTATTGGACAGGGATTTCCACATCCGCGCATCCGTTAGGTATTTCCCATAATTACTTAAACCAACGAAGTTATCCTTTAGAATGGATTCAGAAACAGAGGAGGATAATGCAGCTGTATCCTTGGCGAGGTCTGCTTGATCTCCTTTAATCGATTTTAACTCAGTTTCTATAGAGGCTAATTCGGCTTGATAGGCTGCTGCTGTTTTCTCATCGATCTTTGCATACTTTTCGTCTTCCTCTTTAATTGGTTCAAAGTTTGCGACCTTTTCTTCTACATATTCGTATTGCTTTTGGATATCCGATTCTTCTAATAAATTTTTGTGATTTTTATCGATTGTTTGAGCCCATTGGCTCGATTTATCATTGTCCAGCTCTTCTAGATTTTTCTGAAGAAAGTAATAATCGGTTGCATACCGTTCCAAATCAATTTGACTAGATAACATTCGAACTGATTTGGTTGGATTATTTAATCGATAATCAAACATGCTATTCCAAAAGGACATGGCAATTGGATAGAGAACGACAATGGCGATCAGAATAAGAGAGGGAATAATCATGGCATATCCTAATTGCCGTTCGGATAGGGAGAATTTCTTTTTCATATCATTACTCCTTTCATACTCGAGATTTTCCAAAGCTAAAAAATAGGAGACAAGCTTTATGTGCCCATCTCCTTCTTTCCCATTGCGTTACCTATCAGGCTGGTATTCTATTCGTTCAATTCTGTTTTCATTTTTGATTCCATATTTTCAATGGCTTGATCGACTGTGATGTCTTTTGTTAATGCTTTGGAAATTTCAATTTGTAGAATATCTGATATTTTTTGATAGTTTGGAGTAACAGGTCTTGGTACAGCATTTTCCAATGTTTCAACAAATGATTTTTCTTTAAAAACAGGGGCTGCATCCTGTACTTCCTTGTCTTCGTATAAAGCTTTTATGGTTGGAGCACGTCCACCTTCTGTAGCTGAAATCTTTTGACCTTCTTCACCGGTCATGAATTTTATAAATTCCCATGATTCTTTTGGATGATCTGTATAACGGTTAATCATGGCCATATAGCCTCCAAGTGTTGAAGCAGAGCCCGCATCACCGGCAGGCAGTGAGGTGAAGGCAAAGCTGCCAGCTACTTTAGAGGTGTTTTTATCCGCAGCTGTTTTAGCCATATAGGGCCAGTTGCGTGCAAAGACGGTTTGCCCCTCATTAAAAGCTGACTCCGTTTCAGTCTCGGTGAATGTTAAAATATTATTTGGCATGAAATCTGCATTGACGATTTCAACCATTTTACTCAGCCCTTTTTTGGCCTCTGGACTATTAATCACGACTTCATTGTTTTCATCAATGATTTTTCCTCCGTACGAAGCAATGAATTCCATGGCGTTCACAACAATACCCTCATATTGTTTAGCCTGAAAGACAAAACCTGAGCTGGTTCCTTCCTTCCCGCTTCCCTCTTTAGCCATTTCAATTAACTCATCCCATGTCTTCGGAGCTTCACCAATCAGATCTGTTCGATAAAAGAGAATGCCGGCATCAGAGTATTTTGGCATAGCCCATTGCTTGCCCTCGAATTTTCCGGCTTCGACTGTACCGGAGAAGTAGTCGTCAAGATTAATTTTATCCTGATCAATAAAGCGGTCTAATTCCATGGCGTAATTAGCCTGAGCAAATTCTGCCGGCCAAACCACATCGGCATCGAAGACATCAATTTCAGCACTTTTGCTACTGAACGCGGTTACATATTGGTCATGCTGCTGGGTAGAGCTGTTTGGCATTTCTTGATAGTTTACTTTAATATTAGGATGCTTTTTCTCGAAGGCTTCTATAAGTTTTTCAGTACTGCCGGTTGTATCGGCTCCTCTGGCATATGTAATTTCGACTACCTTTTTGTTTGAATCTTTTTCATCTGTAGAGGTTTTTTCGGTATCCGAGCATGCTGTTAAGGCAATACCCAATAATGCAGCGGCAGAGATGGATAACCATTTTTTACGATTCATATTTCCCCTCCTATTTAATTGCTTACTACTTCTTTATAGATTCCTTAAGATATGGTTATCAAAACCTAATTATGGGATATATTTCTATTTTAGGTACTAAAGACCCATGTGTAATCCGCGATACAGGCGGTATTTCATTGGGTAATGGGGGATAATGGGTTTCTTGCTGGATTAATTAAAAGAAATGTACTATATTTGTAGCTGGATAGAGTTGCTGGAAAAAAGAAAAGGTTATCCAGAGGAAGCAGGTGAGACCGTAGATGAAGATATTAATAGCTCTTTTAGCTCCAGGATTATTAGTTGTCCTTTTTTCAAGAGTGACCTATAACTGTATAGTTGGTTTGTGTTTAACAGTTGCTCTGATTGCCGCTTCAGCATATAAAGGCTATACATCTTCGTGGCCTCTGATTATAATCGATGCCTTTTCATTAACAGCTGGGTATTGGTATTCCCAGCGTATGATAAAGAGAACACCTAAAAGTGCATAAATGACAGATAGAGTCTTCCGTATTTTCTAGGAGACTCTTTTATTTTTTTGTAGGATGGGCATAAATGATACTATGGAAAAATAAGAAAATGGGAATGTTTGTTCGCTTTTTGTTGGTTTGTTTATAGATGGTTGTGGTAAAATATTGTTATCAAATAAATCGAGACTTGAAACGGAAAGATGAAGGGGGCTTTTGTGTGAGTAAACAATTTGAGTTGGTTTCTAAGTATACTCCTCAAGGAGACCAGCCAGCTGCGATTAAAGAGCTGGTGAATGGAATTAATAATGGAGTTAAGCATCAAACGCTGCTTGGAGCCACAGGGACAGGAAAGACATTCACGATTTCAAACGTGATTAAAGAAGTTAATAAGCCCACCCTTATCATTGCTCATAATAAGACGCTTGCTGGACAGCTGTATAGTGAATTTAAGGAGTTCTTTCCGAATAATGCAGTGGAGTATTTTGTCAGTTACTATGACTACTACCAACCTGAAGCTTACGTCCCTCAGACTGATACGTTTATAGAGAAGGACGCAAGCATTAATGATGAGATAGATAAACTCCGCCACTCTGCGACATCCGCCTTATTTGAACGGAAGGATGTCATTATTATTGCCAGCGTATCCTGTATTTACGGCTTGGGTTCTCCAGAAGAATACGGGGAAATGGTTTTGTCCATTCGTACAGGTATGGAAATGGAACGGAACCAGCTGTTGCGTAAATTGGTTGATATTCAATATGAACGAAATGATATTAATTTTCAGCGTGGAGCATTTCGGGTAAGAGGAGATGTAGTAGAGATTTTTCCCGTTTCAAAAGACGAGCACTGTATACGGGTTGAATTTTTTGGCGATGAAGTAGAACGGATCCGAGAAGTAGATGCGCTGACCGGTGAAATTATTGGAGAAAGAGACCATGTGGCCATCTTCCCGGCATCCCACTTCGTTACACGAGAAGAAAAAATGAGAATCGCCATTCAAAATATCGAGAAAGAATTGGAAGAGCAACTGACCTTTTTAAGAGGGGAAGGGAAGCTCCTTGAAGCACAGCGGTTGGAACAAAGATGCCGCTATGATCTCGAAATGATGAGAGAAATGGGCTTTTGTTCAGGGATTGAGAACTACTCCCGCCATCTTACATTAAGGCCGCCGGGTTCTACCCCTTACACCCTTATCGATTATTTTCCGAAGGACTTTTTAATGGTGATTGATGAGTCTCATGTTACCGTTCCGCAGGTTCGTGGAATGTACAACGGTGACCGCGCTCGTAAAGAGGTACTGGTTAATCATGGCTTTCGGCTGCCGTCAGCAATGGATAACCGACCTTTGCATTTCCAAGAGTTTGAGGAGCATATCAACCAGATTGTCTATGTATCTGCTACGCCGGGTCTTTATGAACAGGAGCATTCACCGGAAATGGTCGAGCAAATTATTCGTCCAACTGGGCTATTGGACCCTACTATTGACGTTCGCCCGATTGAAGGTCAAATCGATGATTTATTAGGGGAAATCAACGAGAGAATTACACGAAATGAGCGTGTCCTGATTACAACACTGACGAAGAAAATGTCAGAGGATTTAACAGATTATTTAAAAGAGCTCGGCATCAAGGTTCAATATTTGCATTCTGAGATTAAAACGCTGGAACGGATCGAGATTATCAGAGACCTGCGTCTTGGAAAATATGATGTTTTAATTGGAATTAATCTGTTGCGTGAAGGGATCGATATTCCAGAAGTCTCACTTGTAGCTATTCTGGATGCGGATAAAGAAGGATTCCTGCGTTCCGAACGATCTCTTATTCAAACGGTCGGACGGGCAGCTCGTAATTCAAACGGTCATGTTATCATGTATGCAGATAAAATAACGAATTCAATGGAGATCGCGATATCAGAGACGAAACGACGTCGTGCTATTCAGGAAGAGTATAACAGGAAACACGGCATCACTCCTCAGACAATCCAGAAGGACATCCGTGATGTCATTCGTGCCACTCATATAACGGAAGATGGCGAAGAAGAAAAAGCTGCAAATAAATTTGAGAAACTATCTAAGAAAGAACGCCAAAAAGTTATTGCCAATATGGAAAAAGAAATGAAAGAAGCAGCCAAAGCGCTTGATTTTGAACGGGCTGCCGAACTTAGAGATTTAATTTTAGAGTTGAAAGTGGAAGGATGAACATAGGATGGCACTTGATAAAATAGTAATAAAAGGGGCCAGGACTAATAATCTAAAAGATATTGACGTGACAATCCCGCGCGATAAGCTGGTTGTACTGACCGGTTTATCAGGTTCGGGGAAGTCCTCCCTGGCTTTTGATACAATCTATGCGGAAGGACAACGCCGCTATGTGGAATCCCTTTCTGCCTATGCGCGTCAGTTCCTTGGACAAATGGATAAACCGGATGTTGACCTAATTGAAGGGCTGTCTCCGGCAATATCCATTGATCAAAAAACGACCAGCCGCAATCCGCGTTCGACGGTTGCGACAGTCACAGAAATTTATGATTATATGCGATTGCTGTATGCAAGGGTTGGTAAACCGGTATGCCCTATTCATGGGATAGAGATTACCTCACAAACGATTGAACAAATGGTAGATAGAATTATGTCCTATCCGGAACGTACAAAAATGCAGATTCTGGCTCCTATTGTTTCAGGACGAAAAGGAACCCACGTTAAAATGCTTGAAGATATTAAGAAGCAGGGCTATGTTCGTGTCCGTGTAAACGGCGAAATGTATGACTTGGATGATGATATACGTTTGGATAAAAATAAGAAACATACGATTGAAGTGGTGATAGACCGGGTTGTCGTAAAAGAAGGAATTAATGCCCGTTTATCTGATTCTCTTGAGTCTGCCCTTCGCTTAGGTGATGGCAAGGTCATTATTGATGTGATTGGCGAGGAAGAATTACTCTTCAGTGAGCATCATGCCTGTCCTTATTGCGGATTTTCAATTGGAGAACTAGAACCGCGTATGTTTTCATTCAATAGCCCATTTGGAGCCTGTCCTACTTGTGATGGGCTTGGCCATAAAGTAAAAGTGGATCCCGATGCGGTTATCCCTGACCCTGATTTAACATTGAGAGAGCATGCAATTGCTCCTTGGCAACCAACTAGTTCTCAGTATTATCCGAAATTGCTTGAATGTGTTGCTGATCACTATGGGATTGATATGGATGTTCCAGTCTCCCAGCTACCGGAAAGTCAGCTTAATAAAATTCTGAAGGGCTCCAATGGCGAGAAAATTTATTTCCGTTATGTGAACGAATTTGGCCAAGTACGTGAAAATAGAGTGGAATTTGAAGGTGTCCTGGCTAATGTAGAACGCCGATTTAAAGAAACGAGCTCCGATTATACACGTGATCAAATGGAAAAATATATGGCTGAGCAGCCGTGTCCAACCTGCAAAGGTTATCGTCTGAAGAAGGAAAGTATGGCCGTGTTGGTAGCCGGTCATCATATTGGAGAGATCACGGCGCTTTCAATCAAAGATGCTAATGAGTTCTTTGAAAATCTGAATCTATCCGAGAAAGATATGAGTATCGGTCGTTTGATTTTCCGAGAGATAAAAGAAAGAATGGGCTTTTTGATTAATGTCGGCCTGGAGTATCTGACACTAAACCGGACAGCGGGGACTCTGTCTGGGGGAGAAGCGCAGCGAATCAGACTGGCTACACAGATTGGCTCTCGCTTAACAGGCGTTTTGTATATTTTGGATGAACCTTCTATTGGTCTTCATCAACGTGATAATGATCGCTTGATTGCTACCCTAAAAAGTATGCGTGATATCGGGAATACACTCATCGTTGTTGAACATGATGAGGATACAATGCTGGCAGCGGATTATTTAATAGATGTAGGTCCCGGCGCTGGGGCACATGGCGGTGAGATTGTATCAGCAGGAACTCCTGAAGAAGTAATGGCTGATGACAATTCGTTAACTGGCCAATATTTATCCGGCGAAAAATTCATTCCACTTCCACTGGAACGCAGAAAAGGCGATGGCCGATTAATTCAGATCAAGGGTGCTAAAGAAAATAATCTCAAAAATGTGAATGTATCCTTCCCGCTTGGAACATTTATAGCCGTTACAGGTGTGTCGGGTTCAGGTAAAAGTACCTTGGTAAATGAGATTCTTCATAAATCATTGGCTCAAAAATTGAACCGGGCAAAAGCGAAACCTGGAAACTTTCGTGAGATAAAAGGTGTGGAAGAATTGGAGAAAGTGATCGATATTGATCAATCTCCTATCGGCCGTACCCCACGGTCTAATCCGGCAACCTATACAGGTGTATTTGATGATATCCGTGATGTGTTTGCTTCTACTAATGAAGCGAAGGTTCGCGGATATAAGAAAGGCCGCTTCAGTTTTAATATTAAAGGCGGACGTTGTGAAGCATGCCGCGGTGATGGAATCATAAGAATAGAAATGCACTTCCTGCCGGATGTCTATGTTCCTTGTGAAGTTTGCCATGGAAAACGGTATAATCGGGAAACGTTGGAAGTAACCTATAAAGGGAAGAACATTTCCGACATTCTGGATATGACTGTAGAGGAAGCACTTCAGTTTTTTGAGAACCATCCAAAAATCAAACGGAAAATCCAAACGATTTATGATGTCGGACTGGGTTATATTAAGATGGGTCAGCCTGCTACGACCCTATCCGGTGGAGAAGCGCAGCGTGTGAAACTTGCCAGCGAACTGCACCGCCGTTCCAATGGACGATCTCTGTATATCCTGGATGAACCGACAACAGGTCTGCATGTCGATGATATTTCACGTCTGTTAGTCGTGTTGCAGCGCCTGGTTGATAATGGTGATACCGTACTTGTGATTGAGCATAATTTAGATGTTATTAAAGCAGCCGATTATTTAATCGATCTTGGCCCGGAAGGCGGAGAAAAGGGTGGTACTGTTCTGGCTACCGGTTCGCCGGAAATCATTGCAGAGACACCTGAATCCTATACAGGCAAATATTTAAAACCCGTACTCGAACGTGACCGGGAACGTATGAAGAATAAAGTGATGGAAAGGCAAGCCTCCAGATAGATGGCTTGCTTTTTCTCCATATCTGCTTCTTTAGCTAAGGACTTCATTGCTCGCTTCTTATCTTTTGTCTGCCAAGGTGATTCCTATGTATTTGTTGGTCAATTAAGTAACGATAGATGATAGATGAGTTGACATAATTATAGAAACTTTCTTTTTTCCTATACGTATGAATAGGAAAGGAGAGAGTATCTATGACAACTACTAATCGATTCTTAGCTGCTATATGTTATTTTAGCATTTTCTTTTTAGGCTTCATCTTTCCGACGGTTGTTTATTTTGTCGCCGGTGATGATCGTGAGTTAAAAAGGCATGCTAAACGCGCTTTAATTTCACATTTACTTCCTTTCGTCATGGGCATTATTGTATTCTTTGTCTTTTTAGCTCAGCTTATTTCCACTCCGGAAATAACAATCTTTCCTATCACAGCCATACTAGCTATGATTCTTTTCGGATTAATTAGTTTTATTGTGATGATTTGGAATGTCATTCAGGGTATTACACTTTTAAAGGATTAACAGGTAACTATCATGTAAAGGGAGCTGGTATTGATGAATCAAGAGAAAAGACGAATTTTAGAAATGGTAAAAGAAGGTTTGCTTAACGCAGATGAAGCGCTCTTGTTGCTCGAACAAATAGAGAAGAAAGATAAGCTCATTAAAGAAGTGGACCAAAAAACAGAGACCAGTGAACTATCAACAGTCGTTAAATCAAGTGATTCGGATTATAAGGAAACCCAGGAAAAAAAATCTTCATCTACTATGGATAAGCTGTTGGGAATCGTAGATGATGTCGTGAAAAAAATTAAAGATGTAGATTTTGATTTGAATTTTGGCGCAGCGGTAGAGATTGAACATATTTATCATCAGGACAATGCTTCGGTGCGGAAAATAGATATTGACCTGGCTAATGGGAGTGTAAAGTTCCTTCCATGGGATAAGCAGGAGATTACGATTGAATGTCATGCAAAGGTATACAGAGCAGATCATACAGAAGAAGCGAGAACCAAACTTCTTAAAGAGATCACCTATTCATTGGAAGATGGAAGACTCCGATTTGCTTTGCAAGATAAATCGGTCAAATTACAGGCGATCATTCGTGTGCCTGATACGCGCTATGAAGAATTAAAAATTCGTTTATTTAACGGAACGATTACCGGTGAAAATGTTAAAGTTGATGCGATTATGACCAAAACGGGTAACGGACAGATTCAGTTTACTGATTTTAATGCTAGGGAAGCAGAATTTGAAACGGTCAATGGCGTTGTAAATATTAAAGGGTTTGATGTAGGCGAATTAGAAGTAGAAACCATGAATGGGGCTATTCAAATCCAGGGTGGATTCCGAAAAGGCGATTTGCAAACAATCAATGGAAGCATTCAATGTGAACAGACCAGCCGATATGCAGACACTATCCGAGCTAAAGCATCAGCAGGAAATATTAATCTTCAAATTCCAGCGAACACTGGTTGTAATGGAGAGTTAAAATCCAATCTCGGCAGTTTTAATATTGACCTTAAAGGAATTCATATTATTGAAGAGAAAAGTGACGTGGTTCAAAAGATGCTGCGTTTCCAATCGGAAGGTGAATATGAGCAATCCATTCAAATCCTGGCTGAATCAAGGGCGGGAAATATTAAAATCAGACATTAATTTTTTAAAACAATCAATTAATGGATTAAAGGAGCTGCAGAATTTTTGAAAGAGAAAAAGCGATTTGTTCGTTTGAGGTCAGATAAGATGTTAATGGGTGTTCTTGGTGGGCTTGCACAATATTTTGGTATTAAATCATCTCTTCTGCGTATCCTATTTGTAATCGGGCTTATTCCAACCAGCTTTTTGTTGATCATCCCCTATACGATTCTTAGTTATATTATGCCCAGAGAAGAATTGGAGGAGTTGAACGTATGAATTGGATCGTAAAAATCCTTGTTAATGCGGTTGTCTTTGTATTACTTACACAGGTATTTGAAGGTGTACATGTAACCGGGTTTGGTGCGGCAATCATTGCAGCCATTGTGTTATCTATCTTTAACGTCATTGTTAAACCAATTGTAACTGTCTTAACGTTACCTATAACGATTGTTACACTGGGCATATTTTTGCTTTTTATCAATGCAATTGTATTGAAGATTACGGATGCGGCAATGGGAGGCGCTTTTGACATCCATGGTTTCTGGCTGACCTTCCTAGTATCCATTATACTATCGTTTGTTAGTACTATTATGGAAAGTATAATGGACTAATAAAAAACCTGAAGCCTCTAGGTAACCCCTAAGAGGCTTCAGGTTTTTAGCGTTCTTGCTTTTCAACAATGATGGTGGTGTCAAAGCCAAGTCGTTTTAATTGTGTAGCTAGATTTGCAGCATTCTGCTTGTCCGAAAAGGCTCCGAGCTGTACCTTGTAAAGTGTTTTTTCCTGATCCGATTGTTTGGCAGGAAGTATGGCTCTCTTTTTTAATGAATAATGAGAAATGATGGTTTCAACAAGAGCTTGTGCACATTTTTTACGGTAATACGCACTTTTAAGCAGCTTCACTTCGTTTTTGTTTGTCATAAATCCGCATTCAACGAGCACGGCTGTCATTTTGGTTTCCCGCAGGACATGAAAATCAGCCATTTTTACCCCGCGATTTTGTAAGCCGGTTGTGGCAATCAAATTCTTCTGAAATTTTGAAGCCAGTGAGAAGGCTTCTGCAGGCTTGGATAAATGAACATAGGTTTCAATTCCCTCTGCTTGATGCCATTCCCCATTTCCGGTGGCATTGGCATGAATCGATAGGTATAAATCCGCATTGATCGAATTTGCCTGATTGGTTCTTTCCCCTAGAGGGACATCCGTTGAATCCGAATGGGCAAAATAGATCGATGCCTGATACGAGGTCAATAATTCTTTTACATATTGGGCTACTGCGCGATTAAATTCATATTCTTTCATGCCATCCGGAGATGATTTGCCTGGTGTTGTATAGCCGTGGCCTGCATCAATCATAATCTTCAACTTTGGATGCCCCCCTTGTCCTTTTCATACATAATATGAGACAAGCCATCAAAATGGACCATTTACGGGGCACTTATTGTTAAAAGATATTTTCTATTTAGCAAGGCTATTTTAACGAAAAGATGTTCTTCACTTTTTAGTAATCCATGAATAAGGTCTACAATCACCCTATATAAAAACGCTAGTGAAGTTTAATCAAGCATGGAAGCGGCAGCTTGATCGACAATGATCGTTACAGATGGATGCTGCTGTAGAATACTTGCCGGTAATTGTTCTGTTATATCCCCATTAATCAATTTGTATGTTGCTTCTGCCTTCGCTTCACCGGAAGCTAATAACAGGATCTCTTTGCTTTTCATAATAGTAGAAATCCCCATTGTTATCGCTTGTTTTGGTACCTCATCTATGTGATTGAAAAAGCGGGCATTAGCTTGTCGCGTGCTTTCCTTTAAGTCAATGATATGTGTTTTACTGGAAAACGGAGTCCCGGGCTCATTGAAGCCGATATGGCCATTTTCTCCAATTCCGAGTACTTGCAAATCTACATGGCCAAGTTCTTCAATGATAGTTTCATATCGCTCGCATTCCGCCATGAAATCATCTGCATCTCCATGAGGCAAATGGATATGATGATGAGGGATATCAAGATATTGAAATAAATTTTCCATCATATAGGAGTAATAGCTATTTGGATTCTCTTTTGATAGCCCAATATATTCGTCTAAATTAACAGTTTCAATTTGTTGATAGCTTGTCCCGTTTTTTTGATGGTCCTCAATCAAATGTTTGTAGAGACCAAGCGGGGTGCTTCCAGTAGCGAGGCCAAGAACAGCATTCGGTTTTTGCTTTATTTTGCCGATCACGATTTCGGAAGCCAGCTGGCTTAATTCATCATAGTTTTTTACTTTTATTACTTTCATGTTTGTTTGTGTCATTGTTGTTCACCTCTGTACGCTATTTTACCACGGCAGACTGTAGCGGATACATCGAAATTTGGATTCATGATGACAAGGTCTGCATCCTTTCCAACCGTAATGCTTCCTTTTCGATCAAATACATTCAGCTGTTTGGCTGGATTGACAGATGCCATCTGGACAACTTGCTGCAACGTATATCCAGTAAAACTGCATACATTTTTAATCGCTTCATTCATTTTAAGAATACTGCCTGCCAACGTACCATCTTCGAGACGTGCTTCACTGCCCTTCACCGTCACTTCTTGTCCACCTAAATCATATTGTCCATCAACCATTCCTTTTGCCCGCATCGCATCGGTAATAAGGATTGTCTTCTCTGGTCCTTTAACCTGTAGGGCAAGTTTAACCATTTCAGGTGAGACGTGAATCCCGTCCGCAATTATTTCGATATATACCTGGTCATGCAGTAAGGCTGCTCCTGCAGCACCAACGTCACGATGGTGTAATCCAGTCATTTGATTAAATAGGTGTGTAGCATGTGAGGCACCCTGTTCAATGGCTTCGGTTGTTTGATGATAAGTCGCATTTGTATGACCAAGGGAGCAAATAATAGATGATTTGTGCAGGTGCTCGATTAATTCGCTTGAACCAGGCTGTTCAGGTGCCATCGTAACGAGTTTAATCGCGTTTCCTGATGCTTCATTCCACTCTGAAAATAAACTCAATTGAGGATCAATAATGTGATGTAATGGCTGTGCTCCTGCTTTCAATGGACTTATGAACGGACCTTCTAAATGAACTCCCAGCATTTCCGTTTCTCCAGCAGGATTACCGTTATCTTTAAAGGAATCAATAGCTTGTAATGCTTTTTTAATATTGGATGGGCTTTGTGTCATTGTTGTAGCCAGAAAAGAAGTGGTTCCTTCTTTAGGAAGCTCTTTGACCATTACGCGCAGCGCTTCTTCTGTGCCGTCCATCGCATCGGCTCCAGCAACACCATGAATATGGATATCAATGAAGCCAGGTAAAACAAACTGGCCTTCTTTTAAGGTGAGAACTTCATCCGCGTGTTGGGGTGCATTTTCCACAAACCCAATTTCACTGATCTGATGATTTTCTATTAGTATGTAACCATTTTGGAGAATAGCGTTCTCTTGATAGATTGTTGCATTTCGAATTAATAGTGACATTTCTATTCAACTCCTAGGCTAGTTGTTCTATTCTAATCCTACCTATAACTTTTTAGAAAAACCAGAATTATATTATTGTTATTGTATGGTTATATAGGAAATAATGATAAAATGAAAGCACATTTATTAATCAAATAGTTCAGGGAGTGAATTTTTTGGCAAAAGTTAGAACAATCGACCTCATTGAGGAATTCCAGCTTGAATTGATTTGTGGCGAGGAAGGCATAAATAGACCTATCACAACGAGCGACCTTTCCAGACCTGGATTAGAAATTGCCGGATATTTTGATTATTACCCGGCTGACCGTATTCAAATCCTGGGGATGACTGAGTTATCGTTTTTTTCTAAGTTAACCAGTGATGAAAGAGTTTCGAGAATGAAAACGCTTTGCAGTGATATAACGCCGTGTATCATTATTACACGGGGATTAGAGGTGCCTAAGGAGTTACTAGTGGCTTCTGAAGCAGTATCTGTTCCAGTTTTGAGGACAAGCATGAAAACAACCAGGTTTTCCAGTAGATTAACTAATTTTCTCGAAAGCAAGCTAGCTCCTACGACTGCTGTTCACGGCGTTCTGGTTGATATATACGGTGTTGGCGTTATGATTACCGGGAAAAGCGGAGTTGGAAAAAGTGAGACTGCCCTTGAACTTGTAAAGAGAGGCCATCGTTTAGTTGCAGATGATTGCGTGGAAATTCGTCAAGAGGATGACGATACATTGGTTGGAAATTCCCCTGAGTTGATTGAACATCTATTAGAAATAAGAGGTGTAGGGATTATCAATGTTATGACGCTCTTTGGTGCGGGTGCAGTCAGAAGTCATAAAAAAATCTCCCTTGTCATTAATCTGGAGATATGGGATCAGCAGAAAAATTATGACAGACTGGGCTTGGAAGAAGAAAAAGTCCGGATCATTGATACAGATATCACACGGATGAATATACCTGTTCGTCCGGGCCGGAATATCGCAGTTATCATTGAAGTAGCAGCTATGAATTTCCGCCTGAAACGAATGGGCGTCAATACAGCTCAGCAATTTACGGAAAAATTGAATGAAGCGATTGAAAAGGAAAAATAAGTAGAGTGGGTGTAAGAATAAATGAATACGATTGATCGTGTTGCTATACAGATCGGTTCCATCCAGATTTACTGGTATGGGATTATTATAGGCTTGGGTGTATTTCTTGGACTATGGCTTGCTATGCGTGAGTCTGAACGCCGCGGGCTGGACAAAGACTTATTTGTTGACCTGTTAATCTATGCTGTGCCGATCTCCATTATTAGTGCGCGTATATACTATGTGATTTTTGAATGGTCCTATTATAAAGATCACCTCGGTGATATTTATAAAATATGGAATGGCGGAATAGCTATCCATGGTGCCTTAATTGGTGCGGTTATTACAACAATTGTCTTTGCGCGCTCCAGAAATATTTCCTTCTGGAAAATTGCTGATATTGCGGCTCCATCTCTTATTCTTGGGCAGGCCATTGGTAGATGGGGAAACTTCATTAACCAGGAAGCATATGGTGAGGAAGTTAGCCGTCAATTTCTTGAAAATTTAATGCTTCCTGACTTTATCATTGATCAAATGTATATCCAGGGAGTCTACCATCATCCGACTTTCTTGTACGAATCCCTGTGGAATTTCGTTGGATTTGCGTTATTACTTCTATTAAGAAGGGTTAATTTGCGTCAGGGTGAAATGTTCCTGACTTATGTAATTTGGTATTCAATCGGACGCTTCTTTATTGAAGGAATGAGAACGGATAGCCTCATGCTATTTGGCGAATTACGGATGGCACAGCTTATGTCTTTAACCCTGATTATTGGGGGAATTATTCTGTTTATCGTGAGACGGAAAATGGGCTATTCCGAGAAAAAATATTTAGATCTATAATGCTGATGGCTCATGTACCGCATCTTAGAAATTCATTTATCTGCAAGTTGTCCATCGTGAATGACTAAGGGGGTGGGATCATTGAAAAAAGAAACTGTATCAAAAGGTCTATTGGCAGGTTTACGTACAACCTGGATGCTCGGGAAAATTATCTTTCCCGTCACGTTTTTTATAACGATTCTGCAATATACACCGGTATTACCCTGGATTATTGAATTAATAAGCCCGGTTATGGAGTTGATTGGACTTCCTGGAGATGCAGCGATTCCATTGGTACTGGGGAACTTTTTAAACTTGTATGCCGGAATTGGCGGTATCCTAGCTTTGGATTCTTTGACTGTTAAAGAAGTCTTTATCATTGCCGTTATGCTTTCTTTTTCACATAATCTGTTTATTGAAACCGGTGTTGCTTTAAAGGTAGGCGTTAAACTATGGGTGGTTCTTCTTACCCGCATCGGGCTTGCTTTATTATCCGCAGTTGTCATTCATTTATTTTGGCAGGGTGGATCAGAGAGAATTTATTATGGCATCAGCGGCAATGAGGAAGCGGTTACCGGACTGATTCCGATTTTGTTGATGGCGTTGGAGAAAGCAGCTTATGGAACCATCAAGCTGGCGATCATTGTCATTCCTTTGATGTTAGTCATCCAGATTATGAAGGATTTGAATTGGCTAAATAAATTTTCAAATTGGATGAAGCCTGTCACAAGAATGCTGGGGATGAAAGAAAATACCTCTATGACATTGGTTGCGGGGCTCGTTATTGGTTTGGCTTACGGGGCAGGGGTTATGTTGGATGCCGTACGTGAAGATGGAGTTAGTAAAAAAGACATCACAATTGCTTTTATCTTCTTGATCGCTTGTCATGCAGTGGTTGAAGATACTGTTATTTTTATCCCTCTAGGCGTACCCGTTCTCCCATTGCTGCTAATCCGCCTGGTGACAGCCATTCTATTAGCTGTTATCATTGCCTATATTTGGAACAAAGTAGAATTAAAAAAGAGGAAGGAAGAACAGCGTGGAGCAGAAAATCACAACATTACTATTTGATTTGGATGGGACATTAATTGATACGAATGAATTAATTATTGCTTCCTTTTTACATACATTTGATCATTATTATCCCGGACAATATTCGCGGGAAGATGTCTATCCTTTTATTGGGCCATCACTGGCTGAAACATTTGGCGGCCTGGATCCCCATCGTAAGGATGAGATGATCGCCTTTTACCGCGAACATAATTTTGCAAATCATGATCTGCTTGTCCGCGAGTATGAAGGTGTGTATGAAACGATTGATATACTTAAAAAAAGCGGCTATAAAGTCGGCATCGTGACAACGAAGATGCGTAATGCAGTAAAAATGGGCTTGATTAAAGGTCGCCTTGACTCTTTCTTTGATGTGGTTGTTACACTTGATGATGTTAAAATGCCAAAACCGGACCCGGAGCCGATTCACTTAGCATTGGATAAGATTGGTTCAGTTCCATCAGAAACGATCATGGTTGGGGATAACAGTCATGATATTCTGGCAGGAAAAAACGCAGGAACGAAGACAGCTGGAGTCGCTTGGACGATAAAAGGAAGAGAATATCTCGAGCAATTTAATCCGGATTATATGCTTGAAAATATGCGCGATCTCTTAACCATCTTAAAGAAATGAGAAGAACCACTCGTTATCCGGTAAAAGGGGATGGCAATTCCCTCTGGTATGTTTATAAAACAGTTCCTTTTTGGAAGGTTGTTCGGAACTTTGTGGTTATACAACTTGCCAGATACACACCTTTTCTAGGCATGAAAAACTGGCTTTATCGGACATTTCTCGGGATGAAGGTGGGCAATAAGACTTCCTTCGCCTTGATGGTCATGCTGGATGTCATGTTTCCTGAAAAAATTTCGGTTGGACGTAACACAGTGATTGGGTACAATACAACGATTCTGGCACATGAATACTTAATAAACGAATATCGTTTAGGTAGTGTGGTCATTGGCGACGAAGTGATGATTGGAGCCAATTCCACCTTGCTGCCAGGGATTAAAATAGGCAATGGTGCGATTGTATCGGCTGGTACGCTCGTTCATAAGGATGTACCTGCAGGGGCTTTTGTAGGCGGTAATCCGATGAAAGTGATCTATAGTGCCGAAGAGATGAAAAAAAGAATACAAGAAGATACCTTTTTTCATTAAAAGAGTACCCCGTTCCTTTGGGAGCGGGGTTTTTTACTACCTACTTCAATAGGACTATTGAAGTAATCACTGGGTATAACATCCATATGACTTGAAATTTTTTAGTGAGAGCGATAGACTTTATTTAACTTCATCATATTAGCATATTAGCGAACTAAAGTATTTTAAAAATTACGATAAAGGACTGTTATATATGCCAAATCTATTTATGTTCGAAAAGCCCTTGGGCATGCGCGACACATTACCTGGTTTATTTAAGTTAAAACACACCATCAAACAAAGAATGATGGATGAAACAATCCAATACGGATATCGTTTTTTAGAAACTTCATCACTTGAATATTATGAGACAGTCGGGAAGGTATCAGCTATTCGCGACCTTCAATTATTCAAGTTATTAGATAAAGATGGTCATAGTTTAGTGTTGCGTCCTGATATGACTTCGCCTATTGCCAGGGTTGCTTCCTCCCATTTACTAAAGGAAGGTAATCCGATGCGGCTTGCCTATAGTGCAAATGTGTTTAGGGCTCAGGAGAAAGAAGGCGGCCGTCCTGCTGAATTTGAGCAATTTGGGATTGAATTAATTGGAGATCAGACCTTATCAGCAGATGCTGAAGTGCTTTCACTGCTATCCTCCGTATTAAAAGCTGCAGGGGTGGAACGCTATCATATTACGATTGGCCATATCGGATTTGTGCAGGATTTACTTCTTCATTTTGGCGGTTGCGAAGAAACGGCAGGAATCATGCGGAAATTCCTGTTTGAGAAGAATTACGTAGGTTTCAAAGAGTATGTTAATCAAATGCCGATTTCCTTAAAGGACCGTGAAATCTTACATCGATTCCTTGAATTAAAAGGAGGAAGAGAGATCCTGAAGTTGGCTGAAGAACTAACGGATCGGCAAATGGGTCAGGATGCTGTACAGGAATTGAAAAAACTAGCCGCTATCCTCCATTTAATCAATCATGATGAAATGATCACGTATGATTTATCACTAGTTAGCCATATGGACTACTATACTGGTATTCTATTTGAAGTTTTTGGGGAGAATGTAGGCTTTCCGATTGGAAATGGCGGACGGTATAACGAGCTTTATAAGCAATTCGGAACGGATGCTCCTGCTACAGGATTTGGTTTGCGACTAGATCGCATCCTAGAATCGCTTGACACAGTATTAAATGAAGAAACACCTACCTGTATCATTTATCATCCTGCTCAGCAATTAAGGGCAATGAAAAAGGCTGCTGAATTGAGGGGATCTGGTCAACGAGTCGTCTTGCAAAATGTAGATGGGATTAAGGAAGTAAATAAGTTTACAAGTAATTTTTCTAATATTGAGTTTATGATTGACATGACTGAAGAATCGAAGGGGGAAGGATGATGGATCAATTAACAATTGCCATGCCAAAAGGGCGGATATTGGATGAGGCCGTGGAATTACTAAGAAAAGCAGATTACCAAATTCCTTCTGACTTTGACGATTCAAGAAAGCTGATTATCAACGTAGAAAATGAAAATCTCCGCTTCATTCTGGCAAAGCCAATGGATGTTCCCACTTATGTGGAGTATGGAGTAGCTGATGTGGGGATCGCTGGAAAAGACGTACTTATGGAAGAAAAGCGTGACGTATACGAACTGCTTGATTTGGAGATCAGTGATTGCTATTTAGCGGTGGCAGGCCTGCCGAATACGGAAATGAGCAAGGTTGCACCAAAGATAGCCAGTAAATATCCCAATATTGCCTCTGAATATTTCCGTGAGCAGGGCGAACAGGTGGAAATTATTAAATTGAATGGTTCCATTGAGCTGGCTCCTATGATTGGTCTTGCTGATCGAATTGTCGATATTGTATCGACTGGACAAACCTTACGTGAAAATGGTCTGGTAGAGTATGCTACTATCCAAAATGTTACTTCACGATTTATTGCAAATCCGGTCAGTTATCGAATGAAAGAAAAAGTAATTGCTGAAATGGTCACTCGACTGGGAGCAGTTTTGCAACCCAAGGGATAACTGGAGGGAGAAAGCATGGAAATAAAATCGTTAACGAACGGAATATCGCTGAAACGAACGGTTGATGGCGGGAGCGATGCTCAACGAAAAGTGGTCCAACAAATCTTACAGGATGTAAACGATCAGGGAGATAAGGCTCTCTTTTTCTACACCAAAAAGTTTGATCACGCCGAGCTCGATTCTCTGAAAGTGACAAACGATGAAATTGAAATGGCCATTGCAAACATCCCGCCTGAGATGATTTCAATTATGAAGGAAGCTGCTTCTAATCTTCGAAGCTATCATGAAAAACAAGTACAAAATTCATGGATTGATATGTCTGCAACAGGGACCATGCTGGGATTAAAACGCACACCGCTCGATTCAGTCGGCATCTATGTTCCAGGCGGTACAGCTGCTTATCCCTCCTCCGTATTGATGAACGCTATTCCAGCTAAAGTGGCAGGTGTAAAGCGGATAGTAATGGTTTCGCCGGCGGGACAGGATGGTAAATTGCCTGATTCCGTGCTTGCTGCAGCCCACATAGCCGGCATCACAGAGATTTATAAAGTAGGTGGAGCGCAGGCGATTGGTGCCCTTGCCTATGGTACCGAGTCTATTGGAAAAGTAGATAAAATTACTGGTCCAGGCAATATCTATGTTGCTCTAGCTAAACGGGAAGTCTATGGAGATGTAGATATTGATATGATTGCCGGTCCGAGTGAAATAACGGTGCTGGCTGATGAAACGGCGGAGGCTCGGCATGTTGCAGCTGATTTGCTATCACAGGCTGAACATGATGAACGAGCATGCAGTGTACTGATCACCACGAGCCGAAAGTTGGCGTATGAGGTTAAAGCTGAAGTGGAGAAGCAATTGCTCTTGTTGCCACGCAAAGAAATTGCCCATGCTTCCTGGAACAATTTTGGTGGGGTTTATGTGGCAAACACAATGGATGAAGCAATTGAAGCAGTAAATGAGCTGGCACCTGAACATTTGGAAATACAAACAGCGGATGCAATGAATGTGGTCGGAGCGATTCGGCATGCAGGGGCCATTTTTATCGGTAAATATAGTTCTGAGCCAGTCGGGGATTATTTTGCGGGCCCCAATCATGTGCTTCCTACAAATGGAACAGCCCGTTTTTCAAGTCCTTTAAATGTAGATGATTTTCAAAAGAAAACGAGCTTAATTATGTACAGTCAACAAGATTTTGAAGCCCATGCCGCCAAGATTGCTGCTTTTGCCAGATTGGAAGGATTGGAGGCTCATGCCCGGGCTGTAGAATCAAGGTTAAATTCAAAGGAGGAAGGCCGATGAAACGAACAGCAGAAATAGACAGAAGAACAAATGAAACGAAAATCAAACTGGATTTTGGTCTTGACGGCGAAGGCAAGACAGAACTTTCAACCGGCGTTCCCTTTCTTTCGCATATGCTGGACCTGTTTGCCAAGCATGGTCACTTCGATTTACGCGTGGACGCTGATGGCGATATTGAAGTGGATGGGCACCATACAACTGAGGATATCGGTATTTGTTTAGGGCAGGCTCTTAGCCAGGCTCTTGGAGATAAACGAGGAATTAAGCGATACGGAAATGCTTTTGTACCGATGGATGAAGCGTTGGCACAGGTGGTCGTGGATTTGAGTAATCGGCCGCATCTTGAATTTAGAGCAGATATACCGGCACCTATGATTGGATCCTTTGATACGGAGCTTGTACACGAATTTTTATGGAAGCTTGCGATTGAAGCAAAAATGAATCTTCACGTCATTGTCCATTACGGCCGCAATTCTCATCATATTGTGGAAGCTATTTTTAAAGCACTTGGCCGTGCGCTGGACGAAGCAACATCGCATGACCCGAGAGTGAAAGGAATTCCTTCGACAAAAGGAATGCTTTAATGAGGGAGGATTAGCGTTTTGATTGGTATCGTTGATTATGGAATGGGAAATTTATTCAGTGTTTACAATGCGCTTGATAGGCTTGGAGCTGATGCTGTGATAAGCAGCGATCCGGCTGTGTTGGCCCGTTGTGAGGGGCTGATTTTACCCGGAGTGGGCGCCTTTCGTGATGCTATGACCGCTTTGAAGGAGCAAAAATTAGACGAGCTCTTAAAAGAATATGTGGAAAGCGGGAGACCATTGCTCGGCATTTGCTTAGGGATGCAGCTCTTGTTTGAAAGCAGTGATGAACATGGTTTCTCTGAAGGACTTCACTTTCTAGACGGACATATTGCGAAATTTACAGGGATCGATCAAACAGGCAAGACTTATAAAGTTCCACATATGGGATGGAATAAGCTTCGATTTAAGCAGGAGCATCCCTTGGTAGAGGGGTTAGAAGAAGATTATGTCTATTTCGTTCACTCCTATTATGCGCAAATAAAGGATCCCGCAGAATTAATGGCATCAGCCATGTATGATGTCGAGGTACCTGGAATAGTAGGAAAAGGAAATGTGATGGGGATGCAATTTCACCCAGAGAAAAGCGGTCAAATGGGAAAAGGCCTGCTTGAGAATTTCATCAAACTGGTAACGGAGAAGGCGGGGCGTTAGTGATGAGTACGAATTTTACAATCTATCCGGCAATTGATATGAGAGGTGGTAACTGTGTCCGCCTTCTACAGGGAGATTATGGACAGGAAACCGTTTATGGAGATTCGCCGTTTGATATGGCTATGTCCTTTGCTGACATGGGAGCCGAATGGATTCATATGGTTGATTTGGATGGTGCCAAAGATGGGAACCCAGTAAACGAACAACATGTCCTGAAAGCTGCCCAGGAATTAAAAGGTGTCTCCATTCAAGTGGGAGGCGGAATTCGGAATGAGAAACAAGTAGCCCGCTATTTGGAAAATGGGATTTCTCGTGTCATTCTTGGCAGCGTGGCTGTACGAGAGCCTGAATTTGCAACAGAGATGATTCAGAAATATCCTGGGCAGATTGCGATTGGTTTGGATGGGAAAAGCGGTAAGGTAGCAACGGACGGCTGGTTAAAAACCAGTGAATGGACAGTTGTGGATTTAGGAAAGTTTTTTGCGGATAAAGGAGCCGAATGGTTCATTTTCACAGATATCGCCAATGATGGTATGCTGACTGGACCAAGTGTGAAGGAAACAGCTGAATTGGCGCGTGAAACTGGAAAGCATATTATTGCATCAGGTGGAATGAGCCAGCTTGAAGATATTGTTTCTTTAAAAGCGTATCAATCAGTTGGAATCGAAGGAGTCATCATCGGGAAGGCTCTCTATGAAAATCGCTTTACCTTGCCGCAAGCATTAGCGAAGGCGGTTGAATTCAAATGATAACAAAGAGAATCATTCCCTGTTTGGATGTAAAAGAAGGCCGTGTGGTTAAAGGAATTCAATTTCTCGGGCTTCAGGATGCAGGTGATCCGGTTGAATTAGCTAAAATGTATGATGACCAGGGCGCAGATGAATTAGTGTTCCTCGATATTTCGGCCTCGCACGAAGGAAGAAAGACGATGGTTGAAGTCGTCCGGGAAGCTGCTTCTGTCCTGAGTATTCCATTTACAGTCGGCGGCGGTATTAACTCGGTTGCTGATATGAGAACCATCTTGCGCGCCGGCGCGGATAAAGTATCTTTGAACACAGCAGCCGTACTTCATCCCGAGCTGATTGCTGAGGGAGCTACTTATTTTGGTAACCAGTGTATCGTTCTGGCGATTGATGCAAAGTACGATACGGATCTGGAAGGGTTTCGAGTCTACACGCACGGCGGTCGAAAAGCTACCGAATTAAATGCGGTTGATTGGGCTAAACAAGCTGTAGCGCTCGGTGCCGGTGAGATTTTGCTGACAAGTATGGACCGTGATGGAGAAAAAAGCGGTTTTCATGTTGAATTAACTAAAGCAGTCAGTGAGGCTGTTACGGTCCCCGTGATTGCATCCGGCGGAGCAGGAAACAAGGATGATTTTGTGGAAGTTTTTACAGATGGAAAAGCGGATGCAGCTCTGGCAGCTTCCATTTTTCATTATAAAGAAACAAGCGTACAAGAAGTGAAACGCAGACTGCGAGAACAAGGAGTGCTTGTGAGATGAATATAATTCAAATTCAATATGATGTGAATGGCTTAGTGCCAGCTATTGTTCAGGATGAACAAACGAAAGAAGTTCTGACATTGGCTTATATGAATAAGGAATCGTTAGAGAGAACCATTCAAACAGGAGAAACTTGGTTTTACAGCCGTTCCCGCCAGCAGCTTTGGCATAAAGGGGAAACAAGCGGAAATACTCAAGAAGTCCGGGCCATTCGCTATGATTGCGATCAGGATGCATTGGTTGTATTGGTCAAGCCTGCAGGACCTGCCTGTCATACCGGGACAGTAAGTTGTTTTACTGAAACGTTATATCAGGCTGAAAAAGAAGCGACTCAACCTTCCGATGAGAAGGAAGACTTTTTGTTTGAACTTGAAAAAATCATTGCAGAACGAGAAGTGGAGCGCCCAGAAGGTTCTTATACAACCTATTTATTTGAAGAAGGGGTAGACAAGATTCTTAAAAAAGTAGGCGAAGAAGCAGCCGAAGTCATCATCGCTGCCAAAAACCGCGACTCGGAAGAACTGAAATGGGAAGTATCCGATCTATTCTTCCATGTCCTTGTCCTCTTAAAAGAACAGAATCTACCATTCTCCGAAATTCAAAAAACCTGCGTGACCGCCATCTTACCAAACAGAATGACGATAAAACTGACTCAAAAGGGTGAAAATACCTTTTGAGTTTTTTGTTTGTTTGGAGGAGTGTGGTGTTGTGGTCTTGGATGGGACGGGGTGTTTGGCTTTGATCCGTCTTTTCCACGGCTATGGTGTGGCTATGGACCGGCTATGCTGGGGGAAAGGCCGGTCAAAGGCGGTTGAAAGCCCGGGTAAAGGGACTATGCCTGGGCTATGGCGTGGCTATACCCGGGGAAAGGCCGGTCAAAGGCGGTTGAAAGCCCGGGTAAAGGGACTATGCCCGGGCTATGGCGTGGCTATCCCCGGGTAAAGACCGGTCAAAGGCGTGTGAAAGCCCGGGTAAAGGGACTATGCCCGGGCTATGGAGCGGCTATACCGGGGTAAAGGCCGGTCAAAGCGGGGTGAAAGCCCGGGTAAAGGGACTATGCCCGGGCTATGACCCACCTATACCGGGGTAAAGACCGGTCTAAGACCGGTCAAAGCCGAGGTAAAGGTGTGTCAAAGGCGTGTGAAAACTCCATGAAAGATCCCCTCCAAGCCTCTGTCTTATGCTCCTCACTCCTGTGCGAGGCCCTTCCGCTTTTCGTGAGATCCAGCTGCGGCTCCTAGTCCCTCGAGTCATAAGGATAGCCACTGCGGGATGGGAAAACGCCTCCCTACGTGCCTCTCCTTATGCTTGTCGGGCCTGACCAGTCGCCTCCGCTTTTCTTCCTATAATTCTCTTAATATGGTATAATTGTAGGGTTAAAGTATATGTGCTTGGAGGACTAGATGGGGAATAATTTTAATTTGACTAAGAAGGCAAAAGTTGTGTCGTTTAACCCCACGGGAGAGTTCTATTTTACAAAAGGAATTAAAGCTTTCCAGCGAAGGGAATTATATAGAGCTAAGAAATATATGAACCGTGCGCTACAGTTGGAGCCGGGTGAGCCGATGATTGCTTGCCAGTTGGCTGTGATTTGTACGGAATTAGGTGAATATCAGTATTCGAATGAGCTGCTTGAGAATATTCTTCAGGAGTTGGATCCGTTCATGACGGAGTGCCATTATTTCCTGGCGAATAACTTTGCTCATATGGGTTTATTTAAAGAGGCCTATAAGCATGCTAATGAATATTTAAATAAAGATGAGTTTGGTGAATTCAGTGAGGATGCAGAAGATCTCCTGGATTTAATTACTTTTGAGACGGACGAAACAGAAGAGACCCTGGAGGTTCAGGACGATTTGATGATGCGGCAGGAAGTTGCACGCGAATTGCTAGAAGCGGGTAATTTTGTGAAAGCCGTTGAGAAGATTGAAGAGTTGATTGAACTATATCCGGAGTTTTGGTCGGCCTATAACAACTTGGCATTGGCTTATTTTTATGTCGGTAAAACGGATGAGGCCTTTGCAACGCTTAATCGTGTACTTGAAAAGAACCCTGGTAACTTGCATGCCTTGTGCAATGGAATGGTCTTTCATCATTACCAGATGAATCAGGAAAAACTGGAAGAAGTTTTTGCGGTTCTAAAGAAAGTCCGACCGATTCTAGAGGAACATCGTCTGAAACTAGGAGCGACCTTTGCACTGACCGGTTATTATGAGGAAGCGTACAAGTGGCTTCGTCAACTGCAAAAGAGGGGCTATGAAGGAGACGGTACATTCTATTACTGGCTTAGTAAATCAGCTCATCAGATCGGACAGAAGAGAGTGGCAGAGCAGGCCTGGGCTAAAGTGGTCGAATACAGTCCAGACAAAGAAGGCTTTGAGCCTTGGGGTGAAATGGTCGATGATGTAGATTCCGGATTTGAGGAGCATATGCCTTCCATCATTAACAAGTTGGAAAGTGAGTATGTAGAGGAGAGATTGTTTGGTCTCTTTTTAGCCAATCATTCAGGAGATCTTCAAAAAATCAAAGTCCATGCCTCTTATTTAACTAACAATCGTTTCGGTGCGATGGAGCAAGCCTATAAAAACCATAGTGAACGTTCTGAAAGCCAACCATTTTTTGCGGCAGAAGTTGCTGAAACCTTATACAGGATCTACCAGCCTGTGAAACTGATTGAAGCTGGTCTTTATTTGTTATGGTTTTCTGTATATGCACAGGGGCAAGAAACAGGTGTTTCATTCTCTAACCCCCATGCTTGGTCAGCGGCCATTGATTATGAGTGGCACAAGCTGCGCGGAGAGAAGCAATCGCAAAAAGTAGTGGCTGATCGTTATGGTGTATCCATTTCTACACTTTCCAAGTATGTAAAACTTGTAGCCAATTTGTTGCAATGAGCAAATTTTTGGACTGTAGATGTATAGTTTAATACGATTAGTTCGAGGATAATACTTGAGATGAAATAAATGGATGTAACAGAGGTTACAAGTCCTATAATAGATGTTTGTGATGGAGGAGTGTTTCATAATGTCAGAGGAAAAAATCTATGATGTGATAATTATTGGAGCGGGACCTGCAGGTATGACAGCAGCTGTATATGCTTCCAGAGCTAATCTTTCCACTTTAATGCTGGAAAGAGGAATTCCAGGCGGGCAAATGGCGAATACAGAAGAAGTTGAAAATTACCCTGGATATGAAACTATTTTGGGGCCGGATTTATCAACTAAAATGTTCGAGCATGCGAAGAAATTTGGTGCTGAATATGCATATGGTGAAGTGAAAGAAATTATTGATGGAAAAGAATATAAAACGATTGATGCAGGTTCCAAGCAATATAAAACACGTACCATTATTATTTCTACCGGTGCTGAGTATAAAAAAATCGGTGTACCGGGTGAAAAAGAGCTTAGCGGTCGCGGTGTTTCCTACTGTGCCGTTTGTGATGGAGCTTTCTTTAAAAATAAAGAACTTGTTGTAATCGGTGGAGGAGATTCTGCTGTTGAAGAAGGTGTATACTTAACTCGTTTTGCATCTAAAGTGACGATTGTACACCGCAGAGATGAGCTTCGTGCACAGAAAATTTTACAACAGCGTGCTTTTGAAAATGAGAAAGTAGAATTCATTTGGAATTCTACGTTAAAAACCATTAATGAAAAAGATGGCAAGGTTGGGGGAGTAACGCTTGTGTCCACTGTTGATGGAACTGAGCGTGAGTATCCGGCAGATGGAGTATTCATTTATATTGGAATGCTGCCATTAACGAAGCCATTCCAAAGCATCGGAATTACGAATCAAGCTGGATATATTGAAACGAATGACCGTATGGAAACTAAAATCCCTGGTATTTTTGCAGCTGGAGATGTTCGTGAAAAGAATTTACGACAAATTGTTACAGCAACTGGAGATGGCAGCATAGCGGCTCAATCAGCTCAGCATTATATAGAAGAATTGATGGATCAATTAAAAGCAGAAGCTCAATAAAGATCGACTGGAAGTTGAGTAATAAATTTACATTTAGTCATTATTACTTAACCTGGTTGTAATCAAAGTGCAATACAGTTGGGGTAGAATGAGAGTAAGAAATTGACCCCCTTTTATATACTTTTTTTGGCATAGGTTATTAAAACCTATGCCGCTTTTTTTGTAGAATGTCGAAAAATATAAAGTACAAACCGAAAAATAACGATGATTACCGTACATTGTTCATGCACATCTAAAATAGTATAATAAGGATAAGTCTAATTAATTTGTGCTATTGCAATTGAGGTGAATAGTTTGCAAAGAGTAACCAATTGTATGTTAATGGCAAATGGGCAAGCCCTTATGCTCCAAAAGCCCAGAAGAAACTGGTGGGTTGCGCCCGGAGGCAAAATGGAATCTGGAGAATCGATACATGACTCTGTCATTCGTGAATTCTATGAAGAAACCAATTTGAAAATCGAGCGCCCTGAGTTAAAAGGCATTTTCACCATGGTTAATATCAAAGATGACGAAATCGTTCATGAATGGATGCTGTTTACTTTTCGTGCGTATGCATTTGAAGGAGAAGCTCTTCAGGAGAATGAAGAGGGTATTCTAAAATGGCACCGTTTAAATGATATTTTGACATTGCCGATGGCCGAGGGAGATCGCAAAATATTAGATCATATGATGAATGGACAAGGTATATTAATAGGAACTTTTAAATATACAGAAGATTTTACCTTACTTGATTACAAGCTGGAAAGAAACGGGGAATAAATAATGGAAGAAAAGAAAGTCGAAACTGCAGCATCAGAGAGTCGGCTGGTTATTATTACAGGTATGTCAGGGGCCGGTAAGACGGTTGCGATACAGAGCTTTGAGGATCTGGGTTTCTTTTGTGTGGATAACCTTCCTCCAACGCTTCTTCCTAAATTTCTGGAGCTTATGAATGATTCAGGTAAAAAGATGAATAAAGTAGCCTTAGTGATGGATTTAAGGGGAAGGGAATTCTTTGAACATCTGTTTAAAGCATTGGATGACCTCAATGAATCCTCCAAGTTTGTACCGGAAATCTTATTCCTGGATGCTGATGATTCAGTTTTAGTGAGAAGATATAAGGAAACAAGGCGGACTCATCCGTTGGCTCCGTCAGGGTTGCCACTGGAAGGGATTAAGCTTGAGCGCGATTTGCTGGAAGAATTAAAAGGAAGGGCTCAAACAATTTATAATACATCAAACTATAAGCCGAGAGAGCTGCGCGATAAAATTGCTAAGCAATTTTCTGTTAACCAACGGGTGGAATTCACCATCAATGTAATGTCATTTGGCTTTAAACATGGCATTCCTATTGATGCGGATTTAGTTTTTGATGTGAGATTCCTTCCAAATCCTTTTTATATAGAAGCTATGCGGCCGCAAACAGGGCTGGATGAAGAGGTATCCTCCTACGTATTGAAATGGAGTGAAACCCAGAAATTCATTGAAAAATGGGTGGATTTATTGGATTATATGATTCCTCAATATAAAAGAGAGGGAAAATCCCAATTAATTATCGCAGTCGGATGTACGGGAGGGCAGCATCGTTCTGTAACATTGGCTGAATATTTGATTAATCGATATAAAAATGAGTACCACACTAGTGTAACGCATCGTGATATTGATAAAAGGAAGGTACGTACAGATGACATCCAAATCAGCACAACCTAGGGTAGTCATCATAGGTGGAGGTTCTGGTCTTCCGGTTCTGCTAAGAGGGCTTAAAGTATATCCGCTTGATATTACCGCCATCGTGACGGTGGCTGATGACGGCGGTAGTTCCGGCAGGCTGAGAGAGGAACTTCATATTCCGCCGCCAGGTGATATCCGCAATGTTTTGGCAGCCATGTCTGATGTTGAACCATTGATTGAACAAATGTTTCAGCATCGATTCACGGGCTCTGAACAATTATCGGGTCATGCGCTTGGGAATTTGATTCTTGCAGCGATGACTTCTATTACTGGTGACTTTGTACATGCTATACAAGAGATGAGCAAGGTTCTGAATGTAAAAGGACAGGTGTTACCTTCGGCGAACCAAAGTGTCATCTTGCATGCAGAACTTGAGGATGGAACAATTGTTTCCGGGGAATCAAAAATTCCATACTCCGGAAAACGAATCAAGCGGGTATTTGTCAGTCCTGAGTATATTCAGCCGCCTAAGGAAACGATTCAAGCGATCAGGCAGGCAGATTTAATTTTGATGGGACCAGGAAGCCTTTATACAAGTATATTGCCTAATTTGGTTGTGCCAACGATTGCCTCTGAGATTGCAAATTCAAAGGCATCTAAAGTTTATATCTGTAACTTGATGACTCAGGCAGGGGAAACCTTGAATTATACGGCAAGTGATCATATGAGAGTCCTCAACGAGCATTTAGGTGAATCTTGTATTGATACCATTTTAGTCAATAAAGAGGATATCCCTGCGCATCTAAAATTAAAATATAAAGAAGAATATGCCCAGCCGGTTATCTTTGATATAAATAGACTGGAACAAATGGGATTACACGTGATTAAGGATAATATTGTAACGATCCAAAATAACCGAGTCAGACATGATACGGTCGTCGTGGCATCCATTATCTACAATTTATTGAAAGAAAAAGGTATTCAGGCAGTTAATATGAATAAATAACATGCAAGTTGTAAAGGGATTGAGGTGTAAAAAGGGATGTCGTTTGCGTCGGAAACAAAAAAAGAGCTAACGAATTTAGAAGTTAAAGATTGCTGCGCACGATCAGAGTTATCTGCGCTAATCCGGATGAACGGATCCTTATCCTTTTCCAATCGTCATCTTATTGTGGATGTTCAAACAGAAAATGCAGCTATTGCCCGGAGAATCTATACGTTACTAAAGAAGCTTTATAGCCTCCAGGTTGAATTGCTCGTTCGTAAAAAGATGAAACTGAAAAAGAACAATGTCTATATTGTACGATTTTCTGAGAAAGCGAAGGAAGTACTTACGGATTTGAATATCATCGAAAATGGCTTCAACATTGTTCATGATATATCGGAGGAGCTTATTCATAAGAAATGTTGTAAACGTTCCTATTTACGTGGCGCATTTCTTGCAGGTGGATCTGTTAATAATCCAGAAACATCCTCCTATCATTTGGAAATATCGTCTTTATATAAAGAGCATAATGATTCTTTGTGTGAGTTAATGAACTCATTCGGATTAAAAAGCAAAACGCTTGAAAGAAAAAAGGGATTTATCACCTATCTGAAGGAAGCAGAGAAAATATCTGAATTCCTGAATATTATTGGAGGGCATAATGCACTCTTGAAATTTGAGGATATTCGTATTGTAAGAGATATGCGAAATTCTGTTAATCGGCTTGTTAATTGTGAAACCGCGAACTTGAATAAAACAATCAGTGCATCTTTGCGCCAGGTTGAAAATATACGATATATAGAAAATACGGTAGGTCTTGATATTTTGCCTGATAAATTACGTGAAATTGCGAGGCTCCGGGTCGAATATCAGGATGTAACCTTAAAAGAACTCGGAGAAATGGTCTCCAGTGATAAAATAAGTAAATCAGGTATTAATCATCGTCTTCGCAAAATTGATGAAATCGCAGAAAGACTGCGAGCCGGTGAATCTAAATAAGTGTTTTATTTTAATATAAATAACTTAATATGGGGAGGAAATGGTTGTGGTTGAAAAAGAAGTAACTGTCCAGTTAAAAACAGGTTTACAGGCACGTCCGGCTGCCCAGTTTGTTCAAGAGGCAAATCGTTTTTCATCTGATATCTATATCATTGATGCAGAAAAAAAGGTCAATGTAAAAAGTATTATGGGGTTAATGAGCTTGGCAATCAATTCGGGCAAGACAGTAACCCTATCAGCAGATGGCCAAGATGAAGAAGAGGCAGTACAGGTTTTAGAAGCATTCATGACAGACACAAATTAATCATACATCCAAAAACCGAACCATGATTCTCAATAGAAAAGAGACGGCACTTTTATAAGCCGTCTCTTTTTTGTGTTTATTTACTTATTACAATTTTGCCAACAGTACGATCCTTACTTTGTCCCGTCAACTTGATTTTCACGCCAAATTCAGGAATGTTGCGGCCTGCATCCGGTTTGCCCGGGTTTGAATAATCCCTGCTGTCATCGAATACTGTATATGGCTTCGTATCGTAATCGGCCAATGTTAACCCACTTATGCTCTTATAATCCAGATACATTTTATCTGTTTTATCTAATCTAAATGCAGCATCATGAATTTGATATCGAGTTGCAGCTAAGGATTTGTCACTCCATTTTAATGTTCCTTGGTCAGCATCGACTACTCCCAGGAAGCCTTCGCCTGGGTGACTGCCTGTCCAGTTATCTGAATAGCTGTCATCCACATACCAAACGACTAATCCACCATCATATTTCATTAGACTGGCTCCGCGTTTGATATGAGCAAGTCCCAAATCAACTCCCTGATGATTTCGCCATTCTGCCAAATAGTATTGATCGCTTGTGTAAAAGCCTTCATTCTTTGTGAAGCCATCCAATGTAAAGGCTGAGGTTGAAGTATCTGCATTATCTTTTACAAGTTCCTGACCATCTGCAGTAACCGTGATATCGTCTACATAAAAGCCTTGTTCAATAGCAGCTACATCCGTCCAGTAATTAAAGCGTAATTCGATTTTCTTGCCGGCATAGGCAGTTAAATCAAATGTACCATCCACCCAGCCGTTAGATTCCCCGGTTATCCCATTACCAGGATTTTGTTTGTTAGGATTGGTAGTAGTGGTTAAATTACCTTGTATTCCTGTCCAATTTGTTTGCCCCTGTTCACGTACTTGAACAGACGCATAGTCCCAATCTTGTTCAATTTGGTACCATGTCTTGAAAGATAATTGGGCGGATGACTTATTTGTTAGATCAAGAGAAGTAACCAAAGAGTTATTTAGGTTATTACCTTTTCCGCTATGATATTCATACTTCCCGCTATAAGGAGTATTTACTGTGGTTTTCTTTTGTGGCAAATTAACTTTAAGCGCATCCAGATTTCTTCCCTTTGTATTGGCTTGGTCGAGAAGGAATTCAGATCCTCGTCTAGTCAGATCATCCACATCAACCTCTTCATAATTCAGCCAGTTTCCTCCAAGGCTGTTTTGGAGAGATTCTTTAGCGTATGGGCTAAAACCAGTTGGTTCTCCTCCGGGAACTTTACCTGCCCAGCTGCCGCTAGCCATGATTGACCAATAGCCAATGGCTTCACCGGAACCAGAGTATTGTGTATCATATTCATCTGGCAGGCCTAAATCATGGCCATATTCATGGGCGAATACTCCGGCAGCCCCATCAATTGGTTGAACTGTGTAATCGTAAGCTGACATTTGTCCATTACCAATTGGGAATACCGCACCCAAATTCGAACGATGGGACCAGATTGCATCTCCACCTAGTGTACCGCCGCCCGCTTCTTCACCTACAGCAGAGTGGACAATCATTAAATGGTCGACTAAACCATCTGGTTCACGTTTATTGCCGTCCCCATCCAAATCGTAGCGATCTTCCTGGTCATATTCAGTAAGGTCAATATTTGGATCGCTTCCTGCTGCTTCAAGTGCTTCCTTTACAAGGCTACGTGCATCCTTGTCATTTCCATCAGGAGTGGGATAATTACCGCCATACTCAGCGGCAGGTTTTTTAGCCTTATACCAACCTGCTACTTCACCTTCTACCGTATAGCTGCCGCCTGATTGCTGCTCATAATATTGCTTCATGGAAACTAGGGTTTCGCCATTAGGACCTTTATATCCTTTTTTGCCAAAAACCATTTGTTGATAATGATCCTTCGTATAGTCTTTATAGTACATATCGGTATCTTCTGGTCTAACATTGTCACCATTATAATCAGGGAATTCAATCATTAGGACTAAAACTTTATCTTTTACTACAGAGCCTCTATATTTCTCTTCTTTAACGGGTTGAACAACCTTATCGTTAGGATTGGTGCCTTTACCCGGTTTTTTACCTTTTTTCTTTTTGTTCCACTTCTTCTGTAACTCTTTCATTTGCTTATCGAATTTTTTTGATGAGTCCTTTTTAGCATTTTCTTCTTTTTTCTTTAAGTACTTTTTCAACTGTGCCTGTGCTTCTTTATCCGTTGCATTTTTCTTGATGGTACCTTCCTTTTTAAGCATTTTAATTAATCGTTCTTCATTAGCAATACTTAAATCAAAAGAGCTTCCTGTATAGGTAACTGAATGATTTTGATTGGCGTCAATTGCATGTTTACTTGTTGTCGAAATTTGGTGGGCAGAAGTGGCTGGTGCAAAGGCACTGAATGTTAAAGCAGCAGCAAAGGCTGATGCCAAAATTGATTTTCCCCTCAAATGGTTTCCTCCTCATAATTTTAGTTAACATTCTATATATTCTGAATATTTTATAAAAAACCTCTTTAATAATTAAAAATGGTAGAATAGAAGGAGGTTGGGGAAAGGGAAGTGGGTAATTTGGCATAAAAAAACCACCCTTTTGAAAGAGTGGCTTCGTCTTATGATTATCTATCTTCTGTCAAACTTCTAGCTAATTCTTTTGGTTTCTTGTTTTTCATCAGGATTGGATAGAGAACAAGTCCAAGGACAAATAATCCGATTCCGAGAGAGAAAGTTTTCAAATCTGCTGTACCAGTTTTAATAACCCATATTGTATAAACAAGAGCCAAAGTAGAAATGATGCCATCTACAATCCGAGATCTTTTCATCCCAATGTAGGTTTCCCCGGTGAAAATTAATTTTAGTTGATAAACTACACTAACAAAATACGGGATCAGATACGCTAATGTAGCAACGACCATTGCAAAATCGTAGGCTTCCATAATTGTCCCTGATATAGTGGAAAATAGAAAGAATTGAGTTAAAAGATTCGTAATTGTCAATGAGTTGACTGGGCTTCCCTTTTTATTGGTTTTACCGAAAAAGGCTGGGAATAGATTCGATTTAGCAGCCTGATAGGGAACTTCAGAGCTAACTACAATCCATCCGACCGTTGAACCAAATAATGAAATCAATGCTAGGAAACCTAGGATATAAGCGCCACTTGAACCAATTGCCGCCTGAAGAGCATCAACAAGTGGTTTTTGTGATTGTAGCAATTCTTCTTGTGATAGTGCCCCCATTGTTAACAGTGTTATACCAATATAAATGGCAATAGCGATAATCAGGCCAGTAATGGTTGCTTTTTTAACATCCGCCTGAGACTTTGCCCGATTCGATAACATAACAGCTGCTTCAACTCCGATAAAGGCCCAAAGAGTGGCAATGGCTGCATTATTGATTTGTCCACCTAATGAATAGGACGTGCCGGAAGCATCTATAAAATCTTTACCGTTCATCAAATTAGCAGAATCGAAGATAAATATTGTTACGACAATAAAGAGGGCAAATCCGAGTACTTTTGCGATGGTTGCCATCAAATTCATTTTTCCTGCACTATCGAAGCTTTTGCATAAAATAAAGTGAATTCCCCATAGCATAACTGTACAAACAGCAAAATTTAAAAATTTGCCTAGTTCCAGATCAAAATTGCCGCTTGAAAATAGGATGTACTGGCTCTGCATGATTGGGAAGAAAGTAGATAAATATCCGGCGAAAGAAATGATAACTGATGCCGTGGCAGCCCAGTTAGCAGCCCAATACCCCCAGGCAATACTGTAACCAGCAATTTTACCTTTCTTAGGTGAGCTAAACATAGCTTGTGCATAGCTTTGTGGTCCTGTTTTTAATTCGGGTTTTCTTACAGCCAAGTTTCCAAATACAAGAGCAATCATTAAGACCCCTGCTCCTGTTAAGATCCATGCCATAGTGGCTCCAATAGGACTTGAAACACCAGCCAGGTTCGCCGGCAGCATAAATATTCCTCCACCGACCATGTTGCCTACTACAAACATGGTTAAGATCCAAAATCCCCATTTTTTATTATTCATGATGAATGACTCCTTTGTTTTCAAGATAGGATAAACCATGCAAACCGTTGAAAAAACAGGATCCTGTTATAAACCTATACCCAATTTATCTATATTGTATGAAGGGTAGCTAATCGGTTGCTGGTCATGCATACACAGTTCGGATCACCTATATAAGCTCTTATCTAATTAATTTAATGACATTATCTTAACATCAAACCTTTACTTTGGTAAAGTGATAAACAATTAGAGAACTAAAATAAATACACGACTTTGAATGGAAATAAAAGGGTGAAAGAATTCGTTTCTCTTCATAGACAAAGAAAAAGTATGATAGCTAATCTTTTAGGGCAAATAAAAAAGCTGCCGATTAGATCGACAGCTCTTCGGGTTATGATTATTTTTTGTTTTCTTCAGTTACATTGCGAGTGATGATTTTATCAACTAAACCATACTCAAGGGCACGCTCAGCTGTCATAAAGTTATCACGCTCTGTATCGCGGGCGATGGTTTCAAGATCTTGGCCAGTACGTTCAGCTAAGATTTTATTTAAGCGTTCACGCATAAAGAGAATGCGTTTTGCAGCAATTTCAATCTCAGTTGCTTGTCCTTGTGCTCCACCAAGAGGTTGGTGAATCATGACTTCGCTGTTTGGTAAGGCAAAACGTTTACCTTTTTCACCTGCTGCAAGAAGGAAGGCGCCCATGGATGCAGCCATTCCGATACAAATAGTTGAAACTTTTGGCTTGATGTATTGCATTGTATCGTAGATTGCCATACCTGCTGTAATACTTCCACCTGGGCTGTTGATATAAAGATAAATATCTTTCTCAGGATTTTCAGTTTCAAGGAATAATAATTGAGCAACGATGGAGTTTGCAACATTGTCGTCAATAGCACTTCCAAGCATAATGATACGATCCTTTAACAAACGGGAATAAATGTCGTATGCGCGCTCCCCACGATTTGTTTGTTCAATAACTGTAGGAATTAAATTCATTTATTTCTCCTCCTTATATGTAAAAAAAATAATTAACACATTTAGCTTTGACTTTATCATACACTTTATGGTCAATAAAGGTCAAACAAAAGACGCTTACATTTACTATATGTTTTTTCGCCATGGCTGATGTCTCATTTATAGGGGTTAAGGACACAGTTTGAATGAAGAACAGCAGTTGATTGATTTATGTATAGAAGTAAAATAATCCCTGATATCCATCTTACCCAACATAAAGGCTTGTAAACCTAAGGAATAGTTCTTGCAAAAAGACTTTCCCTTCCTTATAATATAAATTTGTAGGCTAACATTTGCCCTCGTAGTTTAATGGATAGAACATAAGATTCCGGTTCTTACGATGGGGGTTCGATTCCCTCCGAGGGCGTATATAATTACTAGATAAGAAGTCCCTATGCTCGAGAAGAAGTCAGCATAGGGACTTTTTTTATTGTTTAACTCAAATCTGCTGTTGTTTCTTCAATAATTTGCAAAAACCCCTCTTTTTTCTTGCTCTGAGACTTTCTGTTTACTACTATTAATATAAGTGGATTGTAGAGTTTTTTGAAGGTGGGATACGACAAATAAAAGCAGAGCAGGATCAGTCTATTGCAAAGCAGCTGCTACAATCTTTTGGGATATTTATCTCAAGAAGGACAATCGCAATATATCTCAATCAGCTTCCTATTCCGTCCTCCTCAAAACGAAAACGTTATGAGCTTTAGTGAATAAATTAATTTAATAGGTAGATACTAGAAGGAGCAGGGGGAAGAAAAGTGAGTGTACCAATCATTCATTTCTATACAAAAAAGAATTGCCCGTTATGTGAAGAGGCAAAGGATCTTTTAAAGCTCCTGCAGAGAGAAATAACGTTTACTCTTCTGGAAGTCGATATCTATTCCAATGATAAGTTATTGGAACAATATGGGCTTATGATCCCTGTAGTCGAGATAAATGGTCAAGTTATTCAATACGGTCATGTAAATCTAGATGAGATTCGTTGCTATTTAACGTGATGTTCACATTTACATTCTTGCAACTATTCGAAACTCCTGATAGAATGGAATTACATCAGGAGCTATTTTTTTACATAATCAGGGACACCAAATGTCTCGCTAGGACATAAAATGACCAATGTATATTAAAGGAGTTTGAAGGGTATGGATGGAATGCTCCATTTACAGAAGAAATTAATTCCGGATATATTTGAGGTCATGCAAAAAAGATACAACATCCTAAGGACTATTCGCACCTTACAACCGGTTGGCAGACGCAGTTTATCGCTGACGCTAAACATCACAGAGCGTACTTTGCGCAGCGAGGTAGAATTTTTGAAAGATCAAAAACTTATCCTTATTGCAAGCTCAGGAATGACGGTTACAAAAGAAGGTGAAGAGATTCTGGATCATCTTGGTGGTGTAATAAGGCAATTATCGGGTATAGATGATATGGAGCGCCTTTTACAGGAAAAGCTTAATTTAGAGAAAATCATCATCGTTAACGGTGATAGCGATCACTCCCCGTGGGTTATAGATGAACTTGGACGTGCAGGTGCATCGCGTATGAAAAGTCTTCTAACGGGTAAAAATATCATTGCTGTGACAGGTGGAACAACAATGGCTGCAATAGGCAGAATGTTGCCGAGTGTATCCGAACTTCCTAATGTGGATGATATTTTGTTTGTACCAGCGAGAGGTGGTCTTGGTAAAGGTGTGCAGTATCAAGCCAACACAGTATGTGAACAAATGGCTGAAAAGATGCATTCACGATATCGTGTCCTGTATGTACCGGACAATCTTAGCGAAACAGCGTACAATACGCTAACCAGTGAACCTGCTATACATGAAGTATTGGAACTGTTGGAATCAGCCAATATTGTTCTTCATGGTATAGGAGAGGCCAAAACAATGGCCGAAAGAAGGAAATCATCCGATGATAGTCTCCAGGAATTAACAAATAAAAAAGCAATTGGAGAAGCATTTGGATATTATTACGATGAAAATGGCAACATAATACAGAAAGTCCATACAATCGGCCTTCAATTAGATGATCTGGTTAATGCGGAACATGTTATCGCGGTTGCCGGAGGAGCCTCAAAAGCAAAGGCGATAAAAGCCTATATTAAAATGGCACCTAAAAAACCGATTTTAATTACGGATGAAGGTGCAGCAATTCAGTTACTTAAGGGATAACACCCTTTTGAATATAATTTAAAATCTATTTCTAAGATTCCAAAAGGAGGAACCTTCTAATGGCAGTAAAATTAGGTATTAATGGTTTTGGTAGAATTGGACGTATCGTATTCCGTGCGGCGTTAAATAATCCGGAAGTAGAAGTTGTAGCAGTTAACGATTTAACTGATGCAAAAATGCTTGCGCATCTTTTAAAATATGATTCAGTTCATGGAACTTTAGATCAAGATGTAACAGTTGACGGAGACTACTTAGTAGTTGCTGGACAACGTGTAAAAGTTCTTGCTGAAAGAGATCCAGCTCAACTTGGTTGGGGAGATCTTGGAGTAGATATCGTTGTAGAATCTACTGGACGTTTCACTAAACGCGCAGATGCTGCAAAACACCTTGAAGCTGGCGCTAAAAAAGTTATCATTTCTGCACCTGCATCTGATGAAGATATCACAATCGTTATGGGTGTTAACGAAGATAAATATGACGCAGCTAACCATGATGTAATTTCTAATGCATCTTGTACTACAAACTGCTTGGCTCCATTTGCAAAAGTATTGAACGATAACTTCGGTATCAAACGCGGAATGATGACTACAATTCATTCTTACACAAATGACCAACAAATCTTAGACTTGCCACACAAAGACTACCGTCGTGCTCGTGCTGCTGCTGAAAGCATGATCCCTACAACTACTGGTGCTGCTAAAGCTGTTGCTCTAGTATTACCTGAATTGAAAGGTAAATTGAACGGTATGGCTATGCGTGTGCCAACTCCAAACGTTTCTGTTGTTGACCTTGTTGCTGAATTAGAAAAAGAAGCAACTGCAGAAGAAATCAATGCAGCATTGAAAGCAGCTGCTGAAGGTGAATTAAAAGGAATTCTTGAGTACAGCGAACTTCCATTAGTATCTCGTGACTACAATGGAACTACTCAATCTTCTACTATTGATGCTCTTTCTACAATGGTTATGGAAGGCAACATGGTTAAAGTACTTTCTTGGTACGATAACGAAACTGGTTACTCCAACCGTGTAGTTGATCTTGCAGCTTACATTGCTAAAAAAGGTCTTTAATTCTTTAGTAGTGAGAAACTGATTTTAACGGTATAATGAATGTGTTTCAGGGGGAGAGGGGAAGATTCCCCTTTCCTCTTGTTTTTATTTTAACGGCAATTAATCAGAGTTTGGGCAGACCTGATTAAGTCTTTAGCTGGTCCCTTATTTTAAAGGAGGTTCATTTAAGTGAACAAAAAATCGATTAAAGACATTGATGTACAAGGAAAAAAAGTATTTTGCCGCGTTGACTTCAACGTACCAATGCAAGATGGCAAAGTAACAGATGACACAAGAATTCGTGCAGCTTTACCGACAATTCAACTCCTAGTTGAAAAAGGCGCAAAAGTAATTCTTGCGAGCCATTTGGGCCGTCCTAAAGGTGCAGTAAAAGAAGAGTTACGCTTAACTCCAGTTGCTGCACGTTTAAGCGAATTGCTAGGCAAAGATGTTAAGAAAACAGACGAAGCATACGGAGAAGCAGTACAAGCTGAAATCGGGCAGATGAAAGATGGCGATGTACTTCTTCTAGAAAACGTACGTTTCTATCCTGGTGAAGAAAAGAACGATGCAGAATTAGCAAAAGCATTTGCTGATCTTGCAGATGTATACGTTAATGATGCATTCGGTGCAGCTCACCGTGCACATGCTTCCACAGAAGGAATCGCGAAACATATTCCTGCTGTAGCTGGTTTGCTAATGGAAAAAGAATTAGAAGTGCTTGGAAAAGCTCTTTCTAATCCGGAACGTCCATTCACAGCGATCATTGGCGGAGCTAAAGTAAAAGATAAAATAGGTGTAATCGATAATCTTCTTGATAAAGTGGACAACCTAATCATTGGCGGTGGACTTGCTTATACGTTCATCAAAGCTAAAGGTAATGAAATTGGCCAATCTTTATTAGAAGAAGATAAGATTGAATTAGCTAAGTCCTTCATGGATAAAGCAAAAGAAAAAGGTGTTAATTTCTTAATGCCGGTGGATGCGGTAATTGCAAAGGAATTCTCACCTGATACAGAATCTAAAGTCGTTGATATTGATGCGATCCCAGCTGATTGGCAAGCGCTTGATATCGGTCCGAAAACAGCCAAATTATACGAAGACACTATTAAAAATTCCAAACTCGTGATCTGGAATGGACCAATGGGTGTATTCGAATTTGATAAATTTGCGGGCGGTACAAAAGCAGTAGCTGAAGCACTTGCAAATGCGGAGAATACATATTCCGTAATTGGTGGCGGAGATTCAGCTGCAGCGGTTGAAAAATTCAACTTAGCAGATAAAATGAGTCACATCTCTACTGGCGGCGGTGCTTCCTTAGAGTTCATGGAAGGTAAAGAACTTCCAGGTGTTGTAGCTTTAAACGATAAGTAAAAACATTATACGGACACATATAGGAGGATGAGGAAAATGCGTAAACCAATTATCGCAGGAAACTGGAAGATGAATAAAACGGTTAGCGAAGCTTTACAATTCGTAGAGGAAGTTAAAGGTTCCATTCCTTCTCCAGAAAAAGTGGATGCGGTTGTGTGTTCTTCTCCACTATTTCTAGAATCACTTGTGAAAGCAACAACAGGAACTGACCTTAAGGTCGGTGGGCAAAATATGCACTTTAAGGAAAGTGGCGCATTTACGGGCGAAGTAAGTCCGGAAGCACTTTCAGATTTAGGGGTAGAATATGTTATCATTGGACATTCCGAACGTCGTGAAATGTTCAATGAAACAGATGAATCAGTTAACCAGAAAACATTAGCTGCTTTTAAACACAATTTGATCCCTATCGTGTGTTGTGGGGAAACATTGGAGCAGCGTGAAGCTGGTGAAACGAAAGCTTTTGTAGCTGATCAAATTAATAAGGCATTTCAGGGCCTTACTGAAGAACAAGCTAAGAAAACAGTTATTGCTTATGAACCAATCTGGGCAATTGGTACAGGTAAATCTTCCACAGCAGCTGATGCTGATGAAGTTTGCGGTCACATCCGTCAAACAATCGCTGAAAGCTTTTCTACAGACGTGGCAGAGGCAATTCGGATTCAATATGGCGGTTCTGTTAAACCTGAAAACATCAAAGAATATCTTTCCGAAGATAATATCGATGGTGCTTTAGTTGGCGGAGCAAGCCTTGAACCAACTTCTTTCTTAGGACTATTGGAGGCTGTTTCTAAATGAGTAAGAAACCAGTGGCATTAATCATTCTCGATGGATTTGGATCCCGGGAAGTAATACAGGGAAACGCAGTGGCACAGGCTAAAAAGCCTAACTTTGACCGTTACTGGGCAGAGTATCCACATAATTTCCTGACAGCGAGTGGCTTAGCAGTTGGTTTGCCGGAAGGACAAATGGGTAACTCAGAAGTTGGCCATTTAAATATCGGTGCAGGCCGAATTGTTTATCAAAGCTTAACTCGTGTGAATCTTGCCATTCGTGAAGGTGAATTCGAAAAGAATGAAACTTTCTTAGGCGCGATTCAGCATGCGAAAGAAAATAATAAGGCTCTTCACTTGATGGGATTATTATCTGATGGTGGAGTACACAGCCATATTCAGCATTTGTTTGCTTTACTTCGCTTATGTGCAAAAGAAAACTTTACAAATGTTTATGTGCACGGCATTTTAGATGGACGTGATGTTGGTCCTCAAACTGCTGAAAAATACATTCAACAAACTGAAAATGTATTTAAAGAGCTAGGTTTCGGCCAGTTCGCGACTATCTCAGGACGTTATTACTCCATGGACCGCGATAAACGCTGGGACCGTGTGGAAAAAACGTATCGTTCTATGACTTATGGTGATGGACCTGTCTATTCTTCCGCTATGGAAGTAGTAGAGGATTCCTACCGTAATGGGATTTTTGATGAATTCATTCTACCATCTGTTATTACGAAAGGTGATGGACAACCAATAGCGAAAATTGAAGAAAATGATTCTGTTATTTTCTATAATTTCCGTCCTGACCGTGCCATCCAAATATCGAACGTATTTACAAATGATGATTTCCGTGGTTTTGACAGAGGCCCAGGCTTCCCTAAGAATTTGTATTTCGTTTGCTTGACTCACTTTAGTGAAACGGTTAAAGGATATGTTGCATTTAAACCAACAAATCTGGATAACACAATTGGTGAAGTCTTATCACAAAATAACTTAAATCAGCTTCGTATTGCTGAAACTGAGAAATATCCACATGTTACATTCTTTATGAGTGGTGGACGTGAATCTGAATTCCCAGGCGAAAAACGTATTTTGATTAATTCTCCAAAGGTTGCCACGTATGACCTTAAACCTGAAATGAGCGCTTATGAAGTGACTGAAGCCCTTATGAAGGAATTGGATGAAGATAATCATCATGCGATCATCCTTAACTTTGCTAACCCTGATATGGTGGGGCACTCCGGAATGCTAGAACCTACAATCAAAGCAATTGAGACTGTGGATGAATGCCTTGGAAAAATCGTCGATAAGATCCTATCTATGGGAGGTAAAGCCATCATTACAGCTGACCATGGTAATGCTGATGAGGTGGTTACTCCATTGGGAGATCCGATGACGGCTCATACAACAAACCCTGTTCCGGTGATTGTCACAGATAAAGAGGTAGACCTTCGTGACGGCGGAATTCTGGGTGACTTGGCTCCAACTATGCTTGATCTATTGCATGTAGAGCAACCGAAAGAAATGACAGGAAAATCTTTAATTAAAAAGTAAGTTGTACAAACTATACAATGTGCACGATAATTTACAATTAAAAGGAGAGAAAATTTAATGCCAATTATCATTGATGTATACGCACGTGAAGTTTTAGACTCCCGTGGTAACCCAACAGTTGAAGTAGAAATCGAAACAGAATCTGGCGCATTTGGTCGCGCTATGGTACCAAGTGGTGCTTCCACTGGTGAATACGAAGCAGTAGAACTTCGTGATGGCGATAAAGATCGTTACCTTGGAAAAGGTGTTCAAAAAGCAGTAGATAACGTAAACAATATCATTGCTGAACAAATTATCGGTATGCATGTTCTTGATCAAGCTGGAATCGATAAAGCGATGATCGATCTTGATGGTACTGAAAACAAAGGAAAATTAGGCGCTAACGCTATTCTTGGTGTATCCATGGCTGCTGCTATCGCTGCTGCTGATTACCTAAACATTCCTTTATACCGTTACCTTGGCGGATTCAACACGAAACAGCTTCCAACTCCAATGATGAACATCATCAACGGTGGTTCTCACGCTGACAACAATGTTGATTTCCAAGAATTCATGATCATGCCTGTTGGAGCTCCTACTTTCAAAGAAGCTATCCGTATGGGTGCTGAAGTATTCCACAGCTTGAAAAAAGTTCTACACGACAAAGGCTTAAACACTGCTGTAGGTGACGAAGGTGGATTCGCTCCAAACCTTGGTTCTAACCGTGAAGCTCTTGAAGTAATCATCGAAGCAATCACTAAAGCTGGCTACGAAGCTGGTAAAGATATCTATCTTGCAATGGACGTAGCTTCTTCTGAGTTCTTCAACAAAGAAACGAAGAAATACGATCTAGCAGGCGAAGGACGCAATGGTCTTTCTTCTGAAGAAATGGTTAACTTCTATGAAGAATTAATCAACGAATTCCCAATCATCTCTATTGAAGATGGTTTAGATGAAAACGACTGGGAAGGCCACAAATTGTTAACTGAGCGCATTGGCGATCGTGTACAACTTGTTGGTGATGACTTGTTCGTTACAAACACTAAAAAGCTTGCTGAAGGTATCGAAAAAGGTATCGCTAACTCTATCCTAATTAAAGTTAACCAAATCGGTACTTTAACTGAAACTTTTGATGCAATCGAAATGGCAAAACGCGCTGGCTACACTGCAGTTGTATCCCACCGTTCCGGTGAAACAGAAGATTCTACAATCGCTGACATTGCAGTAGCAACAAACGCTGGCCAAATCAAAACTGGTTCTATGAGCCGTACAGACCGTATCGCGAAATACAACCAACTTCTTCGTATCGAAGACGAGCTTGGCGATTTAGCTGAATACAAAGGTCTTCAATCTTTCTACAACTTAAAAAAATAATGAAATAATGGGACGCCATTATTCTTCATTACTTTCGGAACGCTTTCTTCCTTAACGGAAGAAGGCGTTCTTTTTTGCAAAAAAAAAGAGTAGCAACAATTGCTACTCTATGTTATTTAAATTACTCCAAATTATCTACTGCATACTGAGCTTCTTCTGCAGTAAATTTTTCTCCATACTCAGAAACTAATTGATCATAAATAGCACTCTCTGACATATTCATGGTCTCAGCATAAATTTTTGCTTTCTCTAGTGCATTTGCTTTCCAATCAAATTCAAGATTATCAATCGCATATTGAGCTGCATCCGCAGGGAACTTTTCTCCATACTCAGAGACTAACTGATCATAAATAGCGTTTTTGGACATATGCATGGTCTCAGCATACTGTTCAGCTTTTATTAATGCAGAACGATATTCTCTTGAAACACTAACTTCTTCAGTAGTGGCTTCATCTTCTACTTTTTCAGTAGTCGTAGTTACTTCTTCAACAGTTGGTTCTTTATCTGTTACTTCTTCGGATGTTGATTCTTCTTTTTCTTGTTCATTTTCAGTGTTATTAACTACTACATCTGTTTCTTTTACATCAGTAGAATCAACAGTATTACTCACTTCATTATCACCGGAAGTACCCGCTGCTATAAATATAATTGCAATTAACCAAACCCACCACTTTTTATAAAATGGCTTTTTCTTCTTATCCTTAAACCCCATTATATATCCTCCATTTTTATTTTCTTAGAAAATTATATTAACATATTTTTACTTAAAGCAATGACTACTTTCCTTACAAATATGGATATGTTTGGTAGTTATAAATCTTATGTTATAAATAATGAATTTTAGTTCACTAACCATATAAAAGAATGAGAAATTATAAGGTTTGTCATCGCTGTAATATGTATAAAGGAACGATGAGTCATCCACTTAACTCCTGTAAATGGACTTTATACTTAGTAATAGGGGTTGTATGTATTGTTTTCTGAAATATCAATTATTAAAATTGAAATATACTAAAATAACTTAATGGAGAGATGAGGAGCATGAAACGCAGTCGTAAGATTGTTTCAAAGTTAGTCGGTTTAGTGTTACTGATTGTTTTTTGTTGGTCTGGCATTTATCTGACCGAATATGCACTTGATGAATATCAAATGTATAAGCTGGAGAAGCAAATGGATTTAGATAAACAAGAGGCTATGGCTATATCCCTTTCTGAAAAAACGGGTAAAGTTGATTTTACCAAGTTGAAAGAGAAGAATGCAGAAACCCTTGGATGGATCGCGATTGATGGGACAGCAATTGATTATCCAGTTGTACAAGCAGGTGACAACTCTTATTATTTAAATCATGATTTTAATAATAAGAAATCTATTCAAGGAAGCATTTTCATGGATTATCGTAACCAGATGGACATTGAAGATCAACATACCATCCTCTATGGACATAATATGAAGAATGGCACGATGTTTCATGACTTAAATAAGTACAAAGAAGAGAGCTTTTTAGATGGACATACATATGTGACCTATTACGGCCAAATGAGCTATTATAATTGGGAGATTTTTTCGACCTATAACACAGATTCAAGTTCTGACTATCTGCAAACAGAGTTTGACTCAGGAGAACAGTATGTATCTTTCATAAATCAATTGATCTCTCAATCTGATTTTGCCTATAATGGAGAACCATTTTCCGAAGAGGATCAAATATTGACGCTTTCAACATGCAGTGAAGGTGTAAAAAATGGACGAAGGGTTGTGCATGCGAGATTAATAGAAGAGATTGCTTATGAAGAGTAAGGTCGATCCTATTATAAGATAGAGGCTGCAATGTATAAGCAGCCTCTTATCGTTTTATTACTCAAAGCCAACAGTCATTGCATCAGGATGAGATCCAGAACGGCTGTCTTGATTAATTTGATCGATTCTTGCCATTTCTTCTGGAGATAGTTCAAAATCAAAAATTTGGGAGTTTTCAATAATTCGATGTTCCTTGACCGACTTTGGAATCGTTACGACGCCATGTTGTAGATCCCAGCGCAAGATTACTTGAGCAACAGATTTATTATGCTTTTCGGCAATATCTATAAGAACTGGATTGTCCAAAAGCTTTCCACGCTTTAATGGAGACCAGGCTTCCAACTGAATCCCTTCTTTTTTGCAGAATGCCCGTAGGTCTTCCAGTGTTAAATGAGGATGGAATTCGACCTGGTTCACCATTGGTTTAATTTCAGCAGAAGCGATTAAATCTTCAAGATGATGAACTAGGAAGTTACTTACGCCTATCGCGCGTACCCGTCCATCTTTATAAAGCTTTTCAAAGGCTTTCCATGTTTCTTTATATTTATCCTTACCAGGCCAGTGAATTAAATAAAGATCTAAGTAATCCAATCCTAGTTTCTCCATACTTTCATCAAAAGCTTTTAAAGTAGATTCATACCCTTGCTCACTATTCCATAGTTTTGTAGTGATAAATAAATCTTCGCGTGGAACACCTGATTCTTTGATCGCTTGTCCGACGCCTTCTTCATTCCCATAAATAGCGGCAGTATCAATACTGATATATCCATTTTGAATGGCTGCTTTAACAGATTGTATGACTTCTTCACCTTCTTGAACTTTATAAACGCCCAAGCCAAGCCATGGCATTTTTACGCCATTATGTAAGGTAACCGTATCTTTTATATTGGTTGGCATAACTGATTCCTCCTGTATCTTTTGTTTTTTCTTTCTATTCTATCATTATAAGGGATGACTGAATAATTTAATAATTTATTGGTTGAGAGAGACGAGTGCCTCTATTGATTTTATCTAAGGATGGATATGTATATTTATTTCACTCAAAAAGGAGTAAGAAGAAATCATTTCTCTCCTTATTAGACTGAAAAATACTTCTTTTTGACCTTTTAATGATAAAAGTCTACCAAAAAAGTATTGATCTATATTACTCGTTAGAATAAAAAAGGTGTAGAAAATGAATTCATCTTCTACACCTTTCTTAAGGTTAGGGACTTATTAAATTGTTATGATTAAGAATTATTCTTTCGTTAAATCTTTAAATTGTTTAAATTGGTTATCTACTTCTTGTTTCGGAGGAGCGGTAAGTAAGCTGACAATAATAATAGCTAGTACGCTTGCTCCAAAGCCAGGAATCATTTCATAGAGCGTATCTGAGAGACCGAGGCTTGACCAGACAATAACGGTGACTGCCCCTGCAAGGATACCGGCCAATGCTCCCCATTTATTCATACGTTTCCAGAAGAGGCTTAACAGAATTAGGGGACCGAATGATGATCCAAAGCCTGCCCATGCATAGCCAACTAGATCAAGAATTGTAGAGTTCTTTTCCCAGGATAAAAATAATGCAACAATCGAAACAAGTAAAACAGATAATCTTCCTAAGAACACAAGCTCTTTATCAGAAGCTGAACGTTTGAAGAAAGCTTTGTAAATATCTTCTGTTAAAGAACTGGATGTAACGAGAAGTTGTGAAGAAATCGTACTCATAATCGCAGCTAAAATGGCTGAGATTAAAAATCCAGTGATTATTGGATGGAATAATACTTCCCCTAAAACGATAAAGACTGTTTCTGGATTTTCTAATGGAGAGCCAGTCTGTGAGAAATATGTTATTCCGATAAATCCAGTCAGCATGGCACCAATAATGGAGAAGATCATCCATCCCATACCGATTCGACGAGCCTTTTTAATTTCTTTAACCGATGAAATGGCCATAAAGCGAACAATAATATGAGGCTGGCCGAAGTAACCAAGTCCCCAGGCAACGGAAGATAGGATACCAAGCACGGTAGTCCCTCTGAATATATCTAATAATGCTGGATCGATGGATCGAGCTGTATCAATGGATTCGCCAAATCCACCCACTTCAATGAGTGTGACGATCGGAACGAGAATGAGTGCGATAAACATGATGATTCCTTGCACAAAATCCGTCCAGCTGACGGCAAGAAATCCTCCAAACAAGGTGTAAGCTACTACTACCAAAGTAACAACGATTAATCCAGTATGGTAATCAAGCCCGAATGTGCTTTGGAAAAGTACACCACCAGAAACCATTCCAGACGATACATAAAAAGTAAAGAAGATAAGAATAACAAGTCCGGATATTAAGCGTAGCATTTTCGATGTATCGCCAAAGCGGTTCTCTAAATAACCGGGTATCGTAATTGAATCATTTGCTATTTGTGTATACGTCCGCAGCCTTGGGGCTACATAAATCCAGTTGGCCCAGGCGCCCATAGTTAAACCGAGAGCAATCCATACCGCACTTAGACCTGATGCGTACATGGCTCCGGGTAAGCCCATTAATAGCCAGCCGCTCATATCTGCAGCGCCTGCACTCAGTGCTGTCACAGCAGGCCCAAGTGTTCTGCCGCCTAGCATATAATCAGATAAATTGGATGTTTTTTTATAGGCAAAATATCCGATTCCGAGCATTAAGATCATATAAATAATTACGGAAGTCAATAAAGCATAATCCATCTGTGAGCCCCCTTGGTTTCTTTATCTTTCTAATTTGTCCTCTTAATTCCCCTTAAAAAGTAGAAGTAAATTAGTTTGGTATAGTTTATCAGAAAAATTAAAATAATTCACTTAATATATAATCCTCTAAATACCATATTATTGAAAAAGTGGTAGAGTTATAGGATACTGGATGCATAGTTTTACAAGAAAGGATAGGATCGATAAAAAATGAAAGTTTACATGCTGAAAATCAGTTTGTTGTTGACGCTTGTATTAGGACTTTTTGCCACCGGTATCTCGGCTGCCAATACCACATATAAAAACCCGCCATTTCAAACAATCAATACAATGTTAACTGAAGCCGCTATTAGGAATGATATTCCGCCTGAAGTGGTTAAAGCAGTGGCGTTTGAGGAAAGTGGTTGGAGACAGTTTACGGATAAGGGTCAACCTCTTATATCCAGTGATGGTGGAATTGGTATCATGCAAATTACCAATAAGACAGAACTTAATCAAGGTAGGTTAAAAACCGATATTAAATACAATATCGAGGAAGGCGTCAAAATCCTCAGTGCTAACTACAACCGTAAAGACCTCCCTAAAATTAAAGGTGCAGATCGGAAAGTGATTGAGAACTGGTATTTTCCGGTGATGGCCTATAATGGTACAAAGCCAGAGAATAGTCCGCTTTATCAAGCCACAGGAAAAAGAAATACGTCTGCTTATCAGGAAAAGGTATTCAAAAAAATAGAAGATAATATTATCTGGGGAAGGATATTAATAGATTATCCATTTTCAGTGAAGGATTTTACCTATAAAACAAATAGCACAGCAAATATTAAATTCAACAAATTGAGTTATACCTTAACCAATCCAATCACGACTTCACACTCTGCATTTAAATCGAACAATAAAGTGATCGTTACTGGAAGTAATGTTAAATTGAGAGACAGACCAAGTACGGATGCTAACTCCAAAGTTGTCAAAACTCTCGCCAAGGGCACCATTTTAACAATCGATGGAAGCATAGCATATGATCAATCTCCAACAAGTAAAAATCAATTTGTCTGGTATCCGGTCAAAACATCAAATGGAGTAAAAGGGTATATCGCCTCCTCCTATTTGTCCAAGTATGTACTGACAACGGGAACAGTGACGAACAAATCAACCACGGTAACAGGTAATGTTGAAAAAGGATATACTCTTTCGGTAAAAGCTGGATCTAAAGAACTTGGTACCTACAAGGCAAAGGCAACAGGATCCTATAAAATTACAATCAAAGCGCAAACAGCGGGTACAAAGCTGAAAATAATCGCAAAAGATCAAGCTGGGATTGTGCATGACATAAAAGATAGTACGGTAAAAGATGTGATTCCTCCTGCTAAACCCAGTGCAACTACTGTTTCAGATAAATCCACATCAGTAAGCGGCAAAGCAGAAGCCGGCAGTACAGTTATCATCAAAGCAGGAAATAAAACCTTGTCCGGAAAAGTAAGTGCTAAAGGGCAATACACAATTAAAATAACCAAACAAAAAGCAGGTGCCAAATTAATCCTTACAGCTAAGGATCCAGCTAATAATGTGAGTCCGACGCAAACGATTACGGTGTTGGATAAAACGGCACCATCTGCACCTAAAGTAAATGCTATGACATCTAAGTCAAAGGCTGTTACCGGTAAAACGGAAGCAAATGCAAGTGTTACGGTCAAAGTAAATAATAAAACGCTTGGAAGTGCAAAGGCAAACAACAAAGGGACTTTCACTGTAAACATAAAAGCTCAGAAAAAAGGTACAACCCTTTCTGTAACGGCTAAGGATAAAGCTAACAATACAAGTAAGGCGACACAAGTAAAGTTAACTAAGTAATACGGGACTGAGAATAGGGGGAATCCTCTTATTCTCTTTTTTTGTGATGATAAGGAACGAGTTTATTTTAATAAAGAATGAGGAAAGGATGGTACGGGTTATTTCGAGGAGTTTGAGCAATTTTATATTTAGCAAGGTAGGGATTACTAAGATGTACAGAAAATGAATGGAATAAAGGCTAACATGATCCGCTAATCGTGAAAGACAACCTCATTAATTAACAAATGTTTTAATGAACCATCATGAGGTAAATATCCAAAAAGGCACAAAAAACCGATTGCGCTGGGCGCAATCGGCATTTATTTTTGGTCGGTCTCTGAAGAGTCTATTTTAATCCATTCATCAGCCCATTCAGCGATAGCCTGCATCATTGGCTTCATTGATTCTCCTGTTTCTGTTAAAGAATATTCAATTCGGACTGGCGTTTCCGGATAGACGTCACGTTTAACGATTCCTTGTTTTTCTAAGTCTTTCAGCCGTTCAGATAGAACTCTTCCACTGACGCCGATTGATGACTCCAGCGTGCAAAAACGTTGGGGACCAGATTGTAATTGATAGATAATTAAACCGCTCCAGCGGCGGCTGAGAATCTCCATGGCCTTTTCGAACTTAGGACAAATGTGAGATTGATTCATATGACTTCACCCCTATTGACTATATTATAACGCATTATTGAAAAATTATATAATAAATTATCAGAATTTATTTACTTGACATAACTTTGTTACTAAAATATAATTACTTACATAAAGTAAGTTATGTACCAAATGGATATTTGAATACGACTTATTGGGAGAGAGAAGAATGAACTTTCATCAAAAAACAAATACGTTTGTGGAAAGTCTTGAATTGAAGATACTTAATATGGAAAGGTCACTGGCCTTTTACGAAAACATCATTGGCTTTAAGGTTCTGGAACGTGAGAGTCACCGGGCTGTTTTAACAGCGGACGGAAAAACACCGTTACTTACCTTGCTGCAACCTGAAAATGTGACACCAAAAGAGGCTCATAAATCCGGTCTGTACCATTTTGCCTTATTGTTACCTTCACGAGCTGATTTGGGAAGCTTTTTGCATCATGTCGCAAAGATTAATTACCCATTGGGAGCTTCGGACCACCATGTAAGTGAAGCACTATATTTACAAGATGTAGATGGGAATGGAATTGAAATATATGCGGATAGGCCTGAGTCGTCGTGGATATGGAAGGATAAAGAGGTCCATATGGTTACTGAGCCTTTGAAAGCAGAAGAGGTATTAGCAGCAGGAGAAAGCAAGATGTGGGAGGGGCTTCCGTCTGAAACCGTAATGGGGCATATTCATCTGCATGTTGGAAATCTTGAGCAAGCGGAAGAGTTTTACGGAGAAGGATTAGGTTTTGATGTGGTTATCCGTTATGGCGGGCAGGCATTGTTTATGTCCAAAGATGGTTATCACCATCATATCGGTTTAAATGTTTGGAATGGAAAGGATATACCGGCTGCTTCAAAGGAAAGTGTGGGACTGCATGCCTTCACCATTCATTATCCAGATGATAAGCGAAGGAAAGATGCTATATCTCGTTTGAAAGAAATCGGTGCTGAAGTTCGAGAAGAGGATGGCTATTGGGAAACATCAGATCCGTTTGGTTTAACTATTCGGTTATCTGTTTAAATAACATAGGTATCAACTGGTATTCTATATAAAAATTGAGGAGGAATAAAATCATGAGCGAAACAAATAAATTTTTATCAGGTATTGAGTCTAGACGTTCACTTTATGCGATTAACGATGAAAAGGTAGTATCTGAAGAGAGAGTGCGGGAGATTGTTGAATTTGCGGTAAAACATACACCATCTGCTTTTAACTCGCAAAGCTCAAGGGTTGTTGTTTTATTTGGAGAACAAAGTAATAAATTTTGGGATATCACAACTGAAACATTAAGAAAAACGGTACCTGCCGAGCATTTTGCCAGCACGCAAGAAAAAATGGATATGTTTAATGCCGGATATGGCACGATTCTTTTCTTTGAAGATCAAGCTGTCATTGAAGGCCTGCAGTCTCAATTTGATTTATATGCAGATAAATTCCCGATTTGGTCAAATGAAGCCTCCGGTATGTTGCAACTTGTAGTATGGACAGCTCTTGAAACAGAAGGTTTAGGTGCGACGCTTCAACATTATAATCCATTAATAGATGAAGAAGTGAAGGCAACCTGGAATATACCGGCAACCTGGAAGTTAGCAGCCCAAATGCCATTTGGCAAACCAATTGCGCCAGCTGGCGAGAAACAATTCAATCCAATTGAAGACCGTGTAAAAGTATTTAAATAATCATCTCGTTTAGACTAAAAAAGACGCTCCATTTGAAGTGACTCCCAGGAAAGTTAGATTACCATTCTAACCTTCCTGAGACACTAAAGGGAGCGTCTTTCTAGTTAATTTCGATCTTGGTATTCTCGTTTAAGTTCAGTTTGAAAACGATCCAGAAAAATGCCAATCAAGAAAAAGGCGATTAAGATGGAGTAGGATGTTTTAAAAACAGTTTGAACCGATTCTGGACTCCAAACAGAGGACCAGAAAGTGTCTCCGCTAAGAAATCCGTAAACGAGAATTAATATATGTAACGCAAACCAAAAGAGGGTCAGAGTACTCGTGTTTGAACGAATGATTACAACAATTAAGCTGATTAGTATGGCTAAAATGGCCATGTAGAGGTATGGACTAATAGACAGCCAATGTATCGATAAGAGTTCAAAAATGAATAGACCAATTAAATAAAGATGAACGGAATAGGTCATAAAAAAGATGAATGGTGTTCCGTGATGTTTAGATCTGATTAAAAGTACACCAGCGATGAGCAAAAGGGCTCCTATTAACGGGGCACCCCATGCAAAGAACATCATTAAACTGCCAAATATAAATCCGATCATGTTTGCGTAATTTATCTTATTTAACCAATCAGTAAACATACCCATGTCCCCCTCTATTACGGGAATTATAGATCTTTATTTGATTATACCCTGCTCGCGGTGAAATTAACTATTTACTCCTTGTTAGTTATTGTGAAAAAAAGGTGGGTATGGTAAAGTGAAAGTATTGATAAGACCGTAATTAGGAGGTATTTGTTCGTGTTGCATACTACACTCATCGTATTATTGGTTATTACATGCATCAGTTTGATTGTCGTAGTCTTACTGCAATCCGGTAAAAGTGCAGGGTTATCCGGTGCTATTTCCGGTGGGGCTGAACAGCTTTTTGGTAAACAAAAGGCAAGAGGACTTGATTTATATTTACATCGCGCTACTATTATTTTATCCGTATTATTCTTTGTTTTAACAATTCTTGTTTCTTTTTTCGCAAAGTAATACGAAGTAAACAAACATTGCCTGGCAGCTTTGCCAGGCTTTTTTGATGTGTATAACGTTCTTATTAATAGCGTTTTGTTACTCTAACGTCGTAAACTGGTAGTACACAGTATAAGTTCAAACAAATAAAGGGAGATTTTATGTATGAAAATAACTCAGCCACAACCATTCACATTTGAGGGAGGAAACCGGGCTGTCTTATTGCTTCACGGTTTTACTGGGAATAGCGCTGATGTACGAATGTTAGGCAGATATCTTGAAGGCAAAGGATATACATGTCATGCACCACAGTATAAGGGGCATGGCGTACCTCCGGAAGAGTTGGTCAATTATGGACCAACTGATTGGTGGAAGGACTGTATGAGAGCCTATGATAAATTACGGGCAATGGGCCATAAAGAGATTGCGGTGGCCGGTCTTTCATTAGGAGGGGTATTTTCCTTAAAATTAGGTTACACTGTACCTGTTAAGGGTATCGTACCGATGTGTGCGCCTATGTATATAAAAAGTGAAAAAGTCATGTATGAAGGTGTCCTGGAGTATGCGCGTGAGTATAAAAATCGTGAAGGAAAAAGCCATGAACAAATAGAATTGGAAATGGCTCGTTTTCAAAAACGCCCAATGGAAACCTTGCGAGCATTACAGGAATTGATCAGTGATGTACGAGAGCATGTGAATCAAATCGATGTGCCGCTATTTGTCGCTCAGGCCCGTCATGATCATATGATCAATACAGACAGCGCCAATATTATCTATAATTCGGCGAACACAGAACAGAAGAGTTTGAAATGGTATGAAGAATCAGGCCATGTCATTACACTCGATAAAGAACGTGATCAGCTTCATCAAGATGTTCTTGCGTTTTTAGAGAGTCTTGATTGGGCAAATTAATATATAGATCAATGATAAAGGAAAGAAAGGAGGGGTTTGTGTGGATGACATGATTCGTCAACATGTAGACAAGCTGCATTCTTATATGAAAGAAGAAGCTTACAAACCCATGACCGTACAAGAATTAGAGGCAGCAATGGGGGTAGAGGACTCCGAGGATTTCAAGGATTTTGTGAAGGCTCTCGTATATATGGAGGAGCATGGCCAAATCGTGAGAACCCGTTCCGACCGTTATGGGCTGCCGGAGAGAATGAACCTTGTAAAAGGAAAAGTTTCTGGACATGCTAAAGGATTTGCTTTTGTGATTCCTGAAGAGAAAGGCATGGATGATATCTTTATTCCTCCGCATGAATTAAACAATGCGATGCACGGAGATATTGTAATGGTACGTGTCTCTTCGCAATCATCTGGGCAAAGACGTGAAGGAACCATTGTTAAAATTGTTGAACGTGGTGTCCAAAATGTTGTAGGTACTTACACGGAAACAAGAGGGATTGGTTTTGTTATCCCGGATGATAAGAAGATGGCCAATGATATCTTTATCCCTAACGAGGCAAAGAATGGTGCCGTTGAAGGCCATAAAGTGGTTGTTAAAATAACAAACTATCCGGAAGGCAGAATGTCAGCAGAAGGAGAAGTTATCACGATCTTAGGGCATAAAAATGATCCTGGTGTTGATATTTTATCCATTATTCATAAATTTGGTTTGCCAGGGGAATTCCCGGAAGAAGCGTTGGAACAAGCCAATCAAACACCTGAAGTTATAGATGAAAAGGATCTGGTGAATCGTCGTGATCTGCGGAATGAAACCATTGTGACGATTGATGGAGCAGATGCGAAGGATTTAGATGATGCCGTAACGGTAACCAGACTTGAAAATGGCAACTATAAGCTTGGTGTACATATTGCGGATGTTTCCCATTATGTAACAGAAGGGTCACCAATTGATGTTGAAGCGGCTGAACGCGCGACAAGTATCTATCTGGTGGACCGGGTTATTCCGATGATTCCGCATCGTTTATCAAATGGAATTTGTTCATTGAATCCGCGTGTGGATCGGTTAACGTTATCTTGTGAAATGGAAATCGATTCAGAGGGAACAGTCGTTTCTCATGAGATTTTCCAAAGTGTGATTAAAACAACGGAGCGTATGACGTATTCAGATGTGAATGAAATTCTCGTTGATAAAAACGAGGAATTAATCAAACGCTATGAACCGATTGTTCCAATGTTTGAAGAAATGGAAAAATTAGCAGAAATTCTCCGCGGAAAAAGAATGCGCAGAGGAGCCATTGACTTTGATTTTAAAGAAGCTAAAATCCTCGTTAATGAAAATGGAGAACCAACTGATGTCGTTCTTCGTACACGTTCTGTTGCAGAGAAATTAATTGAAGAATTTATGCTAGCAGCAAACGAAACAGTAGCCGAGCATTTCCATTGGATGGATGTGCCGTTTATTTATCGTATCCATGAAGATCCAAATGAAGATAAGCTGAGAAAATTCTTTGATTTTATCGTGAATTTTGGCTATATCGTGCGTGGTACGGCAAATTCCATTCATCCGCGTGCTTTGCAGGAAATCATTGAAGCTGTGCAAGGAAAACCGGAGGAAATGGTCGTATCGACTGTCATGCTTCGTTCCATGCAACAAGCGAAATATGATCCTGAGAGTCTAGGCCATTTTGGATTGTCGACAGATTATTATACGCATTTTACATCACCAATCCGTCGTTATCCGGATTTAATTGTTCACCGCTTAATCCGTACGTATTTAATTAATGGCGATTTAAGCAAAGAGACACAGGAAAAATGGAATGAGAAGCTTGGTGAAATTGCTCAGCATACTTCTTCCATGGAACGTCGAGCAGTAGATGCAGAGCGGGAAACGGATGATTTGAAAAAAGCTGAATACATGGAAGATAAGGTGGGTGAGGAGTTTGACGGGATCATCAGATCTGTCACAAACTTCGGTATGTTCGTTGAACTTTCCAACACCATTGAAGGTCTTGTCCACGTCAGCTATATGACAGATGATTATTATCATTTCGATGATCGTCAATACGCAATGATTGGTGAACGTACGGCTAAGGTGTTCAGAATCGGCGACGAGATCACTGTTAGGGTCATTAATGTAAATAAAGACGAACGTGCCATTGACTTTGAGATTGTAGGAATGAAAGACAATCGTGAACGAGTTTCTGGTGAAAAACGTATTTTTAGAGCAGAACCGGGTAAAAACCGCCGTAAAGATTCATCAAGGCCACAAGGCGGCGGTGACAAGCGTAAACCAGGAAGCCAGGGCAAAGGCAAGCCAGGAGAAAACGCCGATAAAAAAGGACCAAGAAAGAAAAAGAAATTTTATGAGAACGCACCGGCTGCAAAGCGCAAGTCCGGAAAGAAGAAAAAACGCTAATAATCACGAAGGAGAGCTGACAAGAGTTAGCTCTCCTTTTATTTGTAGGTAATGGCTAGTTAAAATCATTAAAGGATCTTTCAAGAATTTTGCTAATTTAGTCATATTACTGTACTTTAGAAATTATAATTTATATAATACATATCATATGTCTTTAGTATGAATTAAGGGGGAGAGTTTGAAATGGACACAACTTTAGTTATTATAAATATTCTGATCTTACTTGCATTAGTCGGCTTATTGTTCTATATGCAAAAGAAACATGTATCCTTTTCGAAACGTGTATTTACAGGTCTCGGATTAGGAATTCTCTTGGGGGTATTCCTTCAATTGGCATTCGATAGCGATAGTACTGTCGTAGCGGATACAAAGAATTGGTACAGTATTGTAGGGACGGGCTATGTCAGCCTTTTGAAAATGATTGTCATGCCATTGATTGTCGTGTCGATTATTTCCGCTATTATCCGTCTGAAGGGATCAGCAGGAGTTGGTAAAATTAGCTTCTCCATTATTGGGGTCTTGGTTTTAACCACTGCCATAGCAGCAGCTGTCGGAATTGGCAGCGCCCTTACATTTGATTTATCAGCGGATCATCTTGAATCTGGGGAAGCAGAGGATGCCCGTTCTGCTCAGTTAGAAGAAACTATGATAGAAGTAGAAAATCAAAGCTTTCCAGAACGAATTTTACAGGTCATTCCAACGAATCCGTTTCTTGATTTAACTGGTCAAAGGCCTACTTCCACCATCGCAACAGTTATTTTTGCAGCTTTTATCGGGATTGCGGCCATGGGTGTTAGAAGAAAGGCACCGGCGGAGTTTGAAACATTTGAAAAAATCATTAATGCTTTATATAAAATTGTGATGAGAGTTGTTACATTGATTCTTCGCTTAACACCATATGGTATTTTAGCGTTAATGGCGAATACTATTGCTAATACGGATGTACAGGGAATTATTGAATTATCCACCTTCGTCATTGCTTCTTATGTAGCGTTGATTGTCATGTTCCTAATTCATTTGGTTATTTTGTTCTTTACGGGTTTAAATCCAATACAATATGTTAAAAAAATAGGCCCATTACTTACATTTGCGTTTACTTCGCGTTCAAGTGCAGCGTCTATTCCTATTAATGTAGAAACTCAAACTAAACAATTTGGTAACTCAGAAGGAATTGCGAACTTTGCTGCCTCTCTTGGGGCATCCATTGGTCAAAATGGATGTGCAGGAATCTATCCAGCTATGTTGGCTGTCATGATTGCGCCAGATCCGCTTGATCCTGGATTCCTTATCCAATTAGTCATCATAGTAGCTATTAGTTCGTTTGGTGTAGCCGGTGTTGGCGGTGGAGCTACCTTTGCCGCATTAATCGTCTTATCCAGCATGAACTTGCCAATTGGGATTGCAGCCTTACTAATCTCTGTAGAACCATTGATTGATATGGGTAGAACAGCTCTTAATGTCAGCGGTTCGACTACAGCAGGCTTGGTAACCGGCCGTGTAACAGGTGAATTGGACAAAGATGTGTACAACGGTAAAATGGTTGAAATGAATTCAGTTGAGGCATAAAGGAAAGAGGGAGAATGCAACTTTATGCATTCTTCCTTTTTTATTGTTTCGTGAGGCTTTAAGTCGGGAAAGGAATAAAGGGTATAACTCCATGTTTCATTTTCTAAAGAGAAGGATAACGAACATTTCAATCGAATACTATATAGGTATGGAATTTAGGGAAATGGAGGAATACTAGAATGAGTAAGATTGCGATTCAAACAGCAAAAGCACCGGCGGCAATTGGGCCGTATTCACAAGCGATTCGAGTGAATGGTTTTGTTTATACATCCGGACAGCTTGGATTAGATCCTGAGACGGGTGAATTAAAAGATGGGGTCCAGGAACAAACACATCAAGCATTTAAAAACATACAGGCTATTCTGGAAGAAGAAGGGCTTGATTTAAATCATATTGTGAAGACAACAGTATTCCTGAATGATATGAATGATTTTGCGGCAGTCAATGAAGTTTACGCCACCTATTTTAGCGGCAGTTTTCCTGCAAGAAGTGCTGTAGAGGTGGCTCGTCTACCAAAAGACGGACTTGTAGAAATAGAAGCAATTGCTGTAGTATGATAGAAGGAGAGCCTATAGTGCTTAGGCTCTCTTTTAACCTAACCCATATATAGAGAGAGGGGGCTATCAAATGCCAAAGGGTACAGGAAAGGTAATCGGTCAAAATAAAAAGGCCTATCATGATTACTTTATCGAAGAAACCTATGAAGCAGGAATTGTTTTGCAGGGGACTGAGATTAAATCCATTCGAAATGGTCGAGTTAACTTAAAGGATTCTTATGCAAGGATTATTAATGGAGAAGTCTTCTTAATGGGAATGCATATTAGCCCATATGAGCAGGGAAACCGTTATAATCACGATCCGTTGCGTGTGCGCAAGCTACTTTTGCACAATAAGGAAATCAGCAAATTAATCGGTGCTACAAAAGAACAAGGGTATGCACTTGTGCCATTGAAGTTATATTTAAAAAACGGTTTTGCCAAGGTTTTAATTGGTTTAGGCAAGGGTAAAAAGAATTATGATAAACGTGAAGACTTGAAAAGAAAAGAAGCAAAACGTGAAATCGAACGAGCGTTTAAAGAACGCCAACGTTAAGCTTAGATTGGTATTGTCACCAAGTTCTTACAATTGAATTTCACACTTATTATGTTATAATTACTTATGTACCACAATTGAATAGAAGCAACGCTCAAAGCACGCTTCTTCATTTCGTACGATCCACATTCTTATCATGGGGACGTTACGGATTCGACAGGGGTAGTTCGAGCTTATGTTGCGAGTCGAGGGGATCGGCCTCGTTAAAACGTCAAAGCCTATAACTGGCAAACAAAACAACAACTTAGCTTTCGCTGCTTAATAACAGTCGATAAGCTGTTCCTCCCTCCATTGTCCATGTGGTAGGGTAAGGGACTCAACTTTAGTGGACTACGCCGGATCTCACCGTCTGAGGGAGAAGGAAGAGAATAACCAGACTAGCTGTCCGGACGCCTGTCGATAGGCAGAAGGAACAGTGAAACGCCAATGTATCGACTACACTCGTAGATGCATAAGTGCCGTTATCTTTGGACGTGGGTTCGACTCCCACCGTCTCCACCAATACATACGGTGGAATTACTGTTATATTAACGCTTAGATAAGCTAGGGATATTGAACGGGATTTAAACCTCGTTTAATATCCCTTTTTTCATACTTACATATTAGCTATTTGGAGACCTTCAAATTCGATCATGAATATGGAGGTTTTTATTATGTCTAATAATTAAGGCGGTAAATAGTGATGTAGGAAACATGAATTAGATTATACAAATGAAATAGAAATAAAGTCCCTTTAATAACTAGTTATAATAGTTATCCGCAGGGGAATTTCATAACGATGTATGTAATAAGAAAGAACGAACAAAAGGTGGTATAATAAATAGGGAAAAAATTACTTAAATAGAAAGCTGGACGTCCACGATGAATGAGCAATTAGTAGATTGGATTACGCGATTTCAAAAAGAAAAAGATGCCGATGCTCTTGAAAATTTAAAAAACTATTGTTTTCATATGATAGAACCATTAATTATGGAATTTACTGAGAAATACGGTGAAGATGCGGGTGAATTATTGCGTTTAAAATGGGATAAACGATTTTATTTTATTTTTACTAAATATCAATTAAATGTTGGCTTGCCACTAGATAGCTTTGTTAAAAATACGTACCGCTTTTATTTTATGCAGGTATTAAAAAAAGCCGGTTATATTTTATAACTACTACTGTTACTAAGTGAAATCTACTTAACATCTCTAATAAAATATAGTCTGGAATAAAAGCATCTCCTGATTGAATCTGAGTTTAGATACTCAGCACTTAATTAGGAGATGCTTTTTATATGGAAATGACTCATTAATAAAACAACCAGCAGCAAGGGATACCCTGCTACTGGTTGCATTAATTTTTTCTGTTATATAGTATAAGCTGTTCAATTTTGATCAGTTTGATAAATGATATCTTCCGCTAGATGAGTAAATGTTTCACCGACAACGGAATCTTCATCATAAACCATAGAGCCGGTATCCTCCTCAGGGTGGGCAAGTGGTATATGAGCGATAATATTTGTATGAAGATTATCTGCTAATTTTCCAGCACCACCTTGTCCGAATAGATAATGCTTTTCACCAGCTGAATTCTCAAAGTAAGCCATATTTTCGACAACACCGAGAATGGTGTGTTTAGTATGTTGAGCCATTAGACCTGCCCGAGAAGCCACATGAGAAGCCACATGGTGAGGTGTAGTTACAATGATCTCTTGTGCTTGTGGAATTAATGCTGCCACATCGATGGCAACATCTCCTGTGCCGGGTGGTAAATCTAGCAGCAGATAATCTAGATCTCCCCAAAGTGTATTGGCAAGGAAATTACGAATCCACTTGTTGAGCATTGGACCGCGAAAAATGACAGGCTGATTATCTTTTGTAAAAAAGCCCATCGACATGACTTTCACACCATCACTCACAACCGGAATGGCAGTCTGATCAAGCATTGTCGGCTTTTGTGTAATATTCATCATAGAAGGGATACTAAAGCCATAAATGTCTGCATCTAAAATGCCGACATTTTTTCCAAGACGAGCAAGGGCAACTGCTAAATTAATCGTAACAGTTGACTTGCCGACACCGCCTTTACCGCTGGTTACTGAAATAAAATTGACACCTGAATCAGGTAGCAGTATGTTGGGAACCCCTTGATTTGACGCATTTTGAGATTGTAAAGAGGATGTTAAATTGCGACGCTCCTCATCTGTCATGGCACCAAATTCAATCGAGACACTTGCAGCACCGATTTCTTTTAAAGCTTGTTCAATATCCCCTTGAATTTTGGCTTTTAGCGGACAGCCTTGAATTGTTAGGATTACTGTTAGTGAGACGTGAGTATCTTTTACCTGTATATCACGAACCATATTTAAAGAAACAATACTTTTATGAAGCTCGGGGTCCTCGACATGTTTTAGTGCATTTAAAATGTCCCCGTTTGTTAACATTAAGAAACCTCCATCCTATTTTAAGCCCTTGCCAAGTCCTTTGAGGAGGTGAATACCAAAGTTTAAGGCACGATTGACATCAGGATCTTTCATCAGTTTTGCTAATTTGAAGACACTAACTTTTTCATCAGCTTCTATTGCTTTGTTTGCTTCATCTAAGCCAGTATTTAAACTGGCAAGGAGTTTTGTTGTTGTTTCTGGGTCCATGTTAGTTAAAGCACCGGCAGCCCCCATTAGATTGTTGATCATATTCGTAACAGGCTTACGAGTTAATTGACCTAGTGCAATATTAGCAACTTCCTCTTTTGCTTCAAGCAATTTGGAAGCTGCATCAAGTGCGCCCATATTATTTAACTCTCCCATAATCGTAAACACTTGATTGACTGTCTCTTCATTAGCGGAAAGTAGCTGTTTTAAATTATCTAATTTTTGATCTCTTATTTGTTCATCCGTTAATTGTTGTTTTTTTATCGTATCTATTGGTACACCCATGCTATCACTCCATTCCAGTTGTTGTTAAGTGAACGTATCCAGGACGATTCCATTTACGTTGAACTTCAACACCGTTTTGTGGATGACGTTGTTTATTACGCGGGTTTGTTCTAGGAAGTGGTGATTTTCCTTTTGATTTCAATACCTCTACACGTACTTTTGTTTGTTTGTATGCCGGTGTTGATGTATTAGCATCGCCTGCTGGACCAGTTAAGAAATTGATAGCCGAATCTTTGCTGACAGAGTTCATTGGTAAGAAAAGCTCATTGCCTTGTACACGACTTGTTACAAGTGCATTTAATTTTAATGCTCCATAAGGAGAAACTAGACGTAATAAAGCTCCATCTGTAATACCTCGTTCTTTTGCCAATTCTGGTGATACTTCAACAAAAGTCTCAGGAACTTTTGATTGTATACCTTTAGATTTATTAGTCATGTTACCTTCATGGAAATGTTCAAGCATACGGCCATTGTTGATGTGACAATCATACTGTGCATCAAATTCAACAGGCTTAACCCAGTCATATAAAACAAAACGAGCTTTTTTGTCAGGGAAATTAAAGCCATCTTCATATAGTAATGGTGTATCTTTTCCATCAAGGCTACCCCAACAGAAGCTTCCCCAATTTTCTAAGACATCATAGTTTGCTTGAGAGAAGATTGGTGAAAGACTGGCCATTTCATCAAAAATTTCACTCGGATGACTGTAATTCCAATCTGCTCCAAAGCGCTGAGCAACTGCTTGAAGAATCTCCCAATCTGCTTTTGATTCACCAAGTGTTGGCAATGCTTGATATAAGCGCTGAACACGTCGTTCAGTATTAGTAAAGGTCCCTTCTTTTTCAAGGGATGGCGCTGCCGGTAAAACGACATCCGCATATTGTGCTGTCCGTGATAGGAAAACATCTTGGACAACAAAAAAGTCTAATGATGAAAGAACTTGGTCTACATGATTTGCATTTGCATCTACAAGAGCCATATCTTCACCTACTAGATACATAGCCTTCATTTTACCTTCCATCACTGCATCTAACATTTGCATATTAGTACGGCCGGGTTGTGGCTGAATTTTAACGCCGTAGGCTTTTTCAAACTTAGCCCGTTCTTTTTCATTTATAACTGCTTGATAGCCCGGCAATAGGTGTGGCAATGTCCCCATATCACAAGCACCTTGGACATTATTATGTCCTCGTAGTGGGTAGGCGCCTGCACCTGGACGACGATAGTTCCCTGTAGCTAAAAGAAGATTTGAAATAGCTGCTGACGTATAAGAACCACCCGTATTTTGTGTGACACCCATTCCCCAAAGAATACAAGTCCCATCTGCATCGCGAATCATTTCGGCGACATTAATCAATACCTCTTTAGAAATGCCTGTCACTTTCTCTGCGTAGTCGAGTGTGTATTTTTCAAGGACATCTTTATACTCCTCATAGAAATGTACATTCTCTTGAATAAAGGCTTCATCATGCCAGCCTTGATCAATCATGTATTTTGTTACGGCCATTAGCCAAACCTGGTCAGTTCCTTGATTTGGATGCATGAAGATGTCAGAGCGCTCTGCCAATTCATGCTTGCGAATATCGGCCACTATTAATTTTTGACCATGGAGCTTATGGGCACGTTTTACACGGGTCGCTAAAACAGGGTGGCCTTCTGTAGGGTTTGCACCAATAACAATAACAAGACCTGCTTTTTCAATATCTTTGATGGTTCCGGCATCTCCGCCCATACCAACAGTTCGCATTAAACCATCTGTAGCTGGAGATTGGCAATAACGTGAGCAATTATCTATATCGTTTGTTCCAAATAATTGACGAGCCATTTTTTGTACTAAGTAGTTTTCCTCATTAGTAATTTTTGAAGAGGAAATAAAACCAACAGATCCAGGCCCATATTCTTTTTGAATTCCGCCAAGTTTTTCAGCAATCAAATCTAATGCTTCATCCCATGATGATTCAATAAATTCATTGTTTTTACGAATTAATGGTTTAGTAATCCGCTCCTCAGAATTGACAAAGTCCCAACCGAATTTTCCTTTTATACAAGTAGAAACCGCATTTACAGGTCCTTCAGAAGGTTGAACTTTTAAAATTTTGCGTCCCTTTGTCCACACTTCAAACGAACAGCCTACACCGCAAAAAGTACAAACAGTTTTTGTCTTTTTAGTACGTTTGCTTCGCATCGCCGCTTCAACTTCCGAAATAGCAAAAATGCCGCTGTATCCAGGTTCAACTTCTTTAATCAGATCAATCATTGGATCCAGGGTATCTTGTTTAATACCGGTCATAAAACCAGCTTCTCCAAGCATGGATTTTTCCATTAATGCGTTACATGGACATACGGTTACACATTGTCCGCAGCTAACGCAAGAAGAGTCGTTAATATCAACGCCTGTATCCCAAATAACACGTGGTCGTTCTGCTTCCCAATCTAAAGATAATGTTTCATTAACCTGTAGATTTTGGCAGACTTCTACGCACTGTCCACAGGCAATACATTGGTTGGGGTCATATCGATAAAATGGATGAGACATGTCCACTTCATTTGGTTCTACTTTTGGTTGATAAGGATATTTTTGATGTTCGATTTCCATTAGTTCTGCAGTGTTATGCAATGTACAGTTCCCATTGTTATTATCACAAACGGTACAGTACAATAAGTGATTTTCTAATAGACGGTCCATTGCTTCTGTCTGTGAAGCTTTAGCCATCTCAGAATTCAGTTGGATATCCATGCCGTCTACTGCTTTTGTTGAACAGGAACGAACTAACTGTCCGTTTACTTCGACGATACATGTATCACAAGTTTCGATGGGGTCAACGGAAGGTACATGACAAATTTGCGGATGAGGGATCGAATATCGATTAATGGTATCGAGAATTGTAGCCCCTTCTGTTGCTTCATATGGTACGCCGTTAATTTTAATATTAGACAAGGTAACTCCTCCTTTTGCGATATGTCAATTTACGAAATCATGCTAATGCTATGGTAACGAAATGAATCGTGCGATATATGCTTACGGATTTTATCCCGCGTTCCAGAACTAATCATTAGCGAAGGTTTCAATTGTTGACGTTCCAAAAAATAAAAAAATCCACCATGAAACAGGCATGTTTCTCACATGCTGATTAAGTCATGGTGGATAAAATTCATAACAGGTCGTGCTATGAATTCAATCTACTTTTATTTTTTTAATTTAACAATAGAACCCAAATATTAAGATTATGTATGCATATAGTCCTGCGTTTTAAGTAAAACCGATACATAAGAATCAAAATAAATCAATCCCATCTGTAATATTCGTATTATAGCTCTTAAATTTAAAATGGACAATAATTATTAAAAATTATGATTATTGTTAATGGTTTCACAAATTCAATCCCTTTAAATTTTTGGAAATTTACTATATTATTAACAAACTGTAAGGGTGCCTTCACAAAATAACTATTATTTATGTTGGGGGAATGATTAAAGTGTCAAAAAAAGTGCATGAATTTAACGACATTATTCGAAAACTACGAAAAGATTTGTTCGGTAAAGGACCTGAGTCTATTCACACAGTTTTTAAGGATAACATGGTAATTTCAACTCTGCATGGCAATCTTACACCGACAGAAAGATTTATTGCGAGCACACCTGAAGGGTTAAAAATGGTTCATGCAGCACGAACCAGTATGATCCAGGATTATTATCATAAATCTATCCCTGAGGGCATGGTAGAATTGATGGGTACAAAGCTTCTCCATTTATTTACAGATATCAAAATTGAAGAAGACATTGCGATTTCTGTATTTATTTTTGAAGATAAAATTAATGAATAAAGAGGGGATCTCATGAAAGAAGCAGTATCCCGAGAGATTTTACGTATTGAAAATAATCAAATTAAAGAGATAGATGATCTGGTTGTTACAGAACATGCTGTCACAGTTAAAATAAATCAGCAAGAATTTGTTACGATGGTTTGTACACCTGAGTATGTAGAGGATATGGTAATGGGTTATTTAGCTTCGGAGCGTATTATCCGCAGTTTTGAGGATATTGAAGAAATCTGGTATCAGGAAAAAGAAGGTTTTGTTCATATTAAAACAAAACAAATTAACCCAATTTATCAAGAAATTCAAAATAAACGCTACATCACTTCTTGTTGCGGTATGAGCCGCCAAGGTTTCGTTTTTGCAAATGATGCATTAGCAGCAAAAAAAGCAGAGGATATTCAGGTGCGCCTTACTCCGGATGATTGTTTTCGTTTAATGCGAGAGATGCAGGATTCGGCTGTGACATTCCAAACAACTGGTGGTGTTCATAATGCAGCCCTATGCGATGTGAATGGGATTGTTTTAAGTCGCATGGATATTGGACGGCATAATGCACTTGATAAAATTTACGGATTCTGCTTAAGAAATAAAATTAGTATAAAAGATAAAATTATCGTTTTTAGCGGAAGAATATCATCAGAGATTTTGCTTAAGGTTTCCAAAATTGGCTGTGGAATTGTGCTATCTAAATCAGCACCAACAGAATTGGCATTACAATTGGCAGAGCAACTTGGAATTACTACGATTGGATTTATTCGTCATAATACACTAAACATTTATACGCATAAAGAGCGAATTCTTTTACCTACAAATGAACCGATCGACTATAAGAAAGAAGGAGAATAAAAATTACTAATTTAAGAGATCAATTGCAAAGGCCGCTAAGAGATTTAAGAATATCAGTGACAGACCGTTGTAATTTTCGTTGTCAATATTGCATGCCGGCAGAAGTGTTTGGTCCAGATTTTGCATTTTTACCGTCTGATAAAATATTAAACTTTGAAGAAATCGAACGATTAGTACGGATTTTTGTCTCACTAGGTGTGAAAAAAATTCGTATTACAGGTGGCGAACCTTTACTGCGAAAAGATTTGCCAAAGTTAATTGAATGTATTCGTCGTATAGATGGCGTAGAAGATATAGCCTTAACAACCAATGGCACTTTACTGAAAAAATATGCCAATGATTTAGCAAAAGCAGGATTAGATAGAGTTGCTGTAAGTTTAGATTCGTTGAATGAGGATCGTTTCTTTGAAATGAATGGTCATCGAGGAAAAGTAAAAACGGTATTAGAAGGCATTGAAAAAGCCGCAGAAGCTGGCTTGTTAGTGAAGATTAACATGGTTGTCCAAAAAGGTATAAATGAACAAGATATTATTACTATGGCAGAATTTTTCAGAGAAAAACAACATATTCTCCGTTTTATTGAATATATGGATGTTGGGAACTCGAATGGATGGCAAATGGATGAGGTTGTATCGAAGAAAGAAATTATTGAAAAGCTTCATCAAGTTTTTCCCCTTCAAACTGTTCAACCTAATTATAAAGGAGAAGTGGCTACACGTTATCAATATCAAGATAACTCAGGTGAAGTCGGTGTCATTTCATCCGTAACAGATTCTTTCTGTTCAAATTGTTCACGTGCACGTATTTCGGCAGAAGGAAAATTGTATACGTGTCTTTTTGCAACAAATGGAACTGATTTACGTGAATTATTAAGAACAGGGGCAGATGATGCAGCAATTATCCAATGCATTACAGAAGTTTGGGAAAATAGAACTGACCGCTATTCCGATGAACGAAATGAAAAGACAGCGGAAAAAAGGAAAAGGTCAAAAATTGAAATGTCGCACATCGGTGGTTAAAAAAACAGAAAAAAACGGCAAATTAATGCCGGGTTTTTCTGTTTATTTATGCATATAAGTACCGCTTTTTCCGCCAGTTTTTTGAACAAGGTAGGTATCTTTAATAATCATATTTTTATCGACCGCCTTACACATATCGTAAAATGTCAGCGCGGCAACGGACACGGCAGTTAATGCTTCCATTTCGACGCCTGTTTTACCGCTGCAATGCACAGTAGCTTGAATGGAAAGTTCATAGCCATCGGCGACTTTTTTGTATTCAAATTGGAAATCGGTTCCTTGTAACATAATCGGATGGCACATAGGGATAATATCTGCAGTTTTCTTTGCTCCCATAATCCCAGCTATTTGTGCAACTTGTGTAGGATCACCTTTCTTTATGCCGCCTTTTTGGATTGCTTCATATACAGCATCAGATAAAATAATCGTACTACGAGCGATGGCAGTGCGTTTTGTAATTTCTTTTTCAGAAATGTCGACCATTTTAGGACGACCTTCTTGATTCCAATGGGTAAAGTTAGTCATCATAAGACTCCTTTTTAGTAATTTGAGACCAATCGAATGGAGTATTGATATTAACGAATGTAGAGCATTCTTCTTCAAATTTAACATAACGAACTTGGATTTGCTCTAACAACACTTTCATACTTCTCTTGTTTTGTTGGGTTAATAAAGTGGCTTTTGATAAAATAGTCCGTCTGTATATGGAAGCTAGCGGTTGTATTCTTGATGCCTGCTTAGGAACAATAGCATCATACCCATCATCGATACAGGTTAGCATGGTTTGTACAAAATCTGCATTCATATAAGGCATATCACTGGCTACGACAAAAAACCACTCAACATCAGGGAATTTTGTCATGACGTTTTGTAAGGCAGACAGAGGTCCTTGATGAGGATGATCCTCAATGACTATTTGGATGTCATTTCCTATAAAACTAGATTGCAAGTTTGCATTTGTAGCGATAATTAAAGGTTCTAGTCGATTTTCCTGTAAGGCTATAAGACTGTTCTTATACAAAGGACGACCAGCAAACATTTCAAACATTTTTGGCGGACCATATCTGGAGGATTGACCGCCAGCTAAAACAACACCAGCAATTTTCATAGGCGATTCAGCTCGCCGACAAAATGTTGAACAGTAGGAAGAATGAGTTTAGTCATAGCAAGATTCACCGCGTTAAGAGAGCCTGGCAGCACATAAATGGCGGATCTTTCCCTACTTCCTGCAGTGGCACGGCTAAACATAGCTTTGGGACCAATTTCTTCATAGCTTAATGAACGAAACAGTTCTCCAAAGCCTGCCATTTCTTTTTCGAAAAGGGGGAAAATGGTATCGTACGTTTGATCTCTAGGGGTAAATCCTGTTCCGCCAGTGATGATTATTGTGTTGATGTGCGGATTTGAACACCACTCTTTTACATGTCTTGCTATCTCAGATGGTTCATCTTTTGTTATTTGGTATTGTATTACTTCAAAAGAAGCTTTTGTGAGTAACGATTGTATTCTTTGACCACCAAGGTCATCCACTGTTGAACGTGTATCACTCACAGTTAGAATAGCTGCTTTTATAGGGAGCTGAGAATGTGTAGGGTGCAAGGGAGCAGACCTCCTTTTATAGAAGTTAAATTTTGGTTTTATTGAAAAACATTGCTTTTATTATAATGCTATAAATGAAAAGGTCAAACTAAAACTCATAGAAAGAAAGGCAAAAACATTGAAGGATAATAGATATTCCAGACAACAATTGTTCAATCCAATTGGAGAAAAAGGTCAACAACTGCTAAAACAAAAGCATGTTCTTATCATTGGGATAGGCGCCCTTGGAAGTGCAAGTGCTGAGGCTCTTGCCAGAGCAGGTATCGGAAAGTTGACTATTATTGATCGTGATTACGTAGAGTGGAGTAATTTACAAAGACAACAACTGTATACTGAAGAAGATGCAGAGGATAAAGTTCCGAAAGCCGCCGCTGCGAAAAAAAGACTCCAGAAAATTAACTCAGATGTGGATATAAACGCATGGATTCTTGATGCTACTGCAGAGAAATTAGAAGAACTCATTAATGGTGTAGATCTCATGATAGACGCTACGGATAATTTTGATATTCGCTTTATGATGAATGATATAGCACAGAAGCATCAAATTCCATGGATCTATGGATCTTGTGTTGGCAGTTATGGGGCAACATATACGATTGTCCCAGGGGATACACCATGCATGCATTGCTTGCTAAAAGTAATCCCAAATACTAGGACGACATGTGATACAGTAGGAATCATTAGTCCAGCAGTCCAAATCGTAGCAGCTTATCAAGTTGCTGAGGCATTCAAACTATTGGTTGGTGAAGAAAAAACCAGACGGAAAACGTATTTAACTTTTGATGTTTGGCAAAATCAACACTATGAAATTAAAGTGGAAAAAATGCGCAAAGATGATTGTCCATCTTGCGGAAAAAACCCAACGTATCCCTATTTATCCTATGAAAATCAAACGAAATTAGAGGTACTATGCGGTCGTGATGCCGTACAGATTCGTCCGCCAAAACCTATTAAATATAATTTAGATCAGCTTGCTGTTCAATTACGTCCATACGGTGAAATTCATAAAAACCCTTATTTACTTTCCTTGCAAGCAAAGGATTACCGATTGGTGATTTTTCAAGATGGACGAGCAGTCATTCATAGCATTTCGGATATACAAGAAGCTAAAAGTATTTATTATCGATTATTAGGATAAGGAGGTGTTCCGAATGTTAGATAAACGTAAGCCTATACCAGTGGGAGAAGCTGTTCAACGTGTTATGGAGTTAACAGGTCAACAACAAATAGAGTTAGTCTCATTACAGGCAGCATATGGGCGCGTTTTAGCAGAAGATGTTGCTGCAGATGCTGATGTGCCAGCTTTTAATCGTTCGCCTTATGATGGATATGCAATCCGTGCTATCGATAGCCAGCAGGCGAGTTCAGTAAATCCAGTAACGTTTCATGTCGTCGGACAAATTGGTGCAGGCTTTCTATTCGAAGAAGAGGTAGGGGCTAATGAAGCAGTGCGCATTATGACTGGTGCGCCTATACCTAAAGGTTGCGATGCAGTTGTCATGTTAGAGCTAACCCATACATTTGAAGATAACGGTCAAATGTTTATGTCAGTTAAACGAACTTTTGAAGCCGGAACAAATATATCCTATAAGGGAGAAGACGTTCAAAAGGGAGAAATCCTGATTCAAAAAGGTCAATACATTAATCCAGGTGTAGTTGCATTGCTTGCTACCTTTGGGTATGATCAGGTGCCTGTTTACCGAAAAATTGTTGTAGGCGTTATTGCAACGGGAAGCGAGTTGCTTGAGCCAGGTGAATCTTTGCAGCCTGGCAAGATTCGAAATAGTAATGCTTATATGATTATGGCCCAAATTGAACGCGTTGGAGCAACTGCCAAATATTATGGTAAATTGAGCGACAATCTGAATTTGTGTAAAGATGTTGTTGAAAAAGCATTACTGGAAGTTGACGTGTTGATAACAACTGGTGGCGTTTCCGTAGGTGATTATGATTATTTACCGGAAATCTATGAAGCTATTGGAGCAAAAGTATTATTTAACAAAGTGGCAATGCGACCAGGAAGTGTAACAACTGTAGCGGCTAGGGATGGCCAATTATTATTTGGACTTTCAGGTAATCCATCTGCTTGCTATGTTGGATTTGAATTATTTGCTCGTCCTATTATTCGAGCGGAAATTGGTGATAAGAAACCACATCTCCGCAAAGAGCAAGCTGTTTTAGGTGCCGATTTTAAAAAAGCAAATCCGTTTACTCGTTTTGTACGAGCTAATGTTTTACATGAAAATGGTAAATTAGTGGCAGTTCCTGCAGGTTTTGATAAATCCAGTGCGGTTTCTTCCTTAGCAGCTGCTAATGCCTTGATTGTATTACCTGGAGGCTCACGAGGATACGAAAAAGGAATGCAAATAGATGTTTTATTGCTGGAAGATTTAGATGGAAGTGATTGGCCATGGGACAATATCAAAAAATCATACAGATAGTCGGTTATCAGAATAGCGGGAAGACCACATTAATGGAGCTGCTTATTAGACAAGCCACTTCTGAAGGACTATATGTAGGAGCGATAAAGCATCATGGTCATGGTGGTCCCCCTGCGGTTGATGATTCTAAAGATAGTTTTCGACATGAGCAGGCTGGTGCCAGTGTGACAGCTGTTGAAGGAGATGGCACTCTGCGGATGAGTATTACGCAAAGTAGCTGGAGGCTTCATGATATTCTTGAGATTTATGCATCCTTTGGAATTGATATGGTATTTGTTGAGGGATATAAGAACGAACACTATCCGAAAGTAGTCCTCCTGCGAACCGTCAAAGATCGAGAATTACTAGAGAAAGTGTCCAATATCCTCTGTGTAATCTATTGGCCAACCTATCCATTGGAAGGAACATTAGAATATCCGACCTTTTCAATTCATGAAGAAACTCAATATCTGGATTTTTTAATGACAAAAATGAGGGGGAACTCATGAAAACAGAACTATTTGAGATTGTAGATAAACCAATAGAGATTGAAGATGTTAAGAATAAAGTAGTTAGCAGGAATGCTGGTGCGATTACCCTTTTTATCGGAACGGTTCGTGAAATGACGAAGGGTAAGAAAACACTGAGTCTTGAATATCAAGCTTATCCTGCAATGGCGATTAAAATGTTCGAACAAATTTCTGATGAAATACAAGAGAGATGGGCAAACGTGAAAGTGGCCATAACACATCGAGTAGGTCAATTGGAAATTGAAGATATTGCTGTTGTGATTGCGGTATCCTCACCGCATCGTAAAGCTGCTTATGAGGCAAACGAATATGCGATTAACCGCATTAAACAAATTGTCCCCATATGGAAAAAAGAGCATTGGGAAGATGGCACAGAATGGATTGGCGATCAGTTGGAAAATGTCCCATATCCAAAAGGAAATCCACCCATTAAAAAGGAGAGCCTTCATGATTAGAATCTTATTATTTGCGCAATTACAAGAAACGATTGGTGAATCAGAGTTAAGAGTACACCTGGCAGACCATACTGTTGGCCAAATTAAAGTGTGGATGGAAAATAATTATTCTATGTTATCTATAGAACAGATGATGGTTGCTGTAAATGAGGAATTTGCCACAGATGAAGTAATTTTAAAAGATGGAGATACACTCGCCTTCATTCCGCCTATTAGTGGTGGTTGAAAATTGTATTTATAGGTTTCTTAGTGCATATTTTTGTTTACTCTACCTGATAAATAATTGGTGTATGTTAAAGGGGTGTAAACATGCCAAAGGGTTTTAAATTTATTGGAGTTTTATTATTTTTAGTACTGTTAGTGGCATGTTCTAATATCGGAGTTAATGGTCAATCCACAGATACTAAAGAAAACCAATCTGTATCAAATAGTAGGAAAGATATTGAATTAACTATATCAGCAGCAGCAAGTTTGAAAGAAGCAATGGATGTTATAAAGGATAAATATCAAGAAAAACATCCCCAGGTACATTTAAAGTTCAATTATGGAGCTTCCGGATCTTTGCAACAGCAGATCTCTCAGGGAGCACCAGTTGATCTATTTTTCTCAGCAGCAGAAGATAAGTATAACTTATTAGTTAAGCAAGGAAATATTGCAAAAGAAGATGGAGTGGATCTTCTTGAGAATGAACTTGTATTAGTGGTTCCGAATGATGATCGATCTATTAAAGGTTTTAAAGATCTTATGAAAACGGAGATAGATAAGGTTTCAATCGGAACACCTGAAATAGTACCTGTAGGAGAGTATGCAAAAGAGTCACTTGAAAATATTGGTGTATGGGGTTCTGTTGAGCCAAAAGTTGTTTATGCAAAGGACGTCCGTCAAGTATTATCCTATGTGGAAACAGGTAATGTTAAAGCGGGAATGGTATATAAAACAGATGCGTTGATTTCAGATAAAGTGAAAATTGTTGCAACTGCTGATCCTACTACACATACTCCTATTATTTACCCTATTGGTATTATTAAAGATTCTAAACAGTACAAGGCTGCCAGAGAATTTTACGAGTATATACAAGGAGAAGAAGCCTCACATGTTTTTAAAAAGTATGGATTTACTACAAAATGAAAATTTGATGCAGGAATTCTTGAGTCCAATATGGATATCTTTAAAAATATCCTTTATATCTGGTTTAGTCGTCATAATAGTAGGAACTTTGGCGGGACGGCTATTTGCTAGAAAGAGATTTAAGGGAAAGGCTATTCTAGAGACAATCCTAATGCTTCCTATGGTTCTTCCTCCTACAGTAGTTGGATTTTTTCTTATTTTCATTTTCGGTAAAAATGGTATAGCAGGCCAGGCTATACAGTGGCTTTTTAAACAGCCTATCATTTTCACTTGGTGGGCTGCAGTCATTGCTTCAATCGTTGTATCATTTCCCCTTATGTATCAGTCTGCAAAAGCAGGGTTTCAGAAGGTAAATGAGGACATTGAGGAAGCAGCAAGGATAGATGGAGCAAATGAAGGACAAATATTCCTGTATATTTCAATTCCATTAGCTTCAAAGGCTCTCATTTCAGGAAGTATATTAAGCTTTGCACGAGCATTGGGTGAATTTGGCGCTACCTTAATGTTCGCTGGTAATATTCCTGGTGAAACACAGACTATTTCTACAGCTATCTATATTGCGATTGATTCTGGTAATATGGACATGGCGTGGCTATGGGTGATTTCTATTGTTTTTATTTCTTTCATGATGTTATTGATCACACGGACAAAACACGATTAATAACTTCAAGGCTCTGGAAAAACTGACTTTCTTGGGGAAGTGGGTTCGCCTCTCACCGTCTCCAACATTACATGGTTTTATGGATTTTTTTAATTGTGACTTGAATTATAAGTTTGCCGGATAGGCAAGATTATGGTTCAAAAAATCCTATTTAGTAGGTCAAGCATACGCTTTTGTAAGTGTATGCTTATTTTGTGTTTGTTAAACTCTATATCGGAATTGCACGATTGTTAGTAAATTAGGTAGCTATGACTTTTTCATATATCTATGGAATTCTGGTCCTTTTGAATGACTATATATGGGTGTGAAAAGTAAAATTTAATTGAGTTTTTTGATATATATAAAGGTTTAATTTTATATAGGAATTCATAAATAAGTTAAAATATAATCTATTAATCATTATATTGATATAGTAATATTTCGCGTGATATAATCTCCAACGGAAATATTTAAAATTTATTTCATAATATGTAAGTTAGGAGATGGATTACATGAATTTAAAAGCAACAATAGCAAGTGTAATAGGTGTCACAGCTGTGGCAGGAACGTTGGTTTTCAATACAGAAATCGCAGATAAAGTAGCGGACAACATCGAAGCATTAAGAACAAAAATAGCTGCTTTTGCTAAAAATGATGAAGCATTAGTTGAAAAATATAATACATTAAAAGATGAAGCAGAAGTGAAAATAGCTTCATTACAAAAAACAATAGATGAACTAAATGCAAAATTAGAAAATAACGACGATGCTTCTACAACTGAAAAAGCAGAATTGGAAGCAGAGATAACAAGACTTACAGGAGAACTTGAAAAAGCTAATGCGGCTGTAAAAGACTTAGAAACAAAGTCAAATGCGGCTGTGGAAGAAGCTAATACCTATAAAATGACAGATCCAGATACTTTACCAGGATTAGGTGAAGAAGAAGTAGTAGTTGATTTAGCAACTGCAACAGCTAATTTCAAAACAGACAGTACTCGAGTTGCTGTAACTTTAAAAGAAAATATAGATTTAGGTATTGCTAATAAAGGGAATATTTCAATCAAATTTACTGATGGTCAGGGAAACACACTATCAAAAAGTAAAATTTATGCCGGTTTCTTAAATGACTCTGAAGGTAATAAATATGGAAAAGGTACTAATATACCTTCAAATGAATATTCAAATCAATTAGTAGCGGGTACTACCTATTATACAACTTTAAGTGTAAGTAATAAGCCAGCTATATCTAAAATCGATGCAGCTAATATCGTTAAAGTTGAAGTAACAGTTACGAATAATGATGGTAAAGTACAAGTATTACAATCAATAGAGAAAAAATAACTTTATAGTAATCTAAATAAGGACTAATTTTATTAGTCCTTATTTTAGAATTTGGATATAAAGGGAGAGCAAGATGAACAAAGTTTTAATTAGTGTAGTGATTGGGGTTGTTGGTAGTATAACGATAGCAACAGCGGCTATAGCAGCATCAGAAGGGTTTAATTCTGCTCCAATAGAAACTATTGAAAATAATATAAACAGTTTAATAGATAAAGTAGCAGCTTATTCAAGTAATGAAGAGAAATTAGTAAACAAATATATGAAATTATATGAGGAATATACGAAATTAAAAGAAGCTATGGAACAAGATAGTGATACAGTTTCAGAATCTAATGTTGATCGTTTAAAAGTGGATTTAGAGAAACAGAAAGAAAAGAATAAAAAACAAGAAGACTATATAAAAGAATTAGAAGAACAAATAGAAAGCATAGAGTCCAATAAGGTTAAACAAGAAGAAACTAAAGAACAAGAGGACTATATAAAAGAATTAGAAGAACAGATAAAAAAATTAGAGTCCAACCAGGTTAATCAAGAAGAAAAGAATAAAAAACAAGAAGACTATATAAAAGAATTGAAAGAACAAATAGTAAACTTAGAGTCTAAATCTAATGTTGACCAAGAAGAAAAACCTCAAATTAACGATGAATCAGAGGTAGAATAATGGACAATAATCAATCAACTAATAACGGCTCTAAGAAAAGAAATTTATTAATAGTAATGGTAGTAGTGTTGCTAATAACTCTTGTATTTTTAGTTAAATCCTGCTCAGTAACTGAAGAGCCTAAAGATGAACAAGAGATTACGTCTGAAGTATCAAAAGATGAGGGGAAAGATAACGAAGACAAACTAGATCAAGATCAAAATATAGATCAAAATCAAACGGCTACTAATGATAAATTATCAAGTGAATCTCAAGACAGCACTAATCAAACTACAAACAATAAAGATGGTTTAGTAAATAGTGCTCAGAATCATATCCAAGGGAATATTGATAAGAATCATCATGAATATTTATCAGGTGGTTCTCAAGATAGTGATAACCAAGCAACTCATAATGGGAATGGTTTATTAGATAGTAATACTAATGATAGTACTGGGGAGAATAACCAAAGTAATAGTGGTACTAATAATGATCATTCATCCAATGGATCTCAAGACAGCGATAATCAAACAGGTTCAGGGACAAATCCAGGACGACCAAATAATCCAGAAGATGATGGACATGGAAATCTATTAAAGTTATTATATGATGAATTAATTAAGGCTAATGATACTTTTGAATACTTTCTAAAAGTAACGGATGAAATCTTAGAAAGTTACTAGAAAGTATTACATATTCTTTGATATAAAAAGGATAATCCATTTGGATTGTCCTTTTTATATAGGTATCTTTACTACTTCTCGCCTGGAGCATTCATAATTTGAAAAAGAGCTACTAATCTACAATCTTTTTTGCAGGCGAATTCTTTGTAAGTCTAAAATCTTATTTCTTTGCATTTGATATCCTGGATCGACATAACTGGATTTCTCATCACTCTATGAAGTGGCTAACCAATAATTTGGTAACTTCTTCTGAGTAATGTTCTTTTACGATAGCTTTAAGGCAGGATATGTCCGCTATTCAAATAAAGGCGATACCATTCCTCACGGCTGAGCTGAATTTCACTGGCTTTCATAATTTCATCTATCCTGTTTTGGTTCGTAGTACCTGCAATTAACTGGATGTTCGCCGGGTGTCGCAAAATCCATGCTGCTGCAATGGCGGTTGGGGTTGTTTCGTATTTCTCAGCTATTTCTTGGAGAGATTGATTCAATTCAGGAAATTTCTCATGGTTGCCGATAAAGACGCCTTCAAAGAATCCATATTGAAAAGGAGACCATGCTTGAATTGTGATATCGTTCAGCCTGCAATAGTCAAGGACACCGCCGTCTCTGTCAACCGCACCCTCTGTTTGCATATTCACTTCCATACCACTAGCAATCATATTGGAAAAAGGAATGCTCAATTGCAATTGATTGACGATGATTGGCTGCTTTACATATCTCTTTAATAATTCAATCTGCATCGGTTTATGGTTGGATACACCGAAATGACGCACTTTTCCTGTACTCTCAAGGGTATCAAATGCTTCCGCGACTTCCTCGGGCTCCACTAAAGCATCCGGGCGATGAAGAACCAGGACATCCAGGTAATCCGTATCCAGACGTTTTAATATTTCATCGACAGACGTTAAAATATGCTCTTTCGATAAGTCATACATCGTACCTGGCTTGATTCCGCATTTAGATTGCAGGATTATATCTTCTCTGTTATATCCGGCGCTCTTTAGGGACTTAGCAAATTTAGATTCACAAATCCCTTTTCCATAAATATCAGCATGATCAAAGAAATTTAGCCCGTTCTCCATGCAAAAAGATAGATGTGATGCTAATTTGTCATCGTCCATAGCATCAATTCTCATACAACCTACCGCAATCGTAGGGACACTCAATTTGCTGCTGCCAAGGTTTATTTTTTTCACGCTTATTCCTCCTCCAACTATTTGTTAGATAGAGCATATATCTTTTCTATCTATGCTAGCGACTGATTAAATCAGTTAAAAGTATCGGTTTCATCGTGGTGGTCTGGATAATCTGATCGCTGTCTTCATTTTACTATAATGATGAGAAAAGTACTTTTGGGAGCCCTTACATTTTTTCTTTTATCGTTAAGAGATAGCTGTAACAATCACCCGTGATATTTTAAAGAGGATGCCTTCTGAATTCATCCGTTTAATGGTCTTTATTTCCTTATTTGGATAATGGCTATTGACAAAACATGAGATGCCTACTTATAATTTTGATAATTCTAAATATTAAAAAGGTAAGAAGAGAAGAGTAAATATTGGATATTCTCTTTTAGAAAGCTTCAGAACTGAACAGAGATATATCATTATTGAAAATGGCTCTAAGCCTCGTACCGAAAGTATCATTTAGTATATTAGTAGGGTCCGACGAGATTTGGTACTCGTTATCCAAACCAGTGTGTAGTAAGCAATTCTTTGTTTTTGCACATATGGAGGCTGTTTATGTGAGTAAGCAGTGAATAAAGATGGAACCACGTGAAATCACACCACGTCCTTATCCATGGTAAGGATGTGGTGTTTTTTATTTTTGTAAGAAGAAATGGATGGGATGAAATTGAAACGTTTATTGGTTTTTCAATCAGATTTTGGATTAAGTGATGGGGCTGTCAGCGCGATGTATGGAGTAGCGCTTTCGGTGGATTCGACATTGAAGATTAGTAATAATACGCATGATATTCCAACGTTTAATATATGGGAAGGTTCCTATCGTTTATTGCAGGCAATTTCTTATTGGCCAGAAGGGACTGTATTTGTATCAGTGGTTGACCCGGGAGTAGGATGTGATCGAAGAAGTGTTGTGGCCAAAACCTCTGGTGGGCACTATGTGGTAACGCCTGATAACGGCACATTATCTCACATCCATAATAAAATTGGGATCACGGATGCTAGATTAATCGATGAAAAGGTAAACCGATTGCCGCGTTCGGGAGAATCGTACACATTCCACGGACGCGATGTTTATGCGTATACAGGGGCTAGGATTGCATCCGGAGTAATTGGATATGAGGAAGTAGGTCCAGAAATTCCGGTGGATTCCCTTGTTGAATTTCCTCTTTATGAGGCATTTATACATAACGATAAAATCAAAGGTATTATTGAAATTCTTGATATTCGGTTTGGGAATCTGTGGACGAATATTTCAAAAGAGCTGTTTATGAAATTAGAAATCTCATTGGGAGAGAAAGTCTGGGTTCAAATTGAGAATGATGGAACAGTGAAGTATGAGGAAGAGGTCGTCTATGGCAGGTCTTTTGCAGACAGTGCATTAGAGGAAGCCATTCTGTATGTTAATTCGCTTGATAATTTGGGACTCGCCCTCAATCAGAAGTCCTTTGCTGATACCTATCGCATTCATACGGGCAGTAATTGGCGCATTACCATCCGCAAGGCTGGATGACATGACTAAGAGTATGAGAGACTATTTTTGATACCAAATTTAAAATAAATACCATCTAGCTTGTTTCTATAAAGGAATAAAAATACCTTCATTGAAATGAAGGAGCAGTAGGATAGTTTCTCTTGAATAAACAAACCAAGCTGATGAGCTCAGCTTGGTTTGTTTAGTTATTCAAAGCTAAATAGGATTATTTAATGCGAACCTTTGCTGATCCTGAAACCTTTTTGTAAACACTAGCGATATGAGCAAAATCAATTCAAATGCATTGGTGATTGCGTCGCTTTTAATAGGGATATCAATCATACTTCCTGCTGTCATAAGGGCAGTTCCTACGAACATCCAGTACCAGCCAGTCTTTTTCCAAAGGATAATGGAGGAAACAAGTAGGGCGAAGGTGACCATTAAAATCATGATTGGCGGCCCTTGTGGTGAATTGGTTGAAGAATAGCTTAAAATACCATAACGTTCTTCTGCTTTTAGCGAAAGATTCCACACAACCGTAAAAAGCTCTATTAACACCGCAATCAACGTAAATCCAGCAGTAACGAGTAAGGCTGTAGTTGTATTTACCCACTTCACCCTGGTTTGCTTGAGTACATCCCAAGAAAATAAAATTAACAATGGGGTAAAAATCGCATGCATCCAAAAGCGAGCAGCATTTAAATTCTCTAAAACATTTCCCTTGCCAATCCATTTTCCAATGGCGAGGACACTATTGTCGTATAGGAGTGCGAAAATAACTAGGATTAGTACATTCGATAATATCCCAATGCCGCTTTTTTTGATGGACATTAGCATCATAACGAGTAATCCAGCATAAAAAATAGCAAATAATATATATAAAAACGTATCCATAATAAACCTCCTTGTCCTTAACCATTGCCTAAAATAGTAAGTACTTAAACATAGGAGATATATTTTGGAGATTTTGTATAAAGTTCCACCAAATTATCATTCGATTAGGGAAGGGAATTTTGCCTTTATAAAGAAAAAGGGGATATCCAACATGGATATCCTCCTTTACTATCTTACAAAAATTACTCGTTGACCTTATACGTAAAATAATCAAAATCCGCATGCTTTCCTTCACCAGATGTATCCTGGCATTGCATGCCTACAAAGGCTCCGGTGAAGAATCCTCCGCCTCGGATATAATCATCCGATAGTTTATGTGAATAGAAGGTTATCGGAATCTCTGTCCAGGTTTCCCCGCCAAATGAGTAAGCATAGCGATAGGTGTTTGTTTGGACTTCGGACTTTATATAAACATACTCAACATGATCAGGTACTGGAATTTCCTTACCTCTGAGCGGTTGTTCAAAGGTAAAATTATCGCATACCGTTAAATCTAGAACTCTTCCTTTTTCTTCATGCCATGTAACTTGAAGAGCGGTCCAGTTTTCCGTATTGTAATAGTTTACTAAGCCTGCAGCCTGCTGGAATGTTTCCGGTTGGAAGGCCACCTTTGTTTCAGCGGTAAAGTTAAAATGCTGCCAGCGCCTTGCCACAAAAGCCTGTGTGAATTTTGAAGTGAGTGATTCTTTGCCGTGCAAGCGTAAATGTCCTGGGCGATCATCTAGCGAGAGAATATCTTCTCCCAGCGGAATCCGTAATGTTTGGAAGTTAAGGTGTAATGACTTTTCGTTAAAATCATCTTTTTCAGGATCTTTATCCCACTTTACTTCTTCCATATTAGGTCCATCTATTTCGAGGGAAGGCTGATTACCGCCCACTACATAGGGCCAATCGTTCTCCCAGGTTAATCGTTGAATCGCTGTTTCACGGCCGAGTGGGCAAAATCCTCTTGGATCAAGCAATGCATCATTTTCTTTAGGAAGAGGGCGTCCGGTTAAATGGACTAAGAACCACTCATCTGTATGTGTGTGAACGATGGAAGCATGGCCCGCTTTTTGTAAGGGGTTTCTTGGATATGGAAACGATGTAATCAATGGATTTTCTGGATGAACTTCATAAGGTCCATCAATTGTTTTTGAACGGGCTATGGTTGCCTGATGGTCATATTTTGTTCCACCCTCGGCTGTTAAAAGATAATAGTAGCCATTCCACTTATATAAATGCGGAGCTTCTGTTAACTTAATGTCTGTTCCTTTGAAAATGATCTTTTTGCTACCAATCAATTTTTTCTCTTCAACGCTATATTCCTGAAGAACAATCCCATAGAAAGCGTGGTTTCCAAGACGGTGATCCCAAACCATGTTAACAAGATATTTTTTGCCGTCATCGTCATGAAATAAGGAAGGATCAAACCCTGAGCTATTAAGGTGAACGGGATCAGACCATTCGCCATCAATGGATTCACATGTACTGAGATAGTTATGGCTGTCTTTCCACTGGCCGTCTGTCACTTTTACATCCGTATAAATCAACCAAAACTGTCCGTCTTGGATTGAGAGAGCAGGAGCCCATATCCCGCCGGAATCGGGATTGCCCATCATATTCAATTGGCTTAACCGGTTTAATGGTCGGGATACCAACGTCCAATTTTTTAAATCCTTTGAATGATAAATGCCAACTCCAGGGAACCATTCAAACGTAGAAACGGCAATATAATAATCATCGTCTTTTCTACAAATACTTGGGTCAGGATTAAAGCCAGTCAAAATAGGGTTTTGGATTTTCATTAGTATATCCTCCTTTATATATAAAAAAATAGAGCGCTTTCACAGTGGTGAAGACTGGGCTGACTTAGCAAAAGAAAGACGCTAATTTTGATGCACCAATGGATAGGTTTGAGTATTTTGATGGTATAAATCATTGTTTAAGAAATGTTCGGTTGAAAAAGCAGCGACGCCGAGAGCGCATGAGTGGCTCGCTAAACTTGAGTAATGGATGTGTAAATCTCTTTGATGATTAGATAAGGAGTGGTTTTGAATCGTTTCTACTAATGAAGAATGCAGCCATTTTTCACAGACAGCCAGGCGATTACCGAGTATGACTTGATCTGGGTTGAATATATTAATGATATTATTAATGCCAATCCCAAGAGATTTCCCGATCTCATTGAATAATTCAATTGCCACAGGGTCCTCATTTTCTGCTAGGTATATGAGGTGTTCGAGCGTAATGGTTGGATCATTCATCGCTACTTTTGCCTGATTAACTAATGCCCTTTCTGATGCATATAATTCCCAGCAGCCATGGTCACCGCAACGGCATTTTTCTCCGTTTCGTTCAATTGTCATGTGGCCAAGCTCACCTGAGAGTCCATTGTTACCTTGATAAAGATGGTTATCAAGAATTAGGCCACCGCCAATACCAAATCCAATACTTACGTATATCATGTTTTTGAAGTCTTTCCCTATGCCGAATTTTTTCTCACCATATACTCCACAATTTGCTTCATTCTCTACTTTGACAGGTACACGGTATTTCTTTTCAACTAAAATTTTTAAATCGACATTTTTCCAGTTTAAGTTGGGAGCCATCAAAATTTTCCCGTCTGTATCGACTGTCCCTGGCACACCGATGCCAATTCCCACTAATCCATAGGGGCAATCAGGAATGGAGGCAATCATACAATCAATCATTCCATAGAGTTCTGTTTTAATTTCTTCATAGGTTAAATCGTGAAAGTTTTTAAGTTTTTCTTTGTAGATTTTTCCCTGTAGATTGGTGATGATCCCTAGTATGTAATTGACTCCAATATCAACTCCGATAGAATAGCCGGCATCTTCATTGAATAACAACATAACAGGTCGTCTGCCGCCATTAGATTTCCCTGGACCAGATTCTGATACGAGCTGTTCGTCTATAAGTTCGCAGACTAATGAAGAAACCGTTCCCTTATTAAGACCGGTTTTATTGGCAACATCCGTTCGTGATAGAGGAGAAAATTCCTTTATTACTTGCATGACCAATGATTTATTCTCTTTTTTAACAACCTGTTGATTATATGTCTTCACTGGTCTTCCTCATTTCATACTCTTTTATTCTAATAGTAACATCTAATACTTTGTTTATCCAGTAGACAAACAAAGTTTTCCATGATATTCTAAATTTAAGTTTACTAGGTAAGTAAAATTAAATTTTTGGGGGTTTAGTCATGCACAAAAAGAAAGCGTTTTCTTTTCTCGTCGGGTTTTTGGCTATATTTTTAGTTTTAGCAGGTTGTTCGTCTGATACTGAAAAGTCAAACTCTGATGGAAAGAAAGTCATTAAGTTTATGCATCTATGGCCAGAGGGCAGTTCTAAACAACACCATGAAATTGTAAAGAATATCGTTGCAGATTATGAGAAGGAACATAAGGACGTTAAGGTTGAGCTTGAAGTGTTAAGCAATGAACAGTATAAGGATAAGATAAAAGTTTTATCTGCTTCCAATGAACTTCCTGATGTAGGGATGACTTGGTCCGCGGGATACCTTCAGCCTTATGTGGAAGGGAAAAAATTTGCCCCCCTTGATGACGTTATTGAAGGAGATTTAAAGGACTCCTTTGTAGCGGGAACAACAGAAGCTTACCAAATCGATAATAAAACATATGGTCTTCCATTGGAGCTAAATATTGCCTCTGTTTTCTATAATAAAAAGATTTTTAAGGATAATGGACTAGAAGTTCCAAAAACATATGATGAGTTAGTAAAAGTCGCAAAAACTCTTGATAAAAACGGAGTGGAGCCTATTGCGCTAGGTAATAAGGACAAATGGACTGGTTCATTATGGTATATGTACTTAGCAGATCGAATTGGTGGAACCGAAGCCTTGAAAGGTGCGATTGACCGTACAGGTTCTTTTGAAGATCCTGCACTCGTATCCGCAGCTGAAAAAGTACAGACATTAGTTGATGCAAATGCTTTTGTAAGCGGATTCAACGGATTATCTGATGAAGAAGCAAAAAGTATGTTTATGAATAGTCAGGCAGCTATGTATCTAATAGCTACATGGGATCTGCCAAACTATACAACAAATCCGGATGTACCTCAGGAATTTAAAGATCAAGTTGGATTCTTTGATTTCCCATCTGTTGATGGAAAAGGGGATATGAATAGTTATGTTGGCGGCCCTGGAGTCGGATTGTTTGTTTCTGAAGAGTCTGATGTAAAAGAAGAAGCGAAGGATTTCGTATCTTACTTTGTTCAGCAGTGGGGTGAAAAATCTGTTACTGATGCCGGCGTAATACCAGCTACTAAAATTGATGCTGAGAAGCTGGATCTGCCGCAAATGTATGTTGATGTATTGGGGAAATTAAATAAAGCAACCAATATTACTTTATATGCGGATGTACAATTAAGCTCTGATGCAGCTCAAGTTCACTTGGATCAAATTCAATCTTTATTTGGCAAAGAAACAACTCCGGAGAAGTTTGCAAAAGAGCATGAAGATGCACTTTCTTCAAAGTAAAATGATAAAGGGAAAAGGGTTCATCTTGGATTTGATGAATCCTTTTCCTACATATAGATGAGGTGGATTTTTATGAATAAAGTGATGTCCAATAAGTGGATTATAGCCATGTATATCCTGCCGGCCTTGTTATTGGTTAGTGTACTGATTTTTATTCCCTTAATTTTAACGGGATATTATGGGCTTATGGACTGGGACGGTATTGGATCCATGAAGTTTATTGGCTTAGAGAACTATATTAATGCAATCCAAGACGCAAAATTTTGGGACAGCGCTTGGCATTCCATTTTACTGGCGATCTTTTCAACATTAAGTTTAGTGATCTATTTAGCCATTTCTCTTATTCTTGCTTCCAAAATTAAGGGTGCGGATTTATTAAGAAAAATCTATTTGATTCCCATGCTGTTATCCTCAGTTGCTATTGCCCAGTTGTGGATTAAGGTGTTCAATCCATCGAATGGGATATTGAATACAATCTTGACTTGGGTTGGGGTAGAAAATCCACCTCTATGGCTTTCTGATACATCTATTGTTTTATATGCTATCTTTATCCCTATCTTATGGCAGTATGCAGGATTTTATATTTTGATTTATTATGCAGCTCTAAAAAATATCCCTGAATCTTTAATTGAAGCAGCAAAAATAGACGGCGCAACTCCTTGGCAGATTGCCTTAAAAATTAAGCTGCCGTTAATTATGGGAGTTGTAAAGGTTACAGTAGTACTGGCTATTGTTGGTTCACTTAAGTATTTCGATCTTATTTATGTTATGACAGGTGGAGGTCCAAATGGATCGAGTGAAGTAATGGCTTCCTATATGTACAAATTGGCCTTCTCAACCTCTAATTTTGGTTACGGGAGTGCGATTGGATTCCTGTTACTCGTCATTACTTTAATTGTGACGTTTATCGTTAATAAACTGACCGCATCCAAGGATGACATCCAATACTAGAGAGGAGGAAACATAATGGCTCGGTTCGGAAAAATTGTCTTATATATTTGTTTGGGATTGGTTGCAATCTTTCAGGTTTTTCCAATAATATGGCTATTCCTGTTTTCGTTAAAGAGCAATCAGGAGATCTTTGCGGGTTCCCCATTTGCCCTTCCATCTGAATTTAGATGGGAAAACTATCTGAAGGTTTGGGATGGAGGCATTGGGCTATACTTTTTTAATAGTATATGGATTACAGGAGTTGCCATTATCATGACGGTTCTTTTTGCGAGTATGGCAACCTTTGCGATTACGAGAATGCATTGGAAATATAGTAAACTTGTATTGGGCTTGTTTATGATCGGCCTGATGATTCCAATTCATTCCGCGCTAATTCCTTTGTTTAATATGTTTTTGAACGTAAATTTAATTGATAATCCCTGGTCTATTGTCATCACCTATACGGCTTATAATTTACCGATTACGATGATGATCCTGATGGGCTTTTATACGACATTGCCAAGAGAAATTGAAGAGGCAGCCATTATTGATGGAAGCTCGATCAATCGGATGTTCTTCCGCATCATCCTGCCTATGTCCATGCCTATTATGTCGACCACGGTCATCATAAATATGATTTACAATTGGAATGAATTCGTATTTGTTAATACGTTTATCAGTTCTGATAAATATAAAACGCTGACAGTTGGTATACAGAATTTTATTGGGCAATATATGACAGACTGGGGCGCAATTGGTGCCACATTAATTATTAGTTTCCTTCCACTATTACTTGCCTTTATTTTCTTCAGTAATAAAGTAATCGAAGGATTATCTTCAAGTGCAGTTAAAGGATAAATGATAATTAGGTAAACCTAATGCAGCATACATCTTTTTGTGAGGTGTATGCTGCATTTTTATCTGTTTTAAGATTCATGTAATAGTCGATCAATAAAATAAGCATATATTCATTTTATAGTAATGTTACAGAGATGGCTTCTTCAAAAGATATTTTGCTGTAAAGTGAAGTAATAAGTGAAAAATTGGTGGTGTAAATGAATGGAAAAAACCCTCGAAGTGAAACCATATTCAAAAGAGTATCAAGCTCAGGTAGTAGAATTAATTCTTCATATCCAGCAACAAGAATATAACATTCCCATAACAAAGAATGAACAACCTGATTTGTTTACCATAGAAGATTTTTACCAGAAGGGAAACGGAAACTTTTGGGTGGCTGTTTGTGATGATAAAGTAGTTGGGACAATCAGTCTTTTTGATATAGGAAATAATCAAGTGGCATTAAGAAAGATGTTTGTAGATAAAGAATACAGAGGTTCCAAATATAAGACTGCCAGCCTTTTATTAAATCATGCAATTAAATGGGCAAAAGACTGTTCCATACATACTATTTATCTTGGAACGACACCTCAATTTTTAGCTGCCCATAGATTTTACGAAAAAAACGGATTTACAAGTGTAAATCTGAATGATTTACCTGAGAACTTCCTAGTTTTAAATGTGGATAAAAAATTTTATATATATACGCTTTAATGGCTTACAATCGAGTTTTGTTCTTAAAGTAAAAGGAAAGATCTAAAAAAGGATTGTATTAAAGGAAAAGGGGGAGAAACAATGCCGTTGTTTGTGGGTCTGATAGTTGCAGGATTTCATTTCTTGCTTGCTTATATCGTTTGGGGAAAAGGAAAAATACAGATTTTAGCTGGATATGTAGAGGGTCAAGTAAAAGACAAAAAGAAGGTCGCTAAGTACTCAGGTATCTATCTAATTGGGCTTGGCATTATATTTGCATTTTTTCCTTTACTTCCTAATCACTTTTATTTTGTGTTTGCATTTTATATGTTATGGGCTTTTGGTGGTATGATTTTTGTAAATATAAAAATAAAATAATGCATATCTTATTCAACGATCAGATGCTTTCGTTAAGTAAATGTACAGTCATATCTTTTGGGGGGCTGTTTGCATAAATCGCAAATAGAAAATGATGAAAACAACCTTAATCCTTATAGCCTAATTTGTATTACTGACACCAGCATAACTCTTAAAATTATTTCGCTTATAGCTACCTATTCATCAAAAAGATAAATACTAGCACTACGATTGATAAGGATATGATAACGGACGGCCATCCAATCTTTACCTTTCTTAATATCCGGTCAACAATAAAGAATAAGATAGCAGAAATAAGACCCAGAGTTGCTAAGATAGATCCTAATAAACAATGGAATATGAAGGAAGTGAACTCACGGGAATAGGTACCTTTTGTGATCTTCTTGCTAATCCAGTCACTAAAAGAGGAAGTAATAACGCCGTAGGTAATGACAATCATAAAGTTTAAATAGTATAAAGTAAAAAAGCCATCCCCTTCAAACCAATCAGGCGTTGATAGAATAAGTGTAAATACTAAACTACTAAGAACTGCTGCTACTATTTTTCTTTTTAAGGTGATAGCCATTTCCCGTATTTTATGTTGATTACTCAAACAAAGCACCCCTAGGATATGTATTTATTATAAATATTCTTTTCATTTAACAAAAGAAATTATTTATATATCCTTTTGTACTTATATGGTACAAAGAAGTATTTGCACCTCCTTGATTGGATAGCCAATTTTCAGCGAGAGATATTCCTAAATGAACACTGTTAAAAAGCAAAAATAGCCCCACTAAGATTATCAAAATACTTATAGCCATTAAGCCTTTTACCTTATCTTTAGTCATAATGAACATCGCTCCCTTTGTGTAGTGACAATTTCATTACCATACAGTGATCATGAACAGCGGTTTATATTAAGAGAGAGCAAAAGCACAAATGCTTCAAAGAGCATTTGTGCTTATTACTTTATCTGTCCTGTTGACTCGTGTTTTGTTTAGCTTCCAAACGTCTGAATGAGGTGGAAGCTAACCAAGAGGTAATAAAGGAATAGAAACTAAATCCAAATATAAAGGCGAGTGCTGGAAAGATGGTGATGATAAAGAGAAAAGCGACCAGACAAATGGCTATCAAAAATAGTTGAATCGGGCTGATTAACATCATTAAAAAGGCTTGTTTATAGATGGAGAGAACGGGCAATTCATAATGGGCGAAAACGGGAAACAAATAGAATAGTAAAAAGATAAATAAAAGGATACAAACAAATATCGGAATGTGAGTCCATGTCATAAGCTCGCTTGCTCCGGATTGTATGTAAAATAGATCAATAAAAATGAATAGAAAGATGATGGAAGCATAAATTCCTAAATGATTACTTTTCCAAAAGTCTTTTTTGTAATAAGACCAAAAGGTACTGAATACCGGTAAATCGGAATGACCCCTTAGCCATTTTCTCATTACTGCAAACATGGCGGTTGTTGAGGGATATATACCGAATAGAATCGCACCAGCTAGAGTAAACACAATCCATAATAAATTTAAATAGGCAAACCTAGTTATCCATTCCAATATGGTGTAAAGACCATTTCCTAGATCCTTCAAATGCCAAAATCCTCCTTGGTTCATACATCTTATTCTATTATTATACTGCAATATCGCAGGAGATAATAAACAATATTGAGAATATATAGTGCTTTTTAAAGGGGAGAAATGCGAAAACTGATAGGTGGATTTTTTTTAGATTAAGTAAAAAAATCCCAAGCATGCTCACGGCAGTTGGGATTTGATATATAAGTTCAATATAAATATTTAATCAAGGGACTTTACATATAGTTCATATAAATAGGCTGTCCACTTACTGTGTGAATTTGATTTTAAATTCTTCAAAAGACCATGAATGATTGCTTCAGGATACTGTGGATTCAGTAAATCGTTTTTTAATAGTTCCAATGATTGCTGTATGGTTAAATCTGCTATGTCATCCTTTTTAACGTTGAGTAAATTCATCAATTCCTCTTTGGAGGGAACTAGGGATTTTGAACTTGTATAGGATAGATATTCAGCTGAAATAAGCGGTATGGTTGCTTGTTTGGATAAAATGGTCACTTTTTCAACTAAAGATTGGCATACAAGATCTAGCTCAAAAGGATAATTAGATATAAAAAATAATTCTGCATACATTTTTGAAAAACTTTTGATGGTATAAACTAAATCTGGCCGCATAGAATCATCCACATCAGGAAATTGACGATCTATGATGGAGAATATAATGGAATTTAAAAAATGATCGTATTTGGATAACTGCTCAAATATCTCCATACTGCAGGTATTAAATTGTTCCTTTATTAAAACCTTGGCAAAATTAGAATGAGTTTGATATACATTAAAAATATTATAATAAAAATGATAGAGTAATGTTTCAGAGGAATTAGACTCGCTGACCGATTGTTCAATATTGGCAGCCATATCGCTCAGGAAGTAATCAATCAGTGCGAAAACCAATTCATCCTTTGACTTATAAGATAGATAGAACGCCCCTTTTGAAATCCCGCATACATCTGTTATTTGTTGAACAGAAGTTGCTTCAATCCCATTTTCTGCGAAAAGCTCAAAAGCTTTCTCCATTATTAACTGTTTTTTAACCATGCCGCCCCCCTTTACATTAGTTGACATCTGACCAACCAGTCATTATTATAAATAAATGTAGGAATTGAGTCAATCGTTCGAATTTTTTTAATTAAAGGAAGGTGTAAGGGTGAAGGGGTTAGTCAATTTTGTCTTAGGAAATAAACTGGCTGTTTGGTTATTAACCATCATTATCACAGCCTCAGGTATTTATTCAGGCACAAGAATGAAAATGGAATCTATTCCGGATATATCTATTCCCTATTTAATCGTAATGGGCGTATATCCTGGTGCTGCTCCAGAGCAGGTAATGAATGAAGTCTCCATTCCAATGGAGAAGGCTATAGAAGGTCTTGAAGATGTTAATGCAGTATACTCCAATTCATCATCCAGCGTATCTCAGGTTCAGGTCGAGTATGAGTACGGGGTAGATATGGATGAGAAAAAACGTGAATTGCAATCGGCCATAGATGCAGTGGAAATGCCGGAGGATGCTGAAGAGCCATCCATTATGGCAATCAGTATGAATATGATGCCGATCTTATCCCTATCCATCAGCAGTGAGGAAGAGGATATTGTAGATTTAACATCTACAGTTGAAGATATAATCCTGCCTAAGATTGAAGATATTGATGGTGTCGCTTCTGCAACTATTACAGGACAACATATAGAAGAAGTTAACTTCACTTACAATCAGGAAAAGATGAAGTCATTGGGACTGACTGAAGACAAGGTGAAGGAAATGATTCAGGCGAGCGATATGGAACTTTCGCTTGGTCTATATGAATTTGAAGAAGGCGAAGAAGCGGTTTATGTAGATGGTAAACTTAAAACGGTTGATGACCTGAAAAACATGGTGATCCCGGTAACGCCATCTGCGGAGAATCCAACGCCGTTTGTAAAATTAAGTGACATAGCAGAAATTGAAAAGGTTGGTAAAGTAGAGTCTGTTTCGCGTACCAACGGAAAAGATGCTATAGCGATACAAATTGTTAAAGGACAAGAAGCAAATACAGTAACCGTTGTGAATGCTGTTAAGGATCTCATTAACGATCAGGAAAAAGCAATCGACGGGTTGAAGATGGATGTAACCCTTGATCAGGGTAAACCAATCGAGGACTCTGTATTTACAATGATTGAAAAAGCGTTGTTTGGCGGATTAATCGCGATTCTAGTTATCTTGTTATTCTTGCGAGATCTTAAATCTACCATTATATCGATTATCTCTATTCCAGTATCCATTCTCATGGCATTATTGCTCTTGAATTGGATGGATATAACATTAAATATTATGACACTTGGTGCGATAACCGTTGCGATAGGACGGGTAATTGATGACTCCATTGTCGTAGTGGAAAATATTTATCGAAGAATGCATTTGAAAGAAGAGAAGCTAAGAGGGCGTGCACTAATACGTGAAGCAACGCTTGAAATGTTCAAGCCGGTTTTATCTTCCACATTAGTGACAATCGCCGTATTTGCCCCAATGGTCTTTATTGGTGGTATGGTAGGCGAATTGTTTATGCCGTTTGCTTTAACGATGTCATTTGCTTTAATTGCCTCGTTAATCGTAGCCATAACAATTGTACCGGCGTTATCTCACTTCTTATTCCGAAAAGGTCTATATGGTGAGAAAAAAGAAGGTCATCATAAAGAAGTTGGTAAACTGGCACTCTGGTATAAAGGTGTATTGGCTAAAGCACTGAACCATAAAGTCATTACTTCTATCATTGCTGTTGTCTTATTAGGTGGTTCAATTGCCTTAACACCGTTAATTGGATTCAGCTTTATGGGATCTCAGGAAGAGAAAACGATGTATGTGACTTACACTCCAGCTACAGGTGAGTTACAGGAAGAAACATTAAAAAATATCGAGCAAGTTGAAAAGAAATTAATGAAACACAAGGATATTGATACTATCCAGATGTCTGTGAATGATACTGATTCAGCTGATATGGCAGCGACAGCAATGGGCGGCGGTGCTGGAGGGGCATTAATGTTCCTAATCTTTGATCCTGAAATGGAAAACTTCAGTGAAGAAAAAGAAAAAGTTGAAGATTATTTACTTAATCTAGGCCAATCAGGTGAGTGGAAACTTCAGGACTTTGCGTCTATGGGTGGTATGTCATCTAATGAAGTAAGCTACACTATTTACAGTAAAGACTTGGATGATCTACAGGATGCTGTGAAACAAGTGAAAGGTGCGCTTGGAGAAGTGGATAAATTGGAAGACGTCACTTCTGATGCCGAAGATCCATATGTAGAGCATGTGTTAAAAGTAGATCAGGCGGACGTCCTGCAATATGGTTTAACAACTGGTCAAATTGTCATGGCGTTAAATGCATCTGATCAAAAAGAAGTATTAACGACCGTTGAAAATGATGGCAATGATATTGATGTCATTGTCCAACGTGAAGCGAAAGCTGATCCGAAGTCAATGGATGAGTTACTGAAAACACAAATACCGACTGCGCAGGGTACTGCAATGCCGTTATCTGAGCTTGTAAAAGTTGAAGAAGGAACGACTCTTAATACACTAGCTCGTTCTGAGGGTGAGTATTATGCGACTGTATCAGGAACAATAGTTGGTGAAGATGTATCTAAGGCTTCAAGTGCTGCAGATGAAAAAGTAGATAAACTTGATTTACCGAAAGGTGTAACGACTGGGGTTTCTGGTGTTGCAGCAGATATGACTGAGACCTTTACACAGCTTGGAGTGGCTATGATTGCGGCTGTAGCGATTGTATACTTTATCCTTGTCGTCACATTCCGTGAAGGATTAGCTCCATTTGCGATTCTGTTCTCCTTGCCATTCGCGGTAATTGGTTCATTTGTTGGATTATATCTATCCGGACAAACGATTTCTGTATCCGTTATGATGGGTCTGTTAATGTTGATTGGTATTGTCGTTACAAATGCCATTGTATTGGTTGACCGAATCATTCATATGGAACGCGAAGGACTGACGATGCGTGAAGCAATCCTAGAGGCAGGAGCAACAAGGCTGCGTCCAATCTTAATGACAGCCATTGCGACGATTGGTGCGATGATCCCAATGGCACTCAGCGATGGTGGCGGAGGTCTTGTTTCAAAAGATCTTGCTATTACCGTAATTGGCGGTTTGATAAGTTCAACACTCTTAACCTTGGTGATTGTACCGATTGTATATGAAGTACTATCTAAGCTGTTTAAGAAAAATCGTAAAGATATAGTAGAAGATTAATTCTTAAAACCACAGTTTCTTAGCATGATTGATTGCTAATGAAACTGTGGTTTTTATTGATTAGTAATCAAAGTCCATTATAATTGTGTTATAATTCACAAATATCGATCAACTATTGTTCAAGGAGTGTAATAAATGGCTATGGATACGATGGCGGGTTATCAAGTAATCGTTCTAACGGAGAAAGCTACAAATTCAAAAGCAATTTTATGCCCGGAAAGAGGGGGGATCTTACTACAGCTTACTCTTCACGGAAAAGAAATATTATACCTGCAGGAGGAGACATTCGCAGATCCAACAAAAAATATCCGCGGAGGTAACCCGGTTCTGTTTCCAATCTGTGGTCCAATACCGAACAATGAGTATCAATTAAAAGGAAATACCTATATAATGCGTCAGCATGGGTTTGCTCGAAATAAGGCTTGGGATGTAGTCGATCAAGCTTCTAATTGGGCCACCTTACATTTGCGGGATGACGAAGAAACCTTAGAACAATACCCTTTTCATTTCTCTCTTGAGTTTACGTATAAATTAGAAAATGGAAAGCTAACTATTAATCAAACTTACAAAAATTTATCATCAGAAACCATGCCATTCTATAGCGGTTTTCATCCCTATTTTATTGCGAATCACTCAATCAGCCACTATAGTATCCCGGCTACCCGATATGTTGATAATGAAGATGGCTTAACAAAACCATTTGAGGATAATCTGAATGATTTACCGATTCGGGATGCTAAACTATTTAATCCGGTATCCAGTGGGATATCTAGTCTAAGTCATAACAAAGACACGATAGAAGTAGATTGTAGCCATCACTTTACTACTATTGTTGTATGGTCAGAACGGCCGGAACAATATATATGTCTTGAACCGTGGATGGCGCTTCCTAACGGATTTGACCAAGAAGATGGACTTGTTCATTTACCTGCAGGTGAAGAGTTACAGGCGAAATGCAGTATTTCAATCAAGCAAGGATAAACTTAATAGAGTAAAACTCGGTACGGCTAGATACCGGGTTTTTTGTTTTTTTGAAAGGAATAAAAGAATTTTTGTCGAAATAAGGGGATAGGGCAACAAGTAGTTTGTTGGAACCTAATGATCTATCGTTTCGTAAAGATAGTAAAAGACAGGCAGGGATGTGGGGTAATGTATTTACCGATTCAAGAACCAACACAGAGAATCTCGAAGGAGAGTATATTGGTTTGGAGGCTGGCCAATATATTTGGACATGGGATTACTCTCCTTATACTCGGTGTATTATGGTATCTATCTGAAATGTATGAGTGGAAGACGTGGATTACATATGGATTAATTGTGCTTTTTGGTTTAACCGTATTCTCGGCTATCTACTCTATTCTTATAGAGCCTTATTTTAAATATAAAACATGGAGATATGAAATAGACGAGGAATATATCCAATTGAAGCATGGACATTTTATCGAAAGGCATTTAGTGATTCCGATGACTAAAGTAGAATATGTATCGACACATCAAGGGCCATTATTGCGTAAGTACAAGCTTTATGATGTTGAAATAGGAACGACGACTACCAATCATACGATTCCTGCGATTCCGGCTGAACAGGCAATTGCCTTACGGGAGCAAATTGCGATTTTTGCCAAGGTTAAAGATATAGATGAAAAAGGGATGGAGCAGGAGCTATGAATCAATTCCAAAGACAACATCCTGCCTGGATTCTATTAGAAATAGGTTCTTTTATTAAAAGTCTCTTTTTTGTGATCCTCTTTTTATTTATATTACAGGCGGATACGGATACTGGATGGATAGTATGGGCACGATATGCTTTCTGGGTTTTTGCTGTTTGTGGCCTCTTATACATTCTTTTAAAATGGTATACAAGTACATATGAGTTAAAAGAAGGAGCGATTGTTCTTCATGAGGGTGTGTTTGTAAAAAAGTTGCGTACAACAACATATGAGCGTATTCAGGATCATCATATCCAAACAAACTTTATTCATAAGCTTCTGGGTTTGACATCTATTAAACTAGAAACAGGTACTACGGATGATGACTCTACTTTAACCTTTGCGGCTGTCAGTTTAGAGGAAGCGGATCGAATACTTGAGTTTGTTCAAAAGAAAAATTCCAATCGGGTGGATGATCAGACGGAAGAAGAGATCAATGAAAAAAATATTTATTTCCGTTCTACTCAAAAAGATAATCTAAAAGCAGCGTTAACTTCATTCAGTTTTCTAGCTATTATTCCTCTTATTGCAGCTGTGTACTCAAATATAGATGATTTCTTTGATGTGGAGAAATCCACTAAAACAGTCTATACGTACTTTATGGATCATTTAGAATTATTGATTCCATTAGCTGTGATTGCCCTCCTTCTTTCTTTTGGAATTGGCTATATCCAAACTGTTATAAAATATGGAGATTACGAAATAGCAGGCGATGACACGAGGATTTATATTTCTAAAGGAGTATTAAACAGAACGACATTTTCTATACAAAAAAGCAGGGTTCAGGCGATTACGATAAAACAGTCTTTAATCAAGCGCATATTGGGAATGGCCGAGGTTAAGGTGGTAAGTGCCGGCCAAACAGAGAGTAAGGAACAGGAAATTAGTTCGCTTTATCCTTTTTTACCTAAGCAGGAAGCGTATTTATTAACAAATAAATTATTACCAGATTATCATATTGAGGAAAAAATGATTCAGTTGCCTAAGAAGGTATTAGGCTTGAGGCTTATTCGCCCCTATTACTGGACCATCGCAGCTATAATCGGCCTCTTTACAGTTAAGAAAGAGTGGGTATGGTTGGCCGTCGGTGTGTTCACCATTGAGCTGATTCTTCGCATTCTTAATTATAAATTCACGAGCTATTTGCAGAATGAAACATTCATTCAAGTGCGAAATGGAGGGCTTGTTACAGAAACCTTTTTAACAAAGCGTAAGAATATCCAACAAGTTCAAATCAGATATTCATGGCTGCAACGTAAATTTGATGTTGCTACATTGGAATTTACCAATCGTTCGAAGCCGCTTGTCATTACTTCATTATCTGATGTCCCAGTAGAGGTCGTAGTGAAATTTCATCACTGGTATAAAAATAATAAATAGATAGATAATTTTGGAAAATAATTCTGCTTCGATTTTTCTTCTTACTCTCGTTGAGAGACTCGGTATTTCCATTTAGTTGTTCAATCATGAATTTTCCGATACCAAATCTTGTGATTGCATGGAAGCGTACAAAGCAAGAATGGACGAGTGGTTTACAAATATAATTGAAGAAGAATAAGCATATATAGGTAATCAAGCCGCCCTTATGGGCGGTTTTTTTGTCTGTCGAAAAAGCATTGAATTTTCCGTCCATATCCATATAATGAAATACGAAAAGGAGGTATATATGAAGAAATCAATATTCTTAATCCCACTACTGATTATAGTCATGCTTTTATGTGGATGCGGAAATAGCGGCACAGAAACGGAAGTGTCCGAAGTGGATGAAATGTCAGAGATGGACGAAATGGTCAATGACTATCCAGAAGATATAGCAAAATACATTGATGATTATGTGTCCGGTATTTCAACGGAAAATTTACCGTGAACGTAAACATCAATCACGCTGGACATATGGCAGAGGTCGCTGATTATATCACTCAATCGGTATCGCAATTATCGGGCTAATACGACGGTTACGATATTATGATAAGTTATGCTGACGAAGCTGGATGGGTATGTACATGGCACTCATATAACGGATATGATGGAATCTTGATTAACACGTTGACGAATTATACAGAAGAAAACGTAACGATCGAGGATTTATATAAATGGAATGAATAGAGTCACGCAGAAACGCAAGGAATGGGTCTTCCTTGCGTTTTTTGAGCAATTAGATTTCGATTACAGCTAACAGATACCATGAATAAAATGGCTAGCTTTGTGTAAAAGGGAAAGTTGTCTATTTAACTTTATTTAAGGGATTAAAAAATATCAGATATGTTTATATCGGAAAATGATCTAGAGATTTACAGATATTGTAAATATTATTTTATTATCATGAATGAGGGGATAAACCATAACCTCTGATTTTCTTACCATTCTATTGTGGAATAAACTTGCGTGAATAGTATGTTTATATACTTATCAGCTGGGTATCCTAATTTATTAAGGATAATTTTAAATGAGGGGCTGTTGGCATGAAAATTGTAAAAGAAATTCCTCGTGAAAAAACAGTAGACAACACGCTTACCCTACTTTCTGAAGGGTATGAATTTATTTCTAACAGGCGAAAGCATTTTAATTCGAATATATTCCAGACTCGCCTTCTTGGACAGAAGGTTATTTGCATAACTGGAGAAGAAGCAGCACGAGCTTTCTATGATGAAGATCGATTTATTCGTAAGCCTGCCATTCCAAAGAGAATTCAAAAATCCCTTTTTGGTGAAAACGGTGTGCAAACAATGGATGGCGAGGAACACCGCCATCGTAAAGCGATGTTTATGTCGATTATGACTCATCAAAGCTTGGACAAACTCCAGGAAATTACTAAGAAACAGTGGGAGTCCGTTATTCCGAAGTGGGAAAATAACAAAAAGGTGACCTTGCTGGAAGAATCCACAGAAGTTCTGTGCCGAATTGCCTGCGAGTGGGCAGGAGTTCCTTTAAAAGAGAAGGAAGTTAAAAAAAGAGCGGAAGACCTATTTGATTTAGTTGATGCTATTGGTGGAGTGGGACCGAGATACCAAAAGGGAAGAAGGGCACGCAAAAAGTCTGATAAATGGATCGCCAATCTAATTGAACAAGTACGTGAAGGAAAGCTTAGTCCCCAGCCAGATACTGCTCTTTATATTATAGCTAATCATCGTGATTTGAACGGAGAATGGTTGGATTCGGAAGTAGCGGCGGTTGAACTGATCAATATCATAAGGCCTATCGTAGCTAACTGTTATTTTGTCGTGTTCTGTGCTTTGGCGATACATAATTATCCTGAAGTACATAACATATTGAAAACAAACAATGAAGTTTACAACAAAATGTTTGTACAGGAAGTGCGTCGCTACTATCCTTTTGCTCCATTTTTAGGTGCCAGGGTACGGAAAGATTTTTATTGGAATGAGTATCCATTTAAAAAAGGAACTTTAGTTCTTTTGGATCTATATGGAACAAATCATCATCCGTATCAATGGGATGATCCTGACACATTTAAGGTTGAACGATTCAGCGACTGGAAAGGCAGTCCGTTCGGCTATATTCCACAGGGTGGTGGAGATTATGATAAAGGTCACAGGTGCGCCGGGGAATGGGCAACCGTCAAAATCATGCAAACAACCACTGATTTTCTCGTGAAAGGTATTGAGTATGATGTACCTGATCAGGATTTAACCATCAGTATGTCTAGAATCCCAACCTATCCAAAGAGCGGATTTGTTATTAATAATGTAAAAAGAATTTCAAGGTAAGACACCCCTATCGGGTGTCTTTTTTTGTAGGTAGGTTGATTTTCTCAGGTTTTAGAAAGCATAGCCATCTTCTAAGATAATAAATATATAACCATTTAGGCGAATATAGGACACTTTTTTCCTATACGCATAATAGAGAAGGAAAAAATAAGGGGGCAAGAAAATGTATGTATCCATACTATAAATTTTTAGGGCATAAACAGTATTGCAAAGATGTGCCGATTGCATTTCCTCCTCAACATCAAACGCAGCATCCAGGTTTAGAACATGTGATGACTCCAAGGCCCATTTCGGAAAATCCTTATTACAAAGGGAGCGGAAAGCTACAAGGGAAAGCAGCTATTGTTACAGGAGGAGATTCGGGTATCGGAAGAGCGGTAGCCTATGCTTTCGCGAAGGAAGGGGCAGATATTGCTATTGTGTATTTGTATGAGCATGAAGATGCCGAAGAAACAAAAGAGAGGATTGAAAAATTAGGGGTAAAGTGCCTGCTTATATGTGGTAATCTGACTCATGAGGATCTATCAGTGGCTACAGTTCGTCAATGCCTGGACGAATTTGGGAAGATCGACATCCTGGTCAATAATCATGCTGTCCAGTTTGTTCAAAAACGAATTGAAGATATTACCGAGGAACAACTCGATTTAACTTTTCGTACCAATATCTATTCTTATTTCTTTATGGTGAAAGCTGCACTGCCGTATTTACAACCAGGGGCTGCCATTATTAATACAGCCTCGGTAACTGCTTATAATGGCCATCCTAAATTATTGGATTATTCAGCTACAAAGGGAGCGATTGTTACATTTACACGTTCGCTTTCCCTATCTTTAGTCAAAAAAGGAATTCGGGTAAATGGTGTAGCCCCGGGACCCATTTGGACACCGCTGATTCCGTCTTCATTTTCAGCTGAAGAAGTGATGACTTTTGGTACAAAAACTCCTGAGGTACCGATGAAGCGAGCGGGCCAGCCATTTGAAATAGCCACCAGCTATGTATTTTTAGCATCAGATGATTCTAGCTATATGTCAGGGCAAATCCTTCATCCAAATGGAGGGGATATGGTTAGTTCCTAAGTAGAGACGGAGAGGAAGTCTATGACATCCCCGTTTCATTCATCAATCGAATTTAGCAAAGTTTAGATTATATCCATTGATATATCATCCCATTCCTCATCAAGGCTATTAACCAACCAATTTAGAGCATAGCGTCTCTCATAAACAACGCCGGGACTTATTTCGATTGGAAATTCTTCATTATTCATACGAGTTTCAAGTATAGCCCAATGAAGTCGATACAAAAGATCGAGTGCATCGAGAATTTCATTTTTATCTCGATAGGAAGCACGTTCCAAGAGTTCTTCCTTTGTAGAATCCAAGACAAGGTCATATAATTTTTCTACATCGGATAAAGTATGCGGAAAAGGTAAATCAGGAACGAGATTGATGGCCCATAGCAGGACGGAGTTACATTCGATTTTCCAGGAGTAGGTATTGTATTCATCCTGGTCAGGATCTTCATCCTCAATGAAATCTTTTTCGTCCGGAGAAAATAATTCTTTCGCATTGTAGAGATCTATGAAAGTACTAATTGTTTCATCAGGTGCACCGCTGCCTTTAGCCGATACAATAGTGATGGCTAGGATTCGGTCAATCACCTCTTCTATAGTTTTTAAGCTCAGGCTATATGTACTCTCTAATGTATGTAGCTGTTGATTTATAGGGATTCCCATATCTTTTAGCATTTTTTCTGTCCTCTTTTTTCTTCCTATTGGACTATTCATTACTATCCCCTTTCTGTACCATGGCCTGACTATTATCTTGCTAAGACAAGAAGATCATTTTCAATATGATGATTTTAACATATTTTGGTTTAAACATTGAATGTTCTGCACAGAGGAGATACGTGGGTTTAGTTTATGTTGCAAGAGAGTGTATAAAAAGAAGAAATTTATAAAGGAATTAGGGTGGGAAGACAAGTAAAAGGAAAGAAGTAAATACTCTCATAGCCTGTATAGAAAATAAAAAAGTAAAAATAAAGCACGCAGAGTTCTGCGTGCTTAGCCCTATGCTCCTCTATTACAATCGCTTCAGTTTTTTGTGCAATCCAGCTTCGACTCCTAGGAGCTCGAGTCATAAGCAAATACTCTGCGGGAGAAGAACCCTCCCTCCGAGTATTCGTCTTATGCTT